>JBGSJT010000650.1:0-2820 GCA_041741715.1 Pirellulaceae bacterium | reverse complement strand
GAGGCCGGTTTCGATCGACATATCACCAAACCCATCAGTATCGAAGCGCTGCGAGACGTCATCCAACAGGCCAGTAGTGGATCTCGTCAAGAGTTTCCGGCAGGTCCGTAGCGAGACTTGTCACGAGTTTCGGACTCACCTGCTTCATTCCTGGTTTTCGCGAATCAGCTCGATGATCCTTTGGGGATGTGGCAGCCGATGAACAACCACTTGGATATTTCGCATGTCATCGTGTTGGTTTTCGGATGTTTGGCGGGAAATGATGCCTAATTGATAGATCGTACGGTTGTTCGTCACCGTCAATGTCGTAAAACGACTGAGCAGTACCCAGTAGCCGGCGACTGCGGCAACGATCAACAAAGTAATCGCACAGATCCAACTCAACAGTGACGCTGGCACGATCACGACACGTTCGTCGAAGGCAAAGCCAGCTACCGTCATTCCAGCGAGTGACAAGACCATCGCAACGACAGCGGCGAGAATGCGAATGTTAGTGCAATTGACGCGATCGGTCGAGCGCGGAACACAACCGGATGGACCTCCGCAAGAATCTGTTCTTTAGGCTCCATTGCCATACGCTTCTCATGAGCACTCAAAAACTGTCAATACTGGATTGATTTGGGGTCGGCCAAACACCGAGTAACGCAATTGAAGTGGCGTAAGCTCCCAGCATGCGAGTCGGAGGAACCGTAAGGTTGGGAGCCTACGCCCAATGCCATCTACTTTGAGCCGACAGCGCTAGCCTCGGGTGCCGATATCGCCCTAAAATACCACGCAACACCCAAGGCTAGCGCTGGACCGCTAAAAATTTGTTATTGACGCGCATTTGAAAGGTCATTGTTTTGTTCCCGTTGAACAGGCCGGAGGCCGATGACCCCATACGCCTCAATGTTAAGCGGCATCCTGGAAAATTAGTGTTCGATTAGCGAAGATTAGTGTTCCCCAAACTCGCCCTTCAATAGGAATCCAATGTAATGTTGAAGCAAGAAGGTTACGATCTAATGGGGGCCGCTTTCGAGGTCTATAACGAGCTTGGCTACGGCATGGCTGAAGATGTCTACCAATCGGCATTGGAGGTTGAGCTGGGCCTTCGGACGATTGGCTTTCTGGCTCAGGCGGAACTCGATATTTACTTCAAGGGGCATCTTCTCAGTGCAAAGTACCGACCTGACCTACTGGTATTTGGTGAAATTGTGGTCGAGTTGAAGGCGTTGAAGGAGCTGTGCTCGGATCATGAGGCACAACTGTTCAATTACATGCGAATCGCCCGCAAGCGGGTTGGCTATCTCATCAACTTTGGAAAGAAAGGTGAGCTGGAATGGAAACGCTTTGTCATCGACGATCTTCACGCCTCCAAGAATCGCGAAAAGTAAAATCTGGGAACACTGATCAGCGCTAATCGCACACTAATCCATTCATTGCGCACGTAACAAAGGTGGCTAACGCCACCGTCAACGATCTGTCGCCCTCCGGGCTAAGTAAGTAGATGGCATTGATCCTCTAATTGCTTTGCCGGTGCTTGCAGGGAGCCAGAGTCCAGCTTAGCGCTATCACTCCGGTGCCTACTCCTTCTCAATTCCACCGTTGGTGATCACCAAGTCCGCCGACTCGCTCAGTTTGACGTGCTTCTCGCGATTGTTCAGCCGCAGCGTCGTTGGAAAACATCGAGTCATCGTCACCACGGTTCGTGGCTGCAGGTCAATCTCGTCTTGGCTGTCGTTTGTTTCCACAATTGTTATTGAATTCGGCAGAATACGTATATGAAACACAAGTTAGGGCACACCCTTTGCTTGTCACTCCATCGTCGACCAATGACATTCCAATCATGCTCCGGCCATTCGTTTCTCGTCGACAGCGACTGGCCTCACAGGAAGTTACACGATGTTCAAATTTACCACTGCCGCAATGCTCGCATCTGCGTTCATCGTCTCCGCGACCGGATGCGATGTTGAGAAAACACGCGAAGGTGTGCTGCCAACCGTCGACGTTGACGTCAGTGGCGACGCCGGTCAGTTGCCGGCCTACGATGTTGACGCTCCCGATGTCGATGTCTCAACCGAAGAAAAAACGGTTCTGGTTCCCAAGGTCATCATGGAGAAAGAAACCGTCACAGTTCCTGAGATCGACGTGACGTTGCCGAAGGACGAGTAAATAGCGAATGGATTTTCTGAAACAAACATTCGCTGAGTTCTCGAAAGATCGCTGTACGACGATGGCGGCAGCACTCGCTTACTACACTGCGTTCGCACTGCCGCCATTGCTGTATCTGTTGCTCACTGTGCTGACGTTTGGACTGTCGGTTGCCTACGAAGGTGACAATGCGAAAGAGAAGGCTCAATCTGTCTTGAAAGAGCAAGCGACTGAGATGCTCGGCAACGAATCAGCGGCGGAAGGCATTTCCACCATCCTGGAAAATAACCGCGAATCCGGCGGTACGTTGTGGAAGACGCTACTGAGCTTCGCCGGCATCATCGTTGGTGCCACAGGAGTAGTGGGAGCATTGCAGGATTCGCTCAATCGAGTTTGGCAAGTGAAACCGGATCCCGAATCCTCTGGCATTTTGAGCGTGCTCGGCAAACGGCTGTTGTCGTTTGCCATGATTCTGGGCCTGGGTTTCTTGCTACTCGTTTCGATTGTCGCTTCTTCGGTATTCTCTAGCGCTGGCGACAAAATCAGTGAGATCATTGGCATGAGTGGCGGCGTTGCCAACACAATCAACTACGCGGTTCAAGCCGCAGTCGTGTTCGTCGTCTTCGCCGCTATTTTCAAATTCATGCCTGATGCGAAAGTCCAGTGGCGCAACGTTTACTTCGGCGCAGC
>JBGSJT010000649.1:0-3128 GCA_041741715.1 Pirellulaceae bacterium | reverse complement strand
GTGCGCCGAAGATACCCAGTCTGGCGCATCGATCAAATCACTGAATGCAGTCCGATGCTTCGTGAATCTAAAGAGTATAGTCCTTCCCGGATATCATTGTTCCTTCCCGGAACGGTCGAATCCTGCCCCACCTGCGGTCCGCATTCGTAACGCAGGACGAACCGTCCTGGGGTCGTTCGAAAACTCCCGTTGGTGCATAAGGTGTCGATCGCAACTAAGAATCAGCCAATTTCGCAGGGTGGCTGGGGGAGTGTTGCGAGTTTCGTGGCCAGTTTTAGAAGGGAGTATGGTTGCTAGTTTCTAGTATTTGGCACAGTTCGATGGCGGCAGCGTGAAGGTTGGTGGCTCGGTAAGTTCGCCAGAAGTCCAATACACTTCCGGTCGATCGGCAGCGAAAGCATTGATACACGTTTTTGCCGGTGTGGATACTGAATGCACGGTCGGTAACTGGTCGTTCAGTCGAGGTTTTGGAGCAGCATCCCGGTAACGGACAAGGGCCGCGGAGTTGTTCTCCGCGGCCCTCAGTGTTTTTCCAGCCGATCCTCGTCAGCAGATCCTTTAAGCGCATCTGCTGCTTCAGTTCTCGATAGTTGATTTTCATTTCTGTGGCTTGGTTTTTGGTTTCCTGATCGAGTCACCTTTGAACGTGATCACATTGGTTTGGTCAACCACGCGGTCAAGCAGCGCCATGGTCATGGGCGGATCACCCAAGTAATCAGTCCAGTCCTCCAAGTTCACGTTGGTAATAATCGCTGTCGAGCTACGGCGATTTCGGCCATCGATCACTTTGTAAAGCAAGCTCAACGCGTCGGGCACTTCTTTTCTTTCCAGCTTCTCGAAGCCGAATTCGTCGATGACCAGCAGATCATAAGAGCAGTAGTGCCGTACCTTGGGTGCCAATGCTTTTACGGCTCGAGCTCGATTGAGCTTTTCGATCAAGCTCGCGCTGGTCTCATACCTGACACGATATCCCGCCGCACAGCATTTCCTGCCGACGCCTTGGATGAGATGCGTTTTTCCTAATCCGCTGGCGCCAACGAAGGCAGCGTTTTCCTTTCGCTGGATAAAATGGCCGCTGGCGAGCTCCAAGAACGGTTCTTTGCGAATCGTCTTGGGGTTGCGTGTCCAGTCGAACGATTCGAGTGTCGCATCGGTCGGGAATGCAGCACGCCGGATGCGCGACTGAATCGATGCTTCCTGGCTGGCACCGGCTGGTCCCTCTAAGAACTTGGCCAAGAGCTCCGATGTGCTCCGCGCCCCTTGGCTGTTCTGCTGCAGGAAGTGATCAAGCTGCTCCTCGGTCATCTTCAGTTTCAGGATCTCCAGATACTGGAGGATCAATTCTCGGTGGCACTTCGGTTTGCTCATCGTCTTGCGTTTTGCTTTGCTCGTCGAACAGTTGTTGATACTCCTCGCTCCGTCTGATTTCTACGCGAGTCGATTCCGTGAGTTGCTCGAGGGCCTCTTGTTCGCGCTGGCTAAGAAGCTCCCAGTTTGACTTGGGTGTGCCGAAGTGGGCCAAGATGCGTTCCAGTGATTGATAGCCGTAGGCGTGGTACTGACTCCCGCGCTCCATGGCCGCCACGCCATCTTTCGTGGGGTAACCATGCAGCAGTGATAAGATGCGGGCCGCTTCACGTTTCCCATACCGACACTTTTGCTGCAAGCCATCGAAGTATTCCAGCCCCGCTTGACCCCAGTGCGAGTACTTTTCACGAAGGAGCGTTAGCTGCTGGGCATGATCTTTGGGTGGAAGATGAGCCGCACTAATCTGCTTTTGGTGTCTGCCTCGAAGCAGATTGTGCGTGGCCACTAGATCGATCGACGCGTTGTAGACGTGCAACTGATCTTCCAAGATTCGAATCGGAAGCAACTGACCAATCAGCCGCCACGGAACGCTGTAGCGGTTGTCAGCGTAGTTGATGACTCCTTCGCTATCGACGATTCGATAGACGACTTGAGCCGTATCGAAGCGGATCGAAGGCAGCCCAATCAGATGTGGCTTCTCGTGCTCATGCAGTTCCAGGGGAGTTCGCTTGGTCGTGCCATGGATGCGTCGGTCGTTGACTTCGGCCAGCCACCAGCGGGCCACTTCATTCAGATGTTCCAAGCTGCGGAAGGTCCGACCATTGAGCAAGTTCTTTTCCACATAGTCAAAGGGCCTTTCCACTTTACCTTTAGTTTCGGGGCGCTCGGCCGCGCAAGCCCACGGCTTGAAGCCATAGTGAGTGGCCAGTGACAAGAAGCGTGTGTTGTAGATCGGCTGACCATCCTCCCAGCGCGTGACCACGACTTTCATGTTGTCATACAGGCACACTGCCGCCACACCTCCCAGGTGCTCGAAGGCGGCAATGTGCTGACGCGCTGCCGTCTCAAAGTCTTGCCGCTCGGTAAAACAGATGTACTGCCGCCTCGAATAACCGAGGATATAACTGAACAGTTCTACGCGACGACGACCTTCTTGTTCGAAATCGATCGTATAAGTCGACCAGTCCATCTGAGCCTGGGCGCCAGGTGCTGTTTCGAAGCGGACCGTCCGTGCTTTCGTTTTGGGACGATATGCTTTGAGATAGATGCGAACGGTCGAGTAACTGCCGACGTAACCCAGCTTGCGAAGTTCTTCGAACGCTCGCTGGGCGGTAAGCTTTGGGTAACGCGCAAGTAACAGATGCAGCTCGTCCATGAACAGGTCGAGCTTGGTTTTCCGAGTGAAGCGAACTGGGCCCAGATCGACGGCACCAGCCGTGGGATCTGCAGCTTGCGTTTTCGCAAGATGCTGCGCAATGACACGCGAGATCACGTGACGACTTAGCGATAAGTCTCTTGAGATGGCACGCTGGCTCTGACCATTCTTCCAGCGGGAGATGATTTCATTTTCTTGATGTGGATCGACTTTCATGGCAACTGGAGCTCCTTGATGAAGTCATTGCTGGATTCATAGAGAAGAATGGATTCTTGGTTGAGCTTGATGAAGCCAGACAAGAGAATGGGGCGATCGCAGGCTTGCAGTTCACTACGACCAGTTAAACGCAGCCAATGGTTCATCTTGGTAGCCGAATCCAGACGCGCGCTGCCGGCTTGGGTGCAGGTCTGCGTTCTGTTGTTGGTGTTTGCCAGCGGCATCGGCG
>JBGSJT010000648.1:0-4009 GCA_041741715.1 Pirellulaceae bacterium | reverse complement strand
CCCAAAGGCATCACTGCGCTCGTGATAGAAGGCATCCACGTCAGTACGCGGTTTCAAGACCAGATCATTGGGAAAGCAACGCCCGAAAACGTTGTCACACACCAGCGCATCCAAGCTCCCTTCGGCGAAGTACAAGCAGTTCGGTTGTAGTTCGACTCAAAATGGAATTGGCTTTATGTGTATCTCGATTCGAATGATAAGACAGTGAAGTCAGCGAAGTTTCAGATCCAACTGGCGGACCGCACTGAAATTCTTCCAGATGATTCGTTCCCTTTTGAATTTTCGCTACCGCTCACCGAAAATGAGTCAACCATTCAACTCAAATTTGAAGCGATCGATGATGCGGGAACCAGCCGCTTCGCAGAAGCACAACTTGGAGTGAATGCTATTTTGAAACGAGAACAATGAAGAACCCTTTGGGTAAAGCCGCTCCCCACTTACTTCGGCAGGGATGATCACGCCCGAGCGAAAACCGAAGATCAAGTCTGACCCCACGCAGAGCGTACCCGCAGTGCAACCGCAACGGCCAAACCAACCGTAGCTACGGCAGGGACGTATCCCCGTTATTGCTTGCCGGAAGAAAGACTGCGGCGGTAGTTGCCGGGCGTGACGCCAGTTGTTTTGCGGAACACTTCCAGCATGTACTGCGACGTCGCAAAGCCGGTACGGGCGGCGATCTGGTCGAGGCTGAGGTCGCTGCCGCGCAACAGGTTACGGACATGATCGATTCGTACGCGAACGATCTCCTCATTGGGAGACCTTCCCAACAATCGGCGGCAACTCCGCTCTAAGGTGCTTCGCGAAACCGGAACAACTTTGAGAATTTCATTGACGGTCAGTCCGTCGCTCGCACGCTGGCGAATCAATCGAATGGCCTGTGCCAAATACTCGTCATCAATCGCCACGATGTCCGACGATTGACGCGTCTCGATGCATAGCGGAGCGAAGAGTGTCGGCTGGGCTGGCGGCTTTTTTAGGCCACGCATCATACGGTCCAGAATTCGCGCGGCCTCGTAGCCGATCTGTTCGCCCGCCAGTCGCACGCTGCTCAGCGGCGGTGTGCTCATGGTGGCGATAATTTCCTCGTTCTCCACGCCGACGATGGCGACGTCTTCTGGCACTCGGATTGACGCACGAGAGCACGCATCCAACAGCCAGCAACCAAGCTGATCCAGTTTCTCAGCCAAACCGGAGGCCTCGTTTCGAGATCTCGAACTTCGACAAACAACGACCATGGCCCGTGCTCCTGTGCATAGCGTTTCACGCCGTGCAGCAGGTCGCGACTATAAGTCCGCGAGGTTTCAATGAGGAGTGTAACGCGACGCATTGGCGAAATCCAGGTAGGTGGTAATCCGACGTGTAAGTGAGGGATAAGCCAAGATCGATTTTCCCTGACATACGATACGGGTTTCCAGAAATGCCGCACGTAATCTAATCGGGCCTGCCAATATACTGTAACCGAATTACGCAAAAACGGAATATGGTTGGATTTCATGTGTTGTAAAATGGCACCACATCAATTTGATTATCCTTTGGAGAACAACATGCCGAATTCATCTCTTTCTCGAAGAGGCTTCGTCACTTCGACTTTGGTAAGCGGCTCGCTGCTGGGGACTTCGCTTTCAGGAGTTTTCTCATCGCCACAAACGGCTGTGGGACAGGAGAAGCCGCGACGCAAGGTAGAGCGATTGGGCGTTGGTGCAATCGGCCTGCGTTACCAGGGTAGTGTGATTGCTCACAAGGCGCAGTCGTACGGTGATATCGTTGCCGTCTGTGACGTGGATCGCAACGTCCGCGATCAGGCGAAGGCAGCCTTTGGAAGTACCCCACACAGCAGCGAAGACTACCACGAGTTGCTGGCTCGCAAAGACATCGACGTCATCACCATCGGTACTCCCGATCATTGGCACACCAAAATGGTGATCGACGCTTGTCGTGCCGGTAAAGATGTCTACTGTGAGAAGCCACTGACGCTGACCATTGATGAGGGCAAACTGCTGACTAGGGCGGTGAATGAGACCGGACGTATCGTTCAGGTCGGATCCTGGCAGCGCAGCGATGATCGCTTTCGGCAGGCGGTTGAGATGGTGCGCGGCGGTCGAATCGGCCGATTGCAAAAGGTCGAGGTGGTGCTTGGCAAGAACGCAACCAGTGGTTCGTTTGTGCCGCGAACTCCCCCCGCACATTTGAATTGGAACTTATGGCAGGGCCAGACGCCCGATGTTCCGTATATCGAAGAGCGGTCGCACTACACATTTCGCTGGTGGTATGAATATTCTGGCGGCCAGATGACCGACTGGGGAGCCCACCACATCGATATCGCACAGTGGGCGATTGATTCGTTTCCGGTTGAAATTAACGCAGCGGCGAAGATGCCAACAGTTGCCAATGGCTACAACGTGGCGATCGATTTCAACGTCACTTACAAGTATGCCAATGGCGTAACGATGACAGTCAGCGACACCGGCGATAACGGCATTCTGTTCACTGGCGATGCCGGTCGAATGTTCGTAAATCGAGGAAAACTCACTGGGGCGCCCGTCGAGTCGCTCAAAACAAATCCGCTGAATCGCGAAGACTGGAAGGTCTACGACTACGACAATCTCGAGCGTCCTGCGCGTGCAGGAAAGCTGGATGCGATCATCAATCACATGGGCAACTTCTTTGACTGTGTTGAATCGCGCCGCACGCCCATCTCCGATATCGCGAGTCAACATCGCAGCGTCAGTACCTGTCACCTCGGCAACATTTCGATGCGTCTGGGGAGGCCACTGAAGTGGGATCCCGAAAGAGAAATATTTCCTGATGATGCAGACGCCGATGCTATGCTCAGTCGTGAGCAACGCAAGGGGTTTGAAGTCACGTAGTGATCGTTCTTTTCCGGCGGACGTGCCCCGGAGTACATTCGCGATGATCCTGATCTGATTCGCATCACACGATTTTTCTTTGAAATGAATGCTCCGATCGCGAGTGTCTGCCATGGCGTTGAGATCCCGGCCCGAGCTGACTGCGTTCGCGGTCGGAGAATGGCAACGGTTGCGAAGTGCCGTTTTGACCTCGAAGTCTGCGGCGGGACTTTCGTGAACGAACCCTGTGTCATCGATGGCAACCTCGTTTCAGGTCGAACATTCCACGACAATGGCCACTATGTCGGAGCCTGGATCCAAATCCTCGAAGAAGCCAGAAGGTGCCATCGTCCGGCTGAACTGCGGCAGTTACCAGTACGTGACTACGTCAGAACCCATGGCGAATCACTAATCGAAGATGCGTAGTGCTCGTGGTTTGGAATCTTCCTCAGTTTAAAAAACTGACGTGCCCTGCGCCGCAGCCGCATCGCTGAAATGAAAACCCACCGCCAAGAAACGTCGATGAAGACCACCCTCACGCCATTGCCTGCAGTTTGATGAGTTCGCCTTGGCAAGGCTAACGCCCTAAGGCTAGTCAGACTCAAGCAACATCTCGCGACTGGTGGACCTCGACGTTTCGATAGGGAGCGCTACGCGTTTCATCAAGCGTCTCCGACTCTAGTTTCCAGCGACGGGCCCAAGTATTCAGGCCATCCGCAGTGCCAAAATAAAGTAATACTATTACGGGATATTGGAATGACGGAAGGGACCTCAAGGCTTATGCTGAAAGGCGGGCGATTGGCAATTAATGCCGACGCTTTGGCTTGTAATCCCCCGTTCGAGATCAATCTCACTGCAATGACTGAGGCAAGTGAGAGAAACTCAATTCACGTTCTTCCTCGTTCATTAAGGAGCCTATCTCGTGGCTAGAAAAATCCGTTCACAGCTAGTTCGATCTGCTTTTACACTTGTCGAGTTGCTGGTCGTTATAGCGATTATCGGCATCCTGGTAGGTCTGCTCCTTCCGGCTGTCCAGGCGGCGCGTGAGGCGGCGCGGCGCATGCAGTGTTCGAACAACCTGAAACAGATGGGTTTGGCCAATCACAATTATCACGATACTTTCAAGACGTTTCCGCCAGGTGCAATCAATGGAACGTTTGGGG
>JBGSJT010000647.1:0-38136 GCA_041741715.1 Pirellulaceae bacterium | reverse complement strand
GCCTGCAACACGGGTTGCGATTCGGTACTAGTGCTTGGTCCAGATTAAAAAGTGGGGTTGGCAGCGCTCAGAGTAGAACGATTGTCCCAATCGTTTCTCAAGCGATTGGGACAATCGCTCTACTCTCCCAACCCCAAAATTCAAGTTGGTTGAAGCACTAGACAGTTTTTTTCACTCTTACAACTTTTCACTTTAAACAACGCAACAACGATGGCTGCCAAGGATCTCGACGTCGAACAACTCGCCGCCTACTTACACCTGACGCCGCCGCAAGTACGACGCTTGGCCGACCGCGATCAACTTCCGGGGAGACGCATCGGCGGTGAGTGGCGATTCTCCGAAGCTGAAGTACACACTTGGCTGGAAAATCGCATCGGCGCAAGCAATATCGATGAACTGGTTCGCGTGCAGCAAGATGTCGACCGTTGGAGCGATGCCAACAGCAACTCGGTCGAGCTGGGACGATTGCTCCATCCCGATGCGATTGCGATTCCACTGGATGCCCGCACGCGTGGGAGTGTGATCCGCAACATCTGCAAATTGGCCGAGGCAACGGGGCTGCTGTGGGACGCAACTCACATGAGCCAAGCGGTGACAGCCCGAGAAGAATTGCACCCCACGGCGCTCGACAACGGCGTGGCATTGCTTCACCCACGGCGTCCGCAAGCATCGATTTTGGCGGAACCGATATTGGCGCTGGGTATTACCTCGCAACCACTCCCTTTTGGCAACGAGAGTGGTCACTTAACCGATGTCTTCTTCCTGATCTGTTCGACCGACGACCGCGTCCATTTACAGGTCCTAGCTAAGTTGTCGCGATTGCTTTCCGGGACCGATTTCTTAGCACAACTCCGCAATTGTGAATCAGCTAAAGAGGCACACGCTTGGGTGGTGCATTTCGAAGCGGAATTGGAACCTGCCTAGTGGCTGTGACAGGGGCAATGCGTCTCACAGAAACCGGCGGGCAAGCGCTACGTTGTGCTTGGCTGGGACCTACCAGCGGCGGCTTAGGATGGTTGCACGGCCGGATCGTGAACTTCCCACACCTGTCAACTCAAGTCGCAGTTCAAACGTACCCCGAAATTGATTTAGGTAGGTTGAAAAATCTAGTTCAGGCGGGTGACCTGGACCGGGTCATCCTGGCTTCCGCCACGCGACTGGACCACCCGGCTCGCGAAATTGAATTCCTGCAGCGGGATTGTCCTGATGTGCCAGTAGCGGTGGCTTGCGAAAGTTGGTGGGACGGGGCTCGTCGGACCGGCTTGGGAGTCTCTGGCCATTTGTCGATGCCGTGGTACCGTTGGTGGGATGGCTGGACGCGATGGCTGGAAGGGAACGACCCGGAGCTATTCGGTCCCGTTCAAAATAGCGTCGCCCCTTGGGTACGCGCGCAACGTTGTCCTAATGCCCGCTCCCGCAACGCATCGGATTGTAATCACGGTGCGGCCGCTGAAGGGATCATCGTTGGCAATTGTCGACAGACCTGCGACGCTTGGCGGTTGGTCGCTAAGGCCAGCGGTTGTCAGGCTGAGATTGTCTCCTGGAGCAAATTCCAGAGGGACCAGCGGGAGGTAGAAGTGAGTCCCACGCTCGACTGGATGCTGTGGGACGACAGTTGTCTTGATACCAGCGAATGTGGTGGCGATGGGGGATATGAATTCGCTCTGCAACAAATCACCAGGGAAAAAATCACCCAGGAAAAGTTGTCTGCCGAGGCAAATCCGTCTGCGTCCGCCCCGTTGACAATTGCCGCCGTAAGTTTGCCGCGCGCGGACCAGTGGATCACGCGGGGGTTTGATAATACGTGCGAGCTGATCGTAAAGCCCGACAGTGGCCAAGCCTTTTCGCGGCTACTGCATTCCCGTACGTTCTTCGGCTGCGCTGGCGCGCACGTAATTGGGTTGTAATTTCTCAGCCGACACGGTCCCACCGGCCTGATAAATATGCCAACCTAGTTGGGCCACGGAGGACGCGGTCGGCTCCCATAGGCTCTCTTCGGCAATGGTCACTGCGGCTAGCGGCAACGGGGCGTAGGTTCGCAGCCCCGGCCCACAGACCAGCACTTCGCCAAGGCCTTCTTTGGAAATCTGTTGGGGCCCGTCTCCGAGCAAATCGTTGTTGGTTCTTGCCAGTCCCAGCCAGGGTTGCTCTTGCCACGCGGCGGCACCGAGCACTTGCGACTGGGCGAGTTGCGTTAGTTCGGGCCAAAACCGCGATCCCTCTGCGAGACTTGTCGCCTCACCCCGTCCCTGTCGACCACCGGTCTCACCGGCATCGCTCAGCAACCACGCGCCAGCGAAGACCTGTTTGCGAAAGGCGTTCAGGACTGGGACAATTACTATTGGCGTGGTTTTGCGCTCGGATTGCCGCTCAACCTGAGACACACCATAGGCGATGGCTGCCAGAGTATCGACAGGGGCGACCGGAATCTTCCAGGCATAGCACATCATCTGAGCGGTCGCCAAACCGACGCGGAGACCGGTGAAAGAGCCAGGTCCGCAAGTCACGCTAATTAGATCGACACGGCGGGAGTCGGGCGGGGTGAAATCATTCAGCATTTCTTGGATGGTGGCAGCCAGGCTTCGCACGCTTCCCATCTCGGCCGGCAGCATGCGCTGAGCCAGGAAATGCTCACGATCAAACAGGGCCACGCTACCGGCTACCCCTGAACATTCGATTGCAAGGTTGAGCATGGGAAAAACTCGGGGGCAAATTCGGTAAAATTGGGCCAACTTCGCAATGTTGTTGAACGAATAAGGTAGGCTTTGCGGTCAGACACCATTTTTGCTTGGCTCTGAATCTCTTTCGATGCTTGGCTTTCGGTGGCTCGCTGTTCGACTTACAATAAGACGCCAGCAGGGTGACGCCGGTCCCTATTGGGGGACACAAGATCCGCGCACAGCTCGCAAACGACCATAGCTCAGCCCCAGACAGTGTGTACCGGAGAGGCCCGTGCGACAAGCACTCATCAGTGATATACATGGCAACCTAGAAGCGCTGACCGCCGTCATGGCGGACATTCAGCTTCAACAGGTCGATCGCATAGTGTGTTTGGGGGATATCGTCGGATACGGCCCCAACCCGTGTCAGTGCTTGGACATTGTCATGCAGAAATGCGTCCTGACAATTTTGGGCAACCACGACCAAGCTGCCTTGTTTGATCCAGAAGGCTTCAATCCGGTCGCCTTGCGGGCGATCTATTGGACCCGCGATGAATTGGATCGCGGTCCTGGGCCCGCCAGCGCCATCAATCGCCGCTGGGACTTCTTGAGCGAGCTCCCCAAGTCCCATAAGGAAGGGGAGATTCTGTTCGTGCATGGTTCGCCACGCGATGCCACCAACGAGTATGTTTTTCCGGAAACGATCTACGACCAGCTTCGCATGAAATCGCTCTTTGATCGTGTCAACTTGCTGTGCTTCCAAGGGCATACCCACATGCCAGGGGTCTTCACCGCTGATGGTGAATTTGTCACCCCTGACGACTGCGATTACCATTTTGGCCTAGGGCATGAAAAGCTGATGATCAACGTCGGCTCGGTCGGCCAACCACGCGACGAAGATCCCCGATCGTGTTACGTCGTGATGGATGACAAGCAGGAAGATATCGAATTTCGGCGCGTGGAATATGACTTGGAACAAACCATCAAGAAGATCTACGACATTTCCGATTTGGATAATATGCTGGGCGATCGTTTGCGTGGTGGCAGGTAGTCGCCCCTTTTTATTGCCGTCGAATTTTGGAGCTCTGTAGTGCGTCGCGCGATTGTCAGTGATATTCACGGTAACCTAGAGGCGCTCAACACGGTCATCGCCGACATCCAAGCTCAAGATTGTCAGCAGATCGTATGCCTCGGCGATATCGTCGGCTATGGTCCCGACCCGCGAGCATGCATCGATATCGTCAAGGGCTTCGACGCTTGTATTCTGGGAAATCACGATCTGGCCGCCTTGTTTGATCCCGAAGGGTTCAGTACCGCCGCCGAGCAAGCTATCCTCTGGACTCGAAAGCAAATCGAAGCTGGCGATGAGCCTCAAGCCTGCTATCGACGGCTCGATTTCTTGGCCCATCTCCCGCGCACGCGACGCGAGGGCTCGCTTCTATTCGTACATGGCTCGGTCCGCAATCCAATCAATGAATACGTTTTTCCTGAAGACGTGTACAATCGACGCAAGATGGACAAACTTTTTTCGATGGTTCAGCGCGCCTGCTTTCAGGGGCACACGCATGTCCCGGGGGTGTTTACGTCTAATATGACTTTTCTCAGGCCCGAGGATATCGACTACCGGTATCGGCTTAACGATGACAAGGCGATGATCAATGTCGGTTCGGTGGGGCAACCACGGGATGGCAACTGGCGAAGCTGCTACGTCATCGTCGAAGAACCTTGGGTGACCTTTCGCCGCGTCGAATACGATGTCGAAGCGACCGTTGAAAAAATCTATGCGACTCCAGAATTGGAGCGGTTTCTGGGAGATCGACTCCGCGAAGGGCGATGAGTACTACGTCTTCTGGGAGCTCACGACCAGCTATCGGAATAGTTGCATAACCAGCGCAGATCATTCACAATGAAGGAATCTACTCCCACACAGTCCGCCGCTTGCCCAAGCGGTGTTGGATTCCTTTCTGTCTTCATTAGGATTGCTGGCCAACGATGCAGAGGATTACACTGCGAGTGATTTCCGGTTCGGATCGTGGACGTGTATACCGCGAGCTCGCCATGCCAATCACTATTGGACGCGAAGAGGGGAATGTGGTCCAGCTCAACGATGAGCGGATTAGTCGCTACCACGTCAAGATCCAAGAGGATGACGGACGGCTGGTCATTACCGATTTGGATAGCACCAACGGGACACGCATTAATGGCCATGTGTGTAATTTGAAAATCTTGCGTTACGGCGACACCATCTCTGTGGGGCGTACCGTGTTGCTCGTCGGCACGCGCGAACAGGTGGCTGATTGGTTTGATGCCGATCGCGATTTGACGTCCAGCGGTCCCCGCATCGCCGCCGAAGCAGACGACGATATGGATTTTGACTTGAGCACCGGCTTGGCAATGCCCAAGCTGGCTACCTCGTCATCGCAAGCAGTTCAAGTTCCACGCGGTCTGTCGCCTGGACAAGCTGCTGAGCTACGAGAGCTGCTCGACCATATTCATGGTGGCATGCGGTCAGTCGTGGAGGGAGCGGCAGTCAGCGACAAAGAAGGGACTGTTACCATCGACATTCGCGCATGGCAGAGTTTCTTGATGACTCAAAGTGAATTGTCCGAGTTGATTCGTGAGATCGAAGAGCCTCAAACCAACGACAATTCAACTCGCGAAACCGGTGCCAACTAAATGTCCTATTGTCGCTGATCGCTCCGCGATCAGTCGCTAGAAGCTAGAAGCTAGAAGCTAGAAGCTAGAAGCCGCTAGAAGCTAGAAGCTAGAAGCTAGAACCCTGCTGCCCCCTTCGCGGGTTTTTGCGGCAGGAGCGCAAGTTTTGTTGGGTTAGCAGCCCGCGAACGTGGCTTGGATGTACAAGTCCTCTAATCCCCTAGCCAACATCCGCGAGTCGCACACGTTGGAAACCGTCAGTTTTTCGCGCATCGACTGACGAATACCCTGCAATTCGTCTCGTCGCTCTGCGTCGCTAGCCAAACTCACCGCCATGCGCACGTAGGCCTCGCGGCTCTCGACTGCAAACTGAGGTAAGTGGGAATGGCCCAGCAACGAGCGACTGGTGCGCGAGACCCAGCGATCGCCGTTGAAAGTGAGGACCGGCACACCCTGCCACAGGGCCTCCATCGTGGTCGTGCCACCGTTGTATGGAAACGTATCTAAGGCCACGTCGATCTGATCATAATGCTTGAGGAAGTCGTAGTGTGCTGCGGGAGGGAGGAAGGTAATGCGTTCCTTGGCTACGTCCCCGCGTACGAATTGGTCGAGCACATATTGTTGGTTGCACAGCGATTTGAGCTCGCGTCCAGCTAGGACTAAGTTCGCCGATTCGGCTTGTCGCAAGATCTCACACCAGGTGCTAATCACTTCGGGATTGAGCTTATAAACTGTTCCCAAACAACCAAAGGTAAACCGCGCCTGCCCCTCTCGGGAACGCTCCGCAATCGGGGGAGCGGTGTGATTGGTTTGAAACGTCAAGTAACTGAGTGGCAGTTGCAGACAACGCTCCGTGTAGTGCCACTGTTCACTAGTTTGCAGAACCAGTTGATCACCGATGATGTAATCAAACTCCGTAAAACCGCTGGTCGCATACATATTGAACCAGGCCATTTGAATGGGAGCGGGCCGATGGACGAACATCCCCAACCGCTGGGGTTGGCTGTAAGCGCTCAGATCGACCAGCACATCGACCCGCGCCGCCGCAATTCGCTCCGCAGCCTGACGATTGTCCAGTTGCTCGATCGACTCGGTTTTCAGGTCACCCGCCAACCACTCCCAGGCTTCCGCGCGGGGCTGACTATCGTCAAACAGTGTTATCTCAAACTTGTCTCGATCATGGGCATTGATCAGTGGCCAGACTGGCTTCATATAATTGGCATCGTGCCAGTGGGCGGAGACGTAGCCCAATCGCAGTCGATGCGTCCCCAGTTCGCCTTTGAAAGCGGGAAGTGTTGTGGCGTTTGGTTTTTGCTGCGCAGAAGTCCTGCGCGGCGCCTCGGCCTGTCGCACCAACTCCGCAAATTTCTCGCGGATCTTTCGAACTCGTGCGTGGTTGTAACCGGGGACAGCTGGGGCAATGGTGGCCAGTCCCATCCAAATTTCCAGTTCTCCGGTCTCTACGGCAACTTGTTCAATCAGTTTCGCTCCCCGATCGGCGTCCCCCAGTTTGTACAGCGCTCGCCCAAGTTCGTAACGGGCTTCGGTATGTTGCGGCTCGCACTGCAAACAGTTTTCGAAAGCCCCCAACGCTTGGGCAAACTCACCGATTTCGCACAGCAGTCGTCCGACTAGCAACCAATCTTCCGTACCAGCCGCATCGAGACCAATGAGATGATCGAGCTGTTGCAGTGCCGCGATCCGCTCGCCAGCTTGGCAATACGTACGCGCCGCACGGCGGAGTTGCTCCGGTTTTTTACTTGCCATCAGTTTACCCCACTTTGTGAACATCAGGCGCTGGTGCCAAAAGCCTTAAGTTCCGTCCGGTTGCAATACTGAGTGAACCTCAGGCGCTCGCCCTGGGCAGCACCACATGCAAGCCGACGGCTAGCGCCCGAGGCTCACAAAACCCACGAACGAAAAAACGGTGGAACTCTGGGGAGCACCACCGTTTGCATTGCATGAGACTAGGTCTTAAGAGCCTAGTTGCCTGTAGCGGAGTCGATAGCACCCTTGGTGGTATCGCCAGCACCATCGACGTGCTCTGTTGCACCTTCAGGAACCATTTCGCCAGTAGCGTCCGTGGTCGTGCTAGCAGCCGAATCAACGCTATCCTTAGACTTGTCGGCGACAGCACCAGCGTCACAACCAACAAAAGCAGTCGACAATGCACAGACGCATACGATCGAGAGGAACTTCTTCAACATGCCAATTCTCCTTGAGAAAACAATCATTACCAGATTTTTTAACGACGGGCGAACACTTCTGGGGAGCACGCGACCGCCAAGCGCAACCACTCAATCTTGGGGATTGAACACACAGCTACGCCCCTGTACATGAACAAGAGTCGGTTCGCCCGCCAATTATTCCCATGTCACCAGAAAAAAATCGACTTGTGGGTTTCTAGAACAGACTCGCCGGATCAGTGTTAAAAAGTTTTCGAATCGCTAGCGCGCCGCTGATGACGCACATAACCAGAGTCAACCCCCACACTAAAGCAATTCTCTCCAGGCTCATGCTCATCACCAAGCCACTGGTCTGGGCCAACAACGCATATAAACCTTGCGATATGATAATTCCAGGTAAAAACCCCAAGCAGGCCAGATAGAACGATTGGCTGAGGATCACGCTCCAAAAGTAAAGCGGCCCATAGCCCATCGCTTTGAGCGTCGCGAACTCTGGCATGTGATCACTGATGTCGGTGAACTGAATCTGGTAGCAAATGATCGCCCCCACCACTAACCCCATAATCGTGCCGATCAAAAAGATTTTTCCGATGGGAGTATTGTTAGCCCAAAACATTTTTTCACGATTGATGAAATAGCTCGTTGGACGGACGTCAATGACCGACGGGGCCAACTGTTCAATCCGCTGGGCCAATAAATTTAGTTCGGCCAGCGAGCGCACTTGGGCATGGACCAATCCAATATCGACGACATCACTGGGGTTCCCCGTCGGTGAGCGCCATGGAAAATAACGCGAGTGGAGCTGCTGACTTAATAGCAGGGTGCCGTCATTGGCAAAGTCGGTCCCCAGTTGAAATTGTCCCACGACGGGGAGTGCCCTGCCATTGAGCTCTATGCGTTGATTCGCAAGTCCCGCAGGGGTCTGTGCGAAACCGTAAAAGGACTTACTCCGCGTATCGACCAACGCCCCTCCTCGCGCGTCGGACGCACGCAATTTGTCGACCAATGCAGGGTCGTTAAAGAAATGTGGATGGCTGAGCTCAACGCCGATAACCCGCAGCGGTCGGGGGGCGTGCCCTTCGACTAGGACCTTGGCCGTGCCACGTTCCACGCTAACGCTTGACACTTCAATCACCCCGGGCGTCGCCGCCGCCTGTTCCAACAGCTTTCGTGGAAAACGTTGCTCGGTGGAAATGTTGTAGCGGGCTTGGCTGATGATGGTCAAATTGGCCACGCGGGTATCAAGCAAAGTGAAGATCTGTACGTTGTTATCGATGAGCGCATTGCGGAACCCAATCTGCATAAACATGAGCACTACAGCAAAGCCCACTCCGGTCGCCGCCAGCGCGCATTTGCGCCAGCTACCGGTCAGGTTCTTCCAGGCTAATGGAGTTCGCATGGTGGTGTGTGTTCTTTGGGTGGATGGTAAATAAATATTGTTTCATTATCGCGAAAACTCCGACACTTCTCGCTGAACACCACCAAACTCGTATCGCGAAATCAGTAAAAGCTAACTGTTGCTTGCATCCTCGTGCTCATCCTCGTGCTCGAATTGAATTGAATCGAATTGAATTGGTTCGAGCACGAGCACGATTAACATAACAACATGGTGGTGTTCAGCGAGAAGTGTCAAAACTCCAGGCAATATCCGCTCGACGCGCCAGTTTTGAAGTTGCACGTTTTGAAACTAACCCTCCTGTATACGGGAGGGTCGGCCGTAATGCGGCCGGGGAGGGCTGGACTTGCCCCTCTCCGCTCGCGGTACTCGCGACTCTCCCCAAGGAGAGTACGTTCGTTTGCTCAACCAATTGCATGGTAAAACCTACTTTCTCGATTAAAAAGTGCAACTTCAAAACGCGCCTGCCAGTGGGTCCGCTGATTGCCGCACGCGCCGCGACAAAACTGGCGACTCAGGCGCTGGCGCGTCGAGCTGATATTGGGATCGATAGTATCACGATCCAATCAAAACAAACTGGCGGGTTCCGCTTTCCAAAGTTTGCGAAGCGCGAGCAAACCGCTCACGCAACTCATGGTCAAGCCTAACACACTGACCAACCCCACGCGAAATGGATTCATCATCAATGGGATACCGGAGAAGGCATAGGCGACTCGGTACAACACCTCAGCCGAACCCCAGGCAGCTATGAACCCCAACGCACACAGCACAACAGCTTGCACCATGACCAGTTTTGCCAAGTAGGCGCGCGAATAGCCCATGGCCAGGAGCGTCGCATATTCCGGAAGGCGATTGGCCACGTCGGTGGCCAACACCATGTACACGATCGCCGAACCGACCAGCAGTGACAGCACGACTCCCATCTGAAAAATCAGTCCCAGCGGAGTTTGCCACAGCCAACGCGTTTGCTCGCGGGCCAGCGCTTCGGATTTCGAAAGCACTTCGACTTTCCCCGAAAAACCGTCGGCCTTAGCGTCAGTTTGTGAGTCCCGCAGACTCAGTCGCTCCTTGATGAGCTCAATCGATACAGCCTGCGCTCCAGGATCGCGGCTGACCAATTGGATCAATCCTAGCGACGTAGTAGTGTTGATATCCCACGGCGTGATGCGCGCGAAGCCACGTTGGCTGGTGATCAATGCACCATTGGCCGCCAACCCAGTCCCGAGTTTAAATAGCCCTCCGATGCGAAAGCTTCGCCCCCCCACTTCCGTTTCGCGGCCGATATCGGCCTGGGTAAACCGGCTTGCACTCCATGAACCATAATTGGCTTGCGTGCTATCGTCCAACAGCACGACGTCGTCGCGAACCAGCAGCGAGCACATGGCTTGGATCTCAGCGATGCGAAACATGCAATGCTCCGGCTCAAAGGCCATGACCGCAATTGGCAAGTACTGACTTTCGAAGTTGCCAGCCACCTGCTGTTGATAACTGGGGAGCGTGCGCCAGTTCTGAATCGTGATCCACAAGGGTACAGCACGTCGCACGCCTGCCGTGTTTTCCGCATTCGAGAGGTGGACGCGATCGATTTGCCCTGGCTCATACAAATGGACATAGTCGCGCGCCCGAATCAGCACATCGAACTCAAGTTGCTCGAGCAAGTTGGTAGCGGTATGAGAAACCGCCCCCATGAAGCCGAGCTGCATAAAGACCAACAGAAGCGCGAAGGCCACGCCCCCAACCGAGACGCACGTCTTGACCCGCTGATGCCACAAGTTGTGCAAGGCCAAAGGCGTTTTCATGCTATTGGACTTGGCTGCTAGTTATGTCGATCGACACTTCGACTTGCAATTGCAACCAATCCTTGGCAATCGCCGCCGACTCGTCGTCCAGCATGACTGTCGCCGTCACTGTGCGATAATCAACGCGTGCCAGCGGATCGGGTGATCGCAATTGGGGGCGCCCCACCAGATTGAACTTGCGTTCCACACGTCCCCTGAGCTGCCGCTCACCGAGTCCCCGCGCGGAAATCGTGGCGGCTTGTCCCGGTTGCACTGAAGCTGCATCGAGTTCGTTAATTTCGACTTCACATACCAGCTTGTCGAGGTTGGCCAGTTCGACCAGTGGAAACGATAAACTCGACTCGCCAACCGAGGCATTAAGCGCTAGGATGACACCGTCGATGGGAGCGACGATCTGCGAGGCTGCGGCCTGATTGGTCAAGGCTTCGATTTCAGCATCGAGGATTTGCAGGGCCTGCGAGGCCTGGGCTGCGGCAAGAAGTGCTTGGGCGGCGGCCCGTTCCGCTTCAGCGCCCTTCAGTCCCCATTCCAGATCCTGATTGGCTTGACGGTGCGTTTCGCTTTGCTCGCGATATTTGAGCTGAGCATCGCGTAGGCTGAAGCGCTGGCGATCGATCTCCAATTGCCCCACAAATTCGCTGGTCACCGCATTGGACGAAATGGTTTCTAGTTTTTTCAACATGCGCTCGCTGGCGATGACTTGCTCTTGAGCGATTTCGAGCAACTCTGCTTTACGCCCCAAGGACTCCTGTTGCGACTGAACGTGCTCGATCTTGAGTTCAACTGACGCTAGCTGGCGCTGGGCAGATGCTACGGCGGTTTCTCGTTCCCGCTCGGCTTCCTGTCGCTGCAAGCGTAAAGTTTGCAGCTTGGCTGCAGTCACCTCTTGCGATCGCAATTGCAGCAGTAGATCCCCGCGGTTGACTTGACTGCCGACGTCGACCAACAGGCTAGCAACCACGTCACCTGGGGGAGCCGCTAGCCGTATTATTCCTCCGGCTGGTAGAATCTGACCCTGGGCGATGACCGTGGTTCTAATAGGAAGTGAAGCCGGCGGCGGCAATTCGATCTCGGAAGTCTGGCAGCCGAATAGAGTGCATAGCACCAAGCTGGCCACCAGCCTCCCCAGCAGCAGATAGTCGCTGATCGCTCCGCGAGCAGTCGCTTGGCGTGCCGATCGATCCAAGACATGAATGGATCGACCAAGCGTTAGTGCGATTTCGGTTGGAGCTTTGAAAACCATGAACAGCCAGATGTCGAACGATATCAATGTGCCAGCGCGAACTGCGAAGAATCGATTATAGTTGAAACGGTAGCGAACGTCTGAAGACCCAACGCCAGGCGAGATCGGCTACACCCAGAACATCCCCCAGTTGAAATGAATTGCGTGACCGATTCGACCATCACTTCCTCGGCCGTTCGCTTCGACCCCAGTTTTCGACAAAGAATTGCTGAGGGCCAGCAGCCCGCCATCTCAGCTCGCGGCCTTAGGCACTACTACGGCACTGGAGAGCTGCGGAAACAAGTTCTTCACGACAATACGCTCGATATTTATCCCGGCGAGATCATTATCATGACTGGGCCGAGTGGTTCAGGCAAAACGACTTTGCTGACGTTGATTGGCACTCTGCGCCGCGTTCAAGAGGGTGAGTTGCAAGTGCTGGAACGCCCCCTGCAGCATGCGACCAACGCAGAGCTGCTTCAATTGCGAAGAGAGATCGGCTTCATTTTTCAAGCTCACAATCTATTCGATTCTTTGACAGCTACGCAGAATGTGCGGATGGCGTTGGAATTGGCGGAACCAGGAGGGAAACGCAGTGCCCATTCGCGTCGGGCAATGGAAATGCTGGATGCCGTGGGACTGGGCCAGCGCACCGGCCATAAACCTAAGCAACTTTCGGGGGGACAGAAACAACGCGTCGCCATCGCGCGGGGGTTGGTCCACCAGCCACGCTTGGTTCTGGCCGATGAGCCCACTGCGGCCCTGGACGAACAAAGCGGCCGCACCGTGGTCGAACTCTTCAAACGCATGGCTCATGAACAGCAGGTCACGATCCTGATCGTGACTCACGACAATCGTATCCTGGACGTGGCCGATCGCATCGTCAATCTGGTCGACGGGCGAATTCGTAGCGATGTGCTGGTGCAGGAAACTGCCATCGTCAGTCAAATGCTTGTGAAATGCGATGTGTTCAAACACCTGACACCCCGCGGCCTAGCCGAAATGGCCGATCATCTGCAATGCGAAACGTTTGCTACTGGAGTAGAGGTTATTCGCGAAGGTGATTTAGGAGACAAGTTCTATCTTATTCGCACCGGAAAGGTCGCAGTTCGCCGCCAGGCAAGCCCCCAACCCGTGGCGATATTGAAGGAGGGAGACTTCTTCGGGGAAATGGCCCTCCTGACCGGCCAGCCACGCAATGCCAGCGTCGAGTCCCTCGAACCAACCGTGCTGTATTCGCTAAGTCAGGAACAATTCCGGAGCGCCATCGCTCAGCAGGCTTCGTTCGAGACCGAGATCCGAAACAGCCTGTTTGATCGGCAGTAGACCTGTAAAGGGGGGGGTAGTTCACCTTAGTTCAATTTGTCGCCCAATAACGCCACAATCCCTAATGACAACGCCTTCCCTTTCGGTCTATAATCGGGGGGCCACGTTTATCTGGATTGTATCAGTTGCTTTAGGGTTTTCATCTGTAGGATTGCATGGATGACACCAGACGCTAGCTTTTATCAGTTTTCAAAAGAGGTCTGGCAGCTTGTAAATGATCAAGCTAGGCAGTCGTTACTGCGCAAGGAATATAGCCCCGACGATGCGCGGATTGAATCGGTGCGGTGCGTTCACTTGGACGAAGAATGTGACGTAAGTTACGGTCGCCAAGTGTGGTTCTTCGAAGCCACCGCCCAGGACCCAATCGGACGTCAGCATCGACTCTACGGTGCGCTTGACTTCGCTTTGCAATACGGATTGTTGGTTCCTACGCGAGCCATGTTGCTGGACGATCCGCAACATCGCCAACGTTTTCTCCAATCGATCGTCCATCCCCAGGATTCCCAAGTTTGGGCTAATCCCTCTACGAAGATCTGGGTTAGGTTGACGCTCGCCTCCGTAATCATCCTGTCCGCAACATGGCTTTTAGCAGTGGCCGCCTGGTTGATGGGTTCCTAGTTGACCAGCGCAACTGTGAGAGTTTGGAGTTGTCGTGGACTCGTTGGAGTACAGGCTTTAGGCGCTTTGCATGTCGAACACTTTGCATGTCGAACACGACGTAGGCGGCTAAAGCCTGGACTCCAGCGCAGGCTGGCGCGGGCCAACTAAGAGCGCGGGACGACCTGAGCCAGGGCGTGCCACAAATGGCTGCTTGCTCGAATGCCGTGAAAGTAGTCAGCGATACAGAACTTTTCATTGGGACTGTGGGCACCATCATCGTCCAATCCCCAGCCTAACAAGAGTACGTCGGCTCCCAGTTGTTCCACCATTTGGGCAACGATGGGGATCGAGCCGCCTTCGCGAATCAAGACTGCCTGCTTTCCAAAAGCCGTAGCGATAGCTTGCTGAGCTGCGGCAATAAACGGACTTTGTGGATCAACGACAACGCCCGGGCCGCCATGCAAATCGATCACTTCAGCCCGAATGCCCGGAGGTGTGTTCGCGGTAACGAACTGTCGAAATTGCGAGGCAACTTTCTGTGGCGATTGATTGGGGACTAAGCGAAAACTAAGTTTGGCCCCAGCCTTGGCTGGGATGATTGTCTTCCCCCCTTCCCCCTGATAGCCACTCCATAGGCCATGCACATCAAAAGTCGGTCGCGCCCACCGTCGCTCCAACGTGCTAAACCCCTTTTCACCCAGCAGTGACTCCACACCTAGCTGTTTGGCAAAGGCTGTGTCGCTAAAATTAAGGCTGGCCCACATCTGTCGCTCGCTCTCTTCCAAATCCTGCACGTCATCATAGAAGCCAGGTAGCGTGATACGGCCCGAATTGTCCACGACGCTGGCCAGGAACTTCGAAAGTGCTAGGGCGGGATTGTTCACCGCGCCACCGAAGCTCCCCGAGTGAAGATCCTGCTTGGGGCCGAAGAAGTGAACTTCAAAATAGGCGATACCGCGCAAGCCATAAGTAATCGCAGGTTGGCCGGGGCCATACTGCGAAGAATCGCTGATGACAATCACGTCGCAGGACAGCTTGTCCGCCGCCCCAGGCCGATTTAGAAACCGTTCGAACTGCGCACTACCAACTTCCTCTTCCCCTTCAATTAAGAATTTGACTTGCATCGGGAGCGGCTTGCCAGTTGCACCCCACGCCGCCACCGATTGCACGTGAGTCAGCATCTGCCCCTTATCGTCCGTCGCACCACGCGCAACTAAATTGCCGTCGCGCTCGGTTGGCTCAAAGGGTGGCGTCGTCCACAAATCGAGTGGATCTGCTGGCTGAACATCGTAGTGACCATAAACCAATGCGACCGGTTTCCCCGCCACAGGTGGGCTTTCTGCGTAAACCAATGGTGGGCCGTCGGTCTGAATCAGCTCGGTTTTCAGACCAGCCGCCGCCAAAGTGTCCAACACGCTTCGCGCCGCCTCCGAAACTGATTCCTGGTAAGCTGGATCGGCACTGACGCTTGGAATGCGCAGCAGCGATTTGAGCTGTTCCAAGTGTTTGGGTTGAGTTTGCTGAAGATACTGGTCAATCGCTTGCAAGTCGGTCATTTTAGCTGGTTTCCTGGTCCGATTGGATGGACTGTGCTTGCTAATCCTAGCGGGTTAGTGGTTACAATGTTGTCGTGCGTAACAATATAGCCGCAAGTGTCAGGTTTAAGGAGTTGAAATTCAATGGCTGATTCCAATAGTGCGGTCATGGACCCGGAGTCGGTGGTAGAAGCCCGCAAACAGGTACAGCGCGATAAACCGAAGCGACAACCGCGATACCATGTGATGCTCTGGGATGATTCAGATCATACGTTTGATTATGTGATCTCGATGTTGCAACAGTTGTTCGGCCACACGTTCGAACGTGCGCTCGAATTGGCCAAGCAGGTCGACAGTTCCGGACGCGCTATCTGTTTAACGACGACCAAGGAACATGCGGAACTTAAACGCGATCAAATTCATGCATTTGGCAAAGATCCGTTGGCGACCAAATGCGTCGGGAGTATGTCTGCCAGTATCGAAGCTGAGTTCTAAAACGGGGAGGTGCCGACGGCGGAGCATCGGGACACGTTGAAAAAGGGCCATTTCGAAGTCGACGAAACTGGATTTGCTAGAAATTGGCTTCTACTGGCCCTAGATAGAGGTTGAGTACTTGGCTTTGCACCTTGATGGCTCGGACCAGTGTGAAGACGTGGGCGGGAGAGAAATCACAGGGTGCGGTGGCAGCGATCGAATCGAGTTCCTCAGCTACCGCAGCGTGCTGATCCCCGGCAGCGCTCAGTTGCAGGGAAATTTCCTGGCACTGCATCTGCAACTCGTGGTCGCTAGTTTGACCAATCGCTCGGGATTCATTCACGGACAGCAGCAACGCCATGCGCAACAGTTCCGACTGGGCATAATGCGGATACAGTCGGGAAAGTCTACCGATCAACTCTGTAGTTGTAATTATTGGTGAATCCACGGCGGCCCTCAACCAAAACTCTAAGTTGCTTCAATGCTCATGCTGTGAGAGAATAAGCAATCCTAGGTTTAGCCACGGCGCGGGGAACAGATGGCCACGAATGCGGTTGAATTAATCATAGCCTGAGTCCCACGCCGTTCCAAATCTAACGAATTTGACGCTTGGGACAGCCAATTTTTGTCGTGCTTTACTTCACTTACTCACTACTGACCGCGGAGCGATCAGCGGCATTCCAAACCGTAAGCGGTGAGCGTCTGCCGCAATTGCACCAATTGCGACTGCGTCAACTCGGTCATCGGCAACCGCAGCTCGCCACAATCGCGCCCGAGCATTTTCATGGCAGTCTTTACTGGAATTGGATTGGTGCTCAGTCCGAGCATATCGCGGCACAGAGCAAAAAGCTTGTGGTGCCACTCGCGCGCCAGGGTATAATCCCCCGCAGCGGCAGCCCGCACCATGGCCACCACGTCGTGTGGGACGATGTTACCCGCAACGGAAATTACTCCTTCCGCACCCACGCTCATCATGGGCAACGTCAAACTATCGTCGCCACTGAGGACAGTTAGGTTGGTGGTATTGAGAATCTGCGAGCACTGATCGAGCAAGCCGGTCGCTTCCTTGACCATCGTGATATTGGGGATCTCTGCCAGCCGCGCGATGGTTTCGGGTTCGATGTTCTTACCTGTCCGACCAGGAATGTTATAGATGCAGATCGGGAGCGAGACATCCTCGGCGATCGCCTTGAAGTGCTGATAGAAACCTTCCTGCGTTGGCTTGTTGTAATACGGAGCCACTTGCAAAGATGCATCTGCTCCCTCCTTGGCAGCCCAGCGGGTCAGTCGCAAGGCTTCGGCTGTGGAATTGCTCCCGGTCCCGGCCATCACTTTCACGCGCCCGGCGGCGATCTGCACTACTTCGCTGATGACCCGTTCGTGCTCTTCATGCGACAAAGTCGGTGACTCACCGGTAGTCCCCACGGGGACCAAACAAGTCGTCCCAGCTTCGATTTGAAATTCAACCTGAGCTCGCAGGCGAGCGACATCCAAAACATCATCTCGGAGTGGAGTAATAATCGCCACTGCCAACCCGGCGTAGTCTGAACCTTTGCGTTGTGTCATGGTGTGTATCTATGGTGCTAATTAGAGTTGTGATGTGTACTGGCTTCGACAATCAAGCGTTTCATATCGGCGACCGCCTCTTTCAAGCCAGTGAAAACAGCCCGCGCGATAATACTGTGACCTATATTGAGCTCCCCCATCTCGTCAATCCTCGCGACCGGCTGCACATTTCGATAGTTGAGCCCATGACCGGCGTGCAGCTTCATTCCCAGTTCGCGCGTCCTGCGCCCCGCATCGATTAAGCGTTGCAGTTCTTGCTGCTGGGCCACACCGCTTGCCAAAGAATAGGTTCCAGTATGGAGTTCGACCGCTTGGGCTCCCAGTTCGGCTGACTTCTCGATCTGAGCCAAGTCGGGATCAATAAATAGACTGACGGTGATGCCAACGGATCGAAGCGCATCAATAGCAGCCCGCACGCGGACCGGGTCGCCGACGACATCCAGGCCACCTTCGGTCGTCACCTCCTGGCGGCGTTCGGGAACTAGCGTCGCTTCATCTGGCTTGACCTCGCAGGCAATCTTGACAATCTCTGGTTCGCAGGCCAACTCAAGATTCAAGCCACTGGGGACCGTCTCACGCAAAATGCGCAAATCGCGGTCAACAATATGACGGCGATCTTCGCGAAGGTGAATCGTGATGACGTCCGCCCCCCCAAGTAAAGCTAAAGCGGCGGCCGTCACCGGATCGGGCTCGTAGGTCCGCCGGGCCTGCCGAATCGTGGCCACATGATCAATATTGACGCCCAAATGCGCCATGGACAATTTGCCTTGAAAACAATGACTGGAGGCCTCACAAAGGCCTCTGACGATCGCCTAGAATTAACCGCATCGACATACGGTCTTTTCAGCGGTCACGATATTAACACCAGACGTTCGAATCCGCCATCGGGTTCGCGCACCGCACACTGGCGAAACGCTGAACCGTCACGCCATTTTACTCTCATTGCAGGGAATCGCCCCGATGCTTCTGGGAATTGATCCGCGTGTCGACTTTGCTTGCAAATTAATGATTGGCAACCCCGATCATCCGACGATTACCATACACTTTCTCAACTCGGTGGTAAAATTCAATGCCCCGGTCGTTGAAGTCCGCATCCTGAATCCGCTAGTCGGCAAAGATCGCCCGGAGAGCAAAGTAGTAGCGCTCGACATCTTGGCTCGTGATAGCCTTGGCCGTTGGTTCAACATTGAAATGCAGACGCGTCTGCCTTTGGCTTTCTCCAGTCGTTTGCTGTTCTACAACTGCAAAAATTATGTGCGTCAATTGCGTGAAGGGGAAAGCTACGGGACGCTGAGTCCAGCAATCAGTATCTGCATCCTAGATCGTCGCATGTTCGATGATGAACCTAGTCAGTCGCTATGGCACCACAGCTTCCGCCTACGGTGCGATCAAGATCCGAAGCTGGTGCTAAGCAACGATTTGGAGTTTCATGTTTTTGAATTACCAAAGTTCCGAACGTCGAAGGCCGAGATTTCTAGCCGTCCAGCCGTAGAAAAGTGGTTATACTTGTTTAAGAACGCTGCTAAGAGCGACCCTGTGGCATTGGGAGAACTTCTGGGCGATGAGCCCTTTCGCGAGGCATTAGGAGTTTTACAAATGATTTCCAAAAGCCCTGAAGACTTTCAGTACTACGAGGATCGTCTCAAATTCTTGCGCGACGAAGAAGCGAAGCTCCAAGCCGCACAGTTAGAAGGTGAGATGCTCGGTGAAAAACGTGGTGAAAAACGTGGCGAAAAACGTGGTGAAAAACGTGGCTTGATTGCGGGCCATATCCAGGCGTTGCAAGCGGTCCTGAACGACGAGGTGAGTGATGAGGCGAAGTTGCTGGCTCAGTCTCAATCTAAATTGCAGGCCCAATTGGCTGAACTGCAAGAGCGGCTACGGAATCGTCGTGCGTAGAACTTCTGGGCGATGAGCCCTTTCGCGAGGCATTAGGAGTTTTACAAATGATTTCCAAAAGCTCTGAAGACTTTCAGTACTACGAGGATCGTCTCAAATTCATGCGCGACGAAGAGGCGAAGCTCCAAGCCGCACAGTTAGAAGGTGAGATGCTCGGTGAGAAACGTGGTGAGAAACGTGGCGAGAAACGTGGCTTAATTGCTGGCCATATCCAGGGGTTGCAGGCGGTCCTGAATGACGAGGTGAGTGGCGAAACGACGTTGCTGGCTCAGTCTCAATCTAAATTGCAGGCCCAATTGGCTGAGCTACAAGAGCGGCTACGGAATCGTCCTGCGTAAGCCTAAGGTTGCACTTCGATCTCATACAACTGTGGCCAATTCTTACCCGTCACATACAACTTGCCGGTTTCCGAATCGAAGGCGATGCCATTGAGTACATGCTCCGGATCGGGGCGACGATTGGCGGGGTAAATCGCGCTGCAATCGATCCAACCCAACACTTGGCCATCGTCGGGATTAATGCGCGCGATCCGATCTGAATACCAGACGTTGGCATAGATCTCGCCGTTCACAAATTCGAGCTCATTGAGTTTTTCCAACGACCGATTCCCCTGCTTGACCCGTATCCGCCGCACTTGCTTGAAAGTTTTGGGATCGAGCACGCGAATGGTATCGGTGCCGTCGCTCAAATAGAAATGCTCGCCGTCATTGGTTAGTCCCCAGCCTTCTTTTAGGTACCGCAGCGTGGCTTGTGGTTTGAGCGTCTGTTTGTCGTAAACAAAGCAGACCCCTTCGCGCCATGTCAACTGAAAGATTTGATCGCCTAGCAGCGTTACGCCTTCGCCAAAGTAGGTGTTGGCTAACTGCATGCTCTTGTCGACCTTTCCGGTTTGCAGGTCGACGCGTCGCAATGTTGATTGCCCATAGTGCCCCGTCCCCTCGTAGAGCACATCCCCTTCGATCACTAAGCCCTGAGTGAACGCAGCGGCATCGTGGGGGTAAGTTGCCACCACGGTTACGGTTTGTACTGGAATGGGGTCGTCACCGGACATGGCAATGGCGACTATCGCAACGATTAGAACCCCAACCACAGGGAGGGCGATCCACCAAGTTCTGTTGAGCAACGATTTCGTTCCTGGTTCTAGGGCTGACATAATATCGACTTAAAATACTCCAACTCGCGAGCGATACCAGCCGCCAAGTTTTCTTCGGCCAAGCTGGCAGGCAACACGCTCCACGCGTAGGTCTCAACTTCAAAATGCCCCGTAAACCACGCGGCCCCCGCCAGCCCCCCACTGCTCGAATCAGCATGGTGGGTGAGCAGATACTGGGTGGCTTCGGCGATATCCGCTTGTGTGGTCCGTAAGTCGCCAAATTGATCGACATAAATTGGAACATGAAAGTGAATCCGCCATGGTTCGCTCGGATACTCGTCGCCACTGAGATGCTTGTCGATCGCCAGCGGCAGATCCTCGGCCAGCCATTGGTGCCCCCCGTCTCCGCTCCGTTGCGCAGTTTGGTGCATAAACTTCGGTTCGTTAAAGGTCCGCATCTGCTCGGCTACCCTTGCCTGCTGCTGGCGATTCCCCTGACACTCGTCCCAAGGGACATGCACGGCGGAGGAGACCTGCACCTTGCCGATCCGAATCCCCGCTTGGCGATATAGCTCGAGAGCTTTAGTTTGCGATTCAAACATGACTCCGCTGTGACAGATATCATGACAGACCGTCAGATATCGCCGCGCGACAGCTCTATCGGGGCCGCTGAATAAGTAATGCTCAAAAAATTCAACCATTTCTTCGGCAGTGTTTAGCACGCACCCAGGTTCGGCTTCAATGGCAATCAACACTTCGCGACCATGCTGCTGCGCCAGTCGATCCAAAAACTTGGCAACCTCCAACAAATTGTCCGCAGCAGTTTTTAGCGTCTCAGCATGCCACGGAGCGTGGGGCCAACCCAGCGGGACAGTAGAAATGGAGCCGCAGCCACCATCCGGCAGAATCGCTTCTAGGATTTCGGCCAGACACAACGTGTACCGTGTCCGCGAATCGCAGGTCCACGTCGGTTCGTAGACCGCATGTTTGACCACAGGTTGATGGAAATCTCCCTGAGGAAAACCGTTGAATGTGTAAGGTAGAAAATCGTGCTCGCGTAGCCAGTGTCCGAACTCATGGACTCCATTCCCCTCGATCAGACTCAAGGCTGCCTGCTCCGACAACCACAGCCCTACCGGCAATCGCCCCCCGGGAACTACTTGCTGACGCACAGCAGACGCATATCGCAGCAAATTGGCTTGGGCCTCCTGGAGCGAAGTCCCCGCATGGACGTTGGTGCAATATCCAAACCGATAATCGGCGGGATCTGCAGAGATACAATGCTCAAACGCAGGATGGAGAGAGGCGGAACTCATCGGGCAGGATCGCTTAAATACGAGGTCGCTTTAATGGGATGGGATGCCAGTTGACACGTTGCTTGTCGAGCCGCTCTTAATTCTAATGGATAACCTGTCACAACGGTTTCACCTACCCCCAAATAAAAGCCTCCCCCTGTGTTCAATACTAGACGCCTGCCGCTCGTGATCCCCCGATTGCTAACTTGGGTCGTGACTAGCCTCATGGTTGTCCAATTCACCAGGCCACTTCCTGCTCAACCGATTGAGAATCGCAAATATGGCCAAGAGGATAAGTTTCGACAACTTGAAGAGATCTTGCCGACTCCCAACACCTACCGCACCGCCGCCGGTGAGCCCGGCCCCGAGTATTGGCAGCAACGTTGCGATTACGTCATCGATGTGCGACTGGACGATATCCGGCAGCACATCACAGGTCATGAGCAGTTGACCTACCACAATCACTCTCCACACGTCTTACGTTACGTCTGGTTACAAGTCGACGCGAACATCTTCAGCCCCGATTCGGACGCCAATCGCCTGCGGAGCTTTGCGCCCAGTTCGCGATTGTCGCTCGACGCGCTGCAGCACATGCAGTCCCGTGTGGCCTTTGATGGTGGGGCAAAAATTACGCGCGTCGTCGATAGCTCGGGGCACGATCTAAAATATACGATCGTCAAGACCATGATGCGTATCGACCTACCCCAACCGCTCCTCCCCAACGAAACGTTTCGATTTGATATCGACTGGGACTATCAAGTCAACGATTCAAAAGTGGCTCCCGGTCGCACCGGTTGCGAGTACTTTGAGAAAGACAAGAACTACATTTACGAAATCGCGCAGTGGTTTCCGCGGATGGTTGCCTACTCTGACGCGCACGGTTGGCAGCACAAACAATTCTTAGGAACAGGTGAATTCACGTTGGAGTTGGGAGACTACTTAGTCCGCATTACCGCTCCCAGCGATCATGTCGTGGCCGCTACCGGGGTGTTGCAAAACGCGGGCGAAGTATTGTCGACCGACCAACAAGCACGACTCCAGCAAGCCCGTACCTCGGCCCGCCCCATGTTCGTGGTCACTCCAGAAGAAGCGGCGGAAAATCAGAAACAGGCCGACGAAGGTGATAAGACATGGGTCTTCCACGCACAAAACGTCCGTGATTTCGCTTGGGCCAGCAGCCGCAAGTTTATCTGGGACGCGCAAGGTCACGCGGTCGATGGCAACACGGTGATGGCCATGTCCTACTACCCTGTCGAAGCAGAACCACTGTGGAGCAAATACTCCACGCACGCCATTATCCATACGCTGAATGTTTATAGTCGCTACACGTTTGCCTACCCCTACCCCACCGCCATCAGTGTCAATGGCCCGGTGTATGGCATGGAGTATCCAATGATCTGCTTCAATGGCCCACGCCCCGACGAGGATGGAACCTACGCAGCCCGCACCAAATACGGATTGATCTCAGTGGTCATCCACGAAGTCGGTCACAACTATTTCCCAATGATCGTCAACAGCGATGAACGCCAATGGACCTGGATGGACGAAGGGATCAATACTTTCCTGCAATACCTGGCCGAATCGGAATGGGAAGAAGACTATCCCTCCAGTCGTGGAGAACCCGCCGATATCGCAAGCTACATGGCCAGCTCGAATCAAGTGCCGATCATGACCAACAGCGAATCGCTTCTGCAGTTTGGCAACAATGCTTACGCCAAGCCAGCCACCGCGCTCAATGTCTTACGCGAAACAGTGCTGGGGCGCGAGTTGTTTGACTTTGCCTTCCAAGAATACGCGCGACGCTGGAAATTCAAACGACCGATGCCCGCCGATTTTTTCCGGACTATGGAAGACGCCTCGGGCGTTGATTTGGATTGGTTCTGGCGAGGGTGGTTTTACTCGACCGAGCACTGCGACATCGCGCTCGACAAAGTGTCTTGGGCCGTTCCCGACGATGGAGATCCCGACAAACAATCACAACGCAAACGCGATGCGCGGCAAGCCAAACCAAAAACATTGTCTGACGAGCGCAATGCAGAACTACCTAAACGCGCCGATCAATTTACGGAACTGAAGGATTTTTACAACAGCTACGATCCGCTAGAGGCCACTCCCGAAAGCCGCGCCGCCCACCAACGGCAACTCGAGAAGCTCACCTCTGAGGAACGCGAGGAACTGAAGCAACAAGGGAACTACTACACCGTGTCCCTTAAGAATATAGGTGGACTCGTCATGCCGGTCATTTTGAAATTCAGTTTCGAAGATGGTAGTGAGCAAGTGCTGCGACTGCCGGCTGAGATCTGGGCCAAGGATAGCCAAGTGGCGCGAGCTTCGATCATCAGCGCCCACAAATTGGTCAGCGTCGAACTCGATCCTCAACTGGAGACGGCAGACACCAACCGCGACAACAACTACTACCCACCACGCCTGGAGCCTAGCCGGTTTCAATTGTATAAGAGCGAAAAAGACGGGGGAGGTGGTGACAATCCCATGAAAGCGGCGAAGCGTCGCGAAGAGGCTGCGCGCAAAAAACAGGAAGCCAAAGACAAGAAGGAAAAGACCGTGGAAGCACAACAAGAGCCCAACAGCCAATCCAACGGAAAAGTCGAGAAAGACCACAACGAAGAAACCGCCGCTCCTCAAAAGTGATGGAGCGCGCTCGTGTGGCACTGGCCTAGGCTTGGTTGGACCAGGGGGCAGACGAATTCCACTTCAAGTAAAATGCCCGCAGCGCCAATCGATTTCCCACAGCGACTCCCCCCTGGTCCATCCAAGACTAGGCCAGTGATGTCGAAGGCTGAAAGTCCGCATCACCCACAGCTTTTTTTGAGCGCTCGAAGTGATAGAGTCGGCCCAGTTCAGCTCATCACCCACGAACTGTCGACTTACCCCCAGGCAATAGCGCGCGAAACTGTCGTTCACTAAGCAACCGAATACCTGCAGCGCGATCCGAATCCTGACTATCGCAGGCCTGCGTAGGCGGTGTTCCAGCCAACGCAGCACAGACAACTTGGCTGGCATCATCCAAGGTCGTACCACAAGCGACAACGTAGTCGGTAGTACTGCCAATTTTCTGCTGGCACTCGCCACCCAGCCTGCTAATCAACTCGTGGCTTTGTGGAAGATCAAGCCCACGCAGCGGACCGAGAAGTACAATGCGTTTGCCCGCCAGTGGCTGCTCTTGATTGGCAGCGATGAGAACCGCTTCTGGATCAATACTCCCTCCCTTGGCTCGCTTGTTGGGAAACCCCCAACGATCTGCTGTCTGACGCGCGCCACCCATGTCAGTACCGCGACGACGATCCTTCGACCGTGGCGAAGTAATTAAGCTGTGACGATAGGTGCCTCGCGTAATTCGCAGAGCCATCTCCAGTTCACCTAAGTCACGTTGTGCCTGTTGCCGCTCCACTGCTAGAGCGATCCGCGCACAGCAGCGAGCATCTTCCAGCGCGTCGTGGTGTTTGAATTGCACCCCCAACCAATTCCCCAATGGCTTTAGTCCATACCCCGACCTCCCTGGCCAAGCCACTCGCGCCAACAATCGAGTGCAGGTAAACTGCAACTCGGGACAAGCCACATCAAAGGCCGCCAAACTGGCGACGAGTACGCCGATATCGAACCGCGCATTGTGAGCCACCAGGACTTGACCATCGACAATTGCGCTCAGTTCGCTCCACACCTGCTCCATGTTGGGCGCGTCGATGACATCGGCAGGTCGAATGCCATGCACTTCGATATTGCGTGGTGCAAAAAACATCCGCGGAGGTCGGATAAGCCAACTATGCTCGGCGACAATTTCGGAATCTCGCAACACGACCGCCGCAAGTTGGCAAGCGCTACTGGCTTGGCCGTTTGCCGTTTCGAAATCGATCGCCACAACATCCATTGCTACTTGGTCTCTTTAAGAACGTACGTCAGGCTTTCCTGCCTGACTCGTATTTAGCCTGCATCTTCTTCCACGGTCGCTGTATTGGATATTTTACCCCGTTTGCGCCATGCCAGCATGTGCCACAGTGTCCGGGCTGACAAGCCCATCAGAAAACCGAGCAATGTTGTCCCGGCCAACAGCAACGCCTTGGTCAGTTTACCATCCCAGAGCAAGATGCGAACTTCCACCACTTCCAGATTCTGAAAAGCAACGATCACCAGCAACAAAGCCAGCATCAACAGAAGCAGCCATTTAATTTTCGTGACAGTCGTCATGCAGTTAAAATCTGAAGTGTAATATGATTGACTTAATTGGACATCAATAAGTTGAACGCTAACAAAAAAAGGCTGCCTCTGAAAATCTCAGAGGCAGCCATTATGCGCTGTTGGAGATCGCTCAATCAACCCTACTCAAGTGGAGTTGACTTAGGCGCTCTTCTTTTCGGTAGCATTTAGCTTGAACGGTTTCACTTGACCATCGGTCTCGTCCAGATCGATCGTATAGCTGGTCCCCTTGGGTTGCTCCGGTAGATCAAACATGATGTCGAGCATAACGCTTTCCACGATTCCACGTAGTCCTCGAGCACCGACCGATTTGTTCATGGCCTTGCGAGCCACCGACTTCAGAGCCTTCTCGGTGAAATGCAATTCGCAATTTTCCATTCCGAACAAGGCCTGGTACTGCTTGATGAGCGCATTCTTTGGCTCGGTCAACACTTGAATCAATCCCGCTTCGTCCAGCGGTGCCAGCGCCGAGACGACTGGCAGTCGTCCGACGAACTCCGGAATCATGCCGAAATGCAAAATATCATCGGAGGTAACTTGGGGCATCAACTCAGCCGCAGTCAGATCATTACTGTGCATCTGACCACTGGAACCGAAGCCCAGCGTCTTTTTGCCGAGTCGCTTGCGGACAATCTCCTCGACGCCAACGAAGGTTCCACCGCAGATGAAGAGGATGTTCGAGGTATCCATCTGGATGTACTGTTGCTCGGGATGCTTGCGCCCACCCTGCGGCGGCACGTTGGCCACGGTCCCTTCCAACATCTTGAGCAACGACTGTTGCACACCCTCTCCTGATACGTCGCGGGTAATCGACACATTTTGGCTGGTCTTGCCAACCTTATCTACTTCGTCGATATACAGAATGCCACGCTGGGCCGCTTCGACGTCGAAATCAGCCGCATGCAATAGCTTGAGCAGCAGATTCTCGACATCCTCGCCAACATAACCAGCTTCGGTCAATGTCGTGGCATCACCAATGGCAAAGGGGACGTTGAGCATCTTAGCCAGCGTCCGAGCCAATAGCGTTTTTCCACTACCGGTGGGACCGACCAACAAGATATTCGACTTCTCAATTTCGACGTCCGAACCGCCCCACTCGCTCGACAAGCGTTTGTAGTGGTTGTGCACCGCCACAGCCAACACGCGTTTGGCTGAGGTTTGACCGATGACGTATTGATCCAAGTGCGTGACGATTTCACGCGGCGAAGGAATCTCGGTGAAGAGATTATTGCTCGGGCCACGGCGTTTCTGTTCCTGATCCAAAATGGACTGGCACAGTTCAATACACTCGCCGCAGATATAGACATCCCCTGGACCTTCCACCAGTGGTCCGACGTCACGATAGCTCTTGCGACAGAACGAACAGAAAGCGTTTTTCTTATTCGAACTGCTGCCGCCACCACGACGACCCGATACCACGTCCTTACCAGAAGGCATACACGACTCCTTTGCTCGATGTTGCTCGCCAATTCAAAAACAGCCCCTGAGCCATGCTCGACTGCCGTCATTCAAACCAACGAAAATGGGCTACCACGTAATGTCGCTCGAGGGTTCTCTCACGCCACTGGTCTCATCCAAGACAACCAATGGCATTCGAGTCCGGGCATCCGTGTCCTCGGGATCGAGCCAAAAAGGAAATTCTAATTTTTAGTGTCAGTACTAACCAGTCTCCCAGACCGGTGCAAAGCCTACTATCGCTACCGATTATCAGCATCCTGTGGCGTAGCATCGCCTGAGTTACGCATCTGTGTTTTCCCGAGCACCGACTTTATGTTTCGGAGTTCTTGGTCGCTGATGTCACCTTCGAGCCGCATTTCTTCGAAGTTCTCTGCTAGGTACTCGACGTTAGTATCAACTTTGCAGGTCGAAGGACGTAGGGCAAGGATGGCTTGCACCCCGCCGTATAGGATTGCCAGCAGAAGCACTACTCCCATTACAGCTTGCACGGCAGGCAAACTCAACCAATCCCACATCATCGCCACCGCTCTAAGTTATCAAGTGCGCACCCAAACTCATGGTATGCAATCCCCCCCAGGAAATCCAGGGTTTTTTCGGAGCCTTTCCCAAAACTTCTTGAAAGTCGAGCTACGGCGGCCCATTGCGACCAGTGCTCCGTCCATTTTTGATTTTAGGGTTGCGGGTATTTTACCCTCCCATTCGCGGGAGGGTCGTCGGCGAGCCCCACCGAGCTGGCGGGGAGGGGGAAATGCTCTGTGTTTTCCCTCCCCGATGACTCGCTGGGGCTCGAATCGACCCTCCCACGAAATAGTCTGCCCGCTGTAGGATCCCAACTGCGTGGGAGGGTGAAACGTTGACAGAGCACCAGTGGTCTGTCCACCTCAGCTTTTGGGGTAGCCGAAGTCGCCAAGATTTTGGGACACGTGAAAACACCAAACTCTTGCGAGTTCGGCTACATCGCACAACCCAAGGTTTTAATAGGAACTAAGCACTTGGCTGACGAAATAGCTGTCCTGTCGTGAAGCTCAGGCACCAACGTCAAAACCCGTACGTACCGGCCACTTTTCGGGTTCCCAGGCAGAACCTGATCTATTCCGAAACTAGCCGCACGCGATGGTTCTCAGAATCGCCAATCAACAATTCCCCATTTTTCAGCAAGCACACGCCATGCGGTCGCCGCAGCAGTCGAGTCGACAGTTCATCCCCGTCTCCATTAAAGCCCGCTTCGCCACTGGCCGACCCCACTAAGGTTGAAATCTTACCGCTCTTTAGGTCCACTCGCCGAATCGCATGATTCTCTGTGTCAGCAATGAAAACCGCGACCTCTGGTTCAACCGCAATGCCTTTGGGACCGTTCAGCAAAGCCTGTTTAGCATTACCCCCGTCACCGTCAAACCCTTTCGCTCCCGATCCAGCCACATGGTGAATGGTTCCAGCCCGACGATCGATCCTCCAGACACTATTCCCCTCACGCTGCACGATCCACAGATTCTTCGCATCAATGGCTAAAGATCGTGGACCCTGCAATGCTTGCTCGACCGCCAGACCACCGTCGATGGGCGATTTCTTCTCGCCGGTACCGCAAATCGTCCGGATCGTCCCACTTCGCAAGTCGACATGGCGAATGCGATGGTTTCCCAAATCGGCAATAAACAGCTCTTGGCCATCGACGGCGATGCTGTAGGCCTGATTCATGGTCGCAGCGCTCGCTGGCCCGTTGTCTCCCGAAAACCCCAACGTGCCTGTCCCCGCCACCACGCTCCACCTCCCCGTCGACGCGTCAATCTTGCCAACGCGATGATTCTTGGTGTCGGCCACAAAGATATTCCCCTGTGCATCGACTTGAATTTCGTGCGGTTCGTTCATCGAAATGTTGGTAGGATGCTCGCCACCTGTCCCAGACATCCCCGCCGTCCCCGTCCCCGCAATCCGCTCGAGTCGCCCATAGCTGGGATCAAGCCGATACAGTACATGCTGATCGAAGGAGGCAATAATCAAACTACCATCTACCTCCGGTTGGATCCCAAAGGGATTCGACAACGGCATATCGAGCGCTCGCCCCCTGTCGCGAGCCTCGCCAGTTTGGCCATTCCCCGCAATGGTTCGAATCGTCTTACGCTGGTTCTGAGCTTCAGCACTTGGGGAAGTAAGCAGAGCCATCGATAACCAACCGAATAACAACCAACCGTTCCATAAAGCCCGCATTCTGAAATTCCTGTCAAAGATAAGAAGTGTTGACCAACCCGCTCGTACGTCAGGCTTTCTTGCCTGACTGCACTCCGTACGTCAGGCTTTCTTGCCTGACGTACGAAGTAGTGTATCATGCATCCCCGTCATCCAAACCGATCGGCTAGAATCAGCGTACTCCCAGTAGTGGAACGCACTCCACACTTTTTTAGACGAAGCCTAGTCCACAAAAAAAGTATTGAACCTTGAATCTCTTCCATATCGCTTGGCGCAACCTGCAACAACGTGGCCTAGCATCCATCCTGACGATGCTCAGCATGGCACTGGGTGTAGCCTTGGTCGTCTTGGTGTTGGGGATTGGCTGGGTTATCTCAGAATCGTTTTCGCGTAATAGCAACGTAGGCTACAACTTAATCGTGGGTGCCAAGGGGGGCGCGCTGCAATTGACGCTCAACACCGTCTTTTATTTGAGCAAACCAATCGAAGTACTCCCCTACGAAGAATATCTCGAATTTCTACCGGGAAGTGGTCGCGCCGAAGAGATTCAAAAAATTGGAGGTCGCATTGCGGAACCCGATCGCAAGGGACTGTATAGTTCCTACATGTCAGGCGGGTTTGCCATACCCGTATGTTTGGGCGACTACTTGGGCCCCTTTCGAGTGGTTGGCACCAAACCCGAGTTCTTCGAAAAGCTGCACTACGGGGAATCTGGAGAGCTCGACTATGCCTTCGCCGATGGACGGAACTTCCAAGACTTAAGCGCCGAACATGGGTACTACGAAGCGGTGTTGGGATGGCAAGCCTCGCGGCAAATGAACAAAGGGGTGGGTGATACCTTCAAGACTACGCACGGCGATCCTGAAGGAGAGGGACACGGACAAGCCTTCACCATTGTTGGAGTCCTAGCACCTACGGGAACGCCCAACGATCGCGCCGCTTTTATCAACCTGGAAGGTTTTTATTTGATGGAAGGTCACGCGCGGGCCTTCGAAGATAAAGCCAATCCCGATGCAGATAAATTGGATGTGGACACAACCCGTCCCGCCGAGCAACCCGCGCGTCTTCCACTGGAGAGTCGCGATATCACCGCCGTGCTCGTCAAGCCTGGCAACGGCATGTTCGCAGTCAACATGCAACAAGCCATCAAGAAAAGTTTGCGGGCCCAAGCCGCTTCGCCCATCGAGGAGATCGGCAACTTGTTCGGTAGCTTTGTCGACCCCGTCAAGTACGCGCTCTTGACCCTGACGATCGTTGTTTGTTTCGTCAGCGCTATCAGTATCTTGGTCAGCATTTACAATTCGATGAACGAACGCAAACGCGATATCGCCGTCATGCGCGCACTGGGGGCGGGGCGTGACCTAGTCTTGATGGTCGTTTTGCTAGAATCGCTGTTGATTGCCCTGGGGGGTGGACTATTGGGTTGGTTGGCCGGGCATCTGATTGGCCTTCTCAGTAGTTCCCTCATCGAAGATCGCACGGGGGTGAGAATCGGATTCTTGAACACGCTCACTGTTTACGAATGGGCGCTCGTCCCTGGTTTGATTTTCCTAGCTACTATTGCGGGGATAATCCCAGCCCTGGTCGCCTATCGAACCAACGTCTCCCACAACTTGGGAACGTAAGAGCCGCACAAAAAAGGTGTCTGACAATCTTTGGCAGAACTCATCGATACCACCTCCGCTCACTCGGAGACTGAGCACACTCGACATCAATCTGGCTGGTGGTCCACCTCATCGATCACTGGTGTTGTCTACTACCGCCCACTCGTTTGGCTCGCAATGGCTGTTATAGCGGGAGTCAAACTACCGATCGCTGACGTGTTGAGCGCGACGTCGCTACTGCTTGGCTTGGTGATTGCACTGGCGGTCGCCTTTGGTTTACGTCGTCACCACCGACCGACCTGGGCAGGGTCCTTCGCGCTGCTGGCGGCTGTTTTCTTGGGGGCCTATCATGCCTCTTCGACTCGACCACCCAATCATGACTCTCTATCCCCGATTGCTGAACGCAAAGCGGAACCTATCGCATTGAGGGGATTGATTACCTCAGCAGCCGTTTGGAAACCGAACCCTCATCACCGTCCCAGCGATCCGACCAGCTCCGCTTGGCGGACGCAATGGGATATCGACGTTGAATCTCTCCGCGATGGTAGACAGTGGAAACCAGTTGTCGCCAGCAGCACGCTAACTGTCGACGCTCGCCTTGACGATCTCTTTCCAGGAGACCAAGTCGAAGTCATGGGGAGCTTCCGTCGCATCGCCCCGCCGTCCAATCCTGGGGGATTTGACTTCGCCAAGCACTTTCAACAAGACGCTCAGTTCGTATCGCTGACCGCCAAGAGTCGTGGCCAAATCAAACTGCTTCAAAGTACCTGGCGCCTACCACTACAGCGCGTCCGCGCGAAGCTGGTCTTCCAAGTAGATCGCGGGCTGGTGCGATGGGTCGGAACTACCTACAGTCCACTAGCAGCAGCGCTGGTCTTCGGACAACGCGAACAAGTCGATTGGGAGGATCAGCAAGAATTGATGGCGACCGGGACACTGCACATGCTGGCCATCAGTGGCATGCACGTTGAAATCGTAGCCGCAACTATATTGCTTCTATCCACACCGTTTGCCTGGCGCAATTCGACTCTGCTGATAGTGATCATCAGCGTGTGCGGCGCCTATGCAATTCTAGCTGGCGGAAAACCTCCCGTGCTCCGAGCCGTGATTGTCGTCGCCTCATTTGCGCTAGCCCGAACGCTGGGGCGTCCACCGCGTCTGACCAATATTCTAGGGCTGGCAGCGCTGATCCTAGTCCTCATCCGCGCGGCTAACATCGACAGTGTGGGTGTGCAATTGTCCTTTCTGGCCGTGGGGACGATCGGCATCTTTGTGCTCGACGCGCGGCGCGAATCGGAGCGGCGGAGCGCTTTACAAGGAGTCATCGAAGAGAGCCTCAATCGCTGGAACCGCTGGGCGCTCCTCTGCTTCCGTTCACTCAAACAGACATGGCGCTTGAGTCTCTGGGTGTGGCTGATCACCATGCCACTCGTCTGGACCAATTTTCACATCATCGCTCCCATCGCGATTCCCCTCAATGTGCTCATCGCCTTTCCGCTGACCGTTAGTCTGGTCAGTGGTTTGATCTGCGGCCTCCTGGGATGGCTCGCTCCTGTGGGCTGGTTAGCGGGTGCCATCTGCGGCTGGAGCTTAGCCCTGATCAGTTGGTTAGTCGAAGTCTCCTCGCAACTTCCATTGGGGCATTTGTGGTTGCCCGCCCCACACGCATGGTGGCTGGTCAGCTTTTATGGGATGGTCGTGCTATGGCTTATTGCCTTCGGACAAACTCGCAATCGAAGTTTACTGTTGGTACTTGGTCTATGGCTGGTAATTGGCATTGCTCCACACACTCACGGACCACGCGGCTGGTGGGGCGAGATTTTTGCCTGGCGAGCGCCCAATTTGCATTTACAGACCAGCTCCGCCGAATTGCGTTGCACCTTTTTAGATGTGGGACATGGAACAAGTGTCATCATCGAATTTCCGACCGGAGAAGTGTGGTTGTACGATGCCGGTCATCTCGGTGCGGCCGATCGCAGTCATCAAGACATCGCCACCGCCCTCTGGCAAATCCCCACCGCGCGCGTCGCTAAGCTATTGATTTCGCACGCCGATGCCGACCACTACAATGCAACGCGTGGTCTGATCGAGCGATTTCGCATCGACAGTTTGGCCAGTCCCACGCAGTTTTGGAACAGCTCCGATCGCGACGTCCAAACTTTACTGCGCGACTTGGGGAGTTCGATCGACCGAGAAGTTTTTAATGCGGGCCAGTCGGGGCAAGTGGGACTGACAAGCTATCAAGTGCTCCACCCTCGCGGCGATATTGCAATCGAAAGTGATAACGCGGCCAGTATGTGTCTGTTGCTAGAGTACGCTGGCAAGCGGATACTCCTCCCCGGAGATCTCGAAGGGAGCGGACTGCTGTCGCTGACCGAACTTCCACCGCGTCCCTGTCATGTGCTGATGGCCCCTCATCACGGTAGCCTCACGCTCGACCCGAGTGAGTTGCTCGCATGGTGTCGCCCTCAATGGACCGTCATCAGTGGCAATCACCGCGCCACGCGTGAAGAAGTGCTTCGGAAATATACTACGTTCGACTCGCAAGTCGCCATCACCTTTCGCGACGGAGCCGTACAAATCCGCATTGATCCCAACGGAGATCTAACCACTTGGCACTGGCACGCAGACCATTGGCAACGCTTTTCCGCAAATTAGTCTTCAAAATGCCCGACACTCCGCGTCGGCATTTCCCACTCCCACCTTCGCCCCTGACTGACGAAACTGCAGGGGGAATGCGGGATTTAAGCGCACGTCTCGCTGAACGCCAGCGCCGATGAAAGTGAAAAGTCGGGGGGGTAAACGGCAACCCGCCTACGAGAAATGCCCTATTTCTCGCAGTTTGTAGATTTAGCTTGGTAAAGAGAGACTCTCCGGTTGTTGAACCGAATGGGAGCGGATGTTATTGAGACAGAAAGATGGAGACAAAAAGATGATTGAAGGTTAGAAAATGGTAGGTTAGAAAATGCCATGGTAGGGTGCCCGAATAGCGACCAAGTCCAACCAGAATCCCAAGTATGAATCACAAATCGCACGGTCCTTGCCTACTGCATTCCAAATTTTCTAACCTTCCATCTTCTAACCTTTTCCCCTTTATTCTCTTGCCTAACACAAGCAGGTGTAATATTGTTTTCGCCATTTGCTACCTGAATTTTGTGCGCCCACATTTTTCAGGCGAGCAAGCGCCGTTTCGCGAGGCTCCCCCCTCCATCACTCCATCACTCCTACGCCTCTAGCCTCTAGCCTCTCTCCCCCTCATGCTCGACGTCACCCTAGCCACACTGATGACACTCCTCGCCCTGACGGGTTGGATCGCGAACATTCTTGGATTGCCTGGGAATTGGTTGATCGTCTCTTTGGCAGCAGCGGGATGGTGGTTGGCACCCGAAGCCAATCGCATGCATATTTCCTTAATCCCCCTTATCGCCATCGCATTCATCGCTGGCCTAGGAGAGATATTAGAATTCGCCGCCAGCGCGCTCGGTGCCAGTCGCATGGGAGGCAGCCGACGCGGCACTCTTCTTGCCATTGCAGGGTCCATCAGTGGTGCCATCGCTGGACTCTTTTTCGGATCGGTCATCCCGATACCCATCGTCGGACCAGTCATCGCCTCGCTGTTGTTGGGAGCCAGCGGTGCCTTCGCGGGCGCTATTGCCGGTGAACGCTGGGCCGGAAAGGATTGGGAAAAAAGTCTTCAAATCGGCAACGCGGCCTTTTGGGGAAGACTGCTCGGTACCGTCGGCAAGGCTGTTTGCGGCACCATGGCTATGGGGATTTTCATTGCGGCAATTTGGCTTTAAGGAGCATCAAGCAATACTGCAACCGTTCAGCGACTTTCCGGAATCCATGAACGGTTACAAAGTAAGTGACTTGACTCACAATCATCAAGCGCTAGGATGTCCTCAGCTCAAACAAACGCTGGACACGACAGGGATGGTCGACGGCGGCCAAGCAACTCATTGGCCAGCCGCAGCAGGGAAGGTAAGAGCACCGTAACTGGTGAACTTGGTCGTTGACTCTATTGACAGCATGGGTACATCGTCGTGTGTGAAACATCCTGTTTCACACAACACGCGTTCCACGGATTGTCAGTCAACGTTCTTCCCTGGAGAAACCGCGATGACTGTCCTGACTCAATTCTATTGTCGATCAGTGGTACTTTTGGCCACTTCTTTCACACTAGTCGCGTGCGCTGTGGCTGGCGAGGCTACCGCCGTTACATTCGATGCGCCCGCCATCGTGATTGCCGAAGCCATTAACCCAGCCGTGGTGGAAGTCCCAACCATGGGTGGCGATCTAGTTCGCTTGCGAATTCCAGTCTCGACATTTCAATCCGCCGAATTTCGCGGACAAGCACACGAGTATGTAGTGGAAATTGAGAGCCCCCATCAGTCGCTACGCGTGCTCGACTTTTGGCCCAAAAGTGAAGTCTACAGTGATATCGAAGGGACGGTCAGTGTCGAAAGCGCGCGGCAGCAAGACAACAACTTGAATTTTAATCTGTCGGGTGCCTACGAGCCGTTTGGTCGCGGATCGGTACAAGGGGATTTTCACAACAAGTCCAATGTGCAAGAGCGCTACCAGCGCAAGCCAGCGATGCAGGTCCTGGCCTCCAGCGGCACAATTCGTCGTGGCTACGGCGTGATCTTCAAATTTCGACCCGGACCACTGCCAGTGCTGGAAGGTGTCCGCGATGTGGCCATCTTGGCTGAAGTTCCACGTGGCTGGCGGGCGGATATGTTGCAAGTCACCATGCGGGCTGTCGGCGTACAACACAATTCATCACGTCCGCAGTCGCTCGGAGAAGCGCGACTGTGGATGACAACTCACCGGGAGGGAGACCAGGCGGCCGCCGCAGCTGCGACACGTTACGTAACCCAGGAACGTGCGCTGCGCGCGCTGGCCGCCTCCAATCAAGGCCGCGTTGATGACAAAGCGCTACCCACATTCTGGCATAAACTGGGGGCCAGCTTAGATATAATCGATCCCAAAATCCCCAGTGACTATCTATCACAAGTTATCTTTGGCATGAGCAATCAGTATTACGACAACGCCACTACCAATCGCCTACCTGTCGACTTGCGCGTGGCAGTACTCGACTACTGGGACGTCAGAAACTCACTAGTATCCCTAGCCCGTGGTCGCACTCAAGATCCACCCACCGTCCATGTCAGCTTCAAGGATTAGTGAGTTAGAATTGCGAACGGATCGACACCTACATCTACATTGCAGGAGATATTTGCTCTATTGCGTCGAGTCCTTCATCTTTTTGCCGCAGATCTTTTTGTCGGAAAATACGAGCGGTTGTTCGAGTGTGAAGGATGAAGTGCTAGCCGTTTCAGCAGTCGCCGGGACTAGTACTCGCCGACAAAAAAATCTGCGGCAAAAAGATAAAGCTGTTTTTCCGACACTTCTCACTAAGCGATGCTTACAACACGATTTCCGAGAAAGACGAAATGCGTTGGACGTCCAATGTATCCGGCAATTCAGCGTTCCCTGGCCGCACGCTGGCGCGGACTTGAAGTCCTGCCTCCTGGGCTGCTTGCAATTCTCCCGCAATGTCGCTGATAAAAAGAATCTCTGCGAGTGGTATTCCCCAATCGGACGCAACGCGCACGTAGCTCTCACGCTCCTTCTTGCCACCAATCGTCGTGTCGTAGTGCCCCGTGAGGAGCTCTAAACAATTCCCAAACCCTTGCATGTGACCGAAAAATAATTTTTGCGCTGCAATACTCCCCGACGAATAAATCCGCACTTCGATCCCAACTGCACGCCACTGCTCGATGGCTGGAATAACATCCGGGTAGACATGCGCGACCAGCTCTCCTGATTGAAAGCCGCCGTTCCAGATCAAACCCTGCAGCGTCTTCAGCCCCGTCGCCTTGGCGTCGCCAGCCATCAGCCGCCGTACTTCCGCTATGACCAACGTCAAGGCAGCGTCACCAGTTGCGGCAGACCAACTGTCCAGGGAAGCTTGTCCGGCATCTCGCGCGATCTGCTCGCACGCCTCGCGCACTTCGGGCCGCGAAATATGAGTCGCCAAAAATGCGTCTAAGCGTTGCAGCACGTAAGGGAACATGACATCGTGAACGAACGAAATGCTCGATGTCGTCCCTTCGATATCAAGCAGGATACCACGCACTTTGGAGCGATCTAGATTGTTCATCTGTTAGAGCTTGATCACCGAATCGATGGCCTGGCCACTCGGAACATAGTTGGGACCAAAACAGAGCGGTTGATAGCTGCTATGCACTCCCTCAGAAACATACTCGGGTGTCCAACCGCCTGCGTCTTGGAACAAGCGAATGCAGCGGATCGCGCGGTCGTCGCACAAGTTAAACCAATGCTTGGTTCCATGTGGGACATTAATCAGATCGCCCGACTCCACTTCCACCGCGAAAACCGGACCACTCTTGGGATGAATATGGAACAGTCCACGTCCAGCCACGGTAAAGCGAACTTCGTCCTCGGAGTGCGTGTGCTCTTTATCAAATTTGGATAGCATCGCATCCAAGTTGGGCGTTTCACGATTGACGTTGATCACGTCGGCCGTCACAAACTCCCCGCGCTGCTTGAGCGATTCGATCTCCGGTGCGAACTCCGACAAAATTTGTTCGTTGGTGGCGTCCGAGGAAAGTCGGTTTTCAACAGGCCAGTGCTCGTACCAGATTCCATGCGGCTCAAGGAACTGGCGGATCTCAGCCACGTCGGTCAGTGTTCGGTTTTCGTCTGCAATAATCACGCGTGCCATGTTCGCGGCCCTTTTTTAATTGCGTTCAGTGGTGTTGGTAGTCGGTGTTGGTAGTCGGTGTTGGTGGTCGGTGTTGGTGGTCGGTGTTGTGGATTGGTCGCTGTAGATTGGTCATTGTGCTAGCCCGGATTATTCACGTACTCCCCTGCGGGGGAGTCGCGAGTAATGCGAGCGGAGGGGGCAATACGGCTAAAGTGGCCCTCCCCGCTCGCATTACTCGC
>JBGSJT010000646.1:0-1608 GCA_041741715.1 Pirellulaceae bacterium | reverse complement strand
AACGGATGGCAGCGTTCGCAGTTTGGCCGAAGTTCAACGAGCGGTCGACCACCATGAGTCGTCTCACGATGAAGGGATGTTGGATGCTGAAATCGGAAAGTCGCATCAACGGGAACAAAATAGATTTTGTCGCTGACGATGCTGTTTAACAACTAGTAAATTGAGATTGAAGTCATGAGCACTGTGAATCCGCCCTGGATTGCTAATGTCGTCAAAGGTACGGACTGGTCGAATCCGCCAGTTGATATTCAGGGATCCCGCGATGTTGGCAGTGCGGCACTGACGAGACAGTAGCAATGTCGCAGTTTACGCAAGCTCTGCAACTGCAATTCTTCCTAGACATGTGAGGGCGAAGGAAGCCGCTCGCAGGGTTCAAGAATGCAGCGTTTGTATGGAGGTGCATTTAACCGTCGTAAGCAGTTGTCAGTACGGCACAGTCACAGCTCACCATTCAAAGATTCTAGACCGTACTCAGTCGTGTCCAGCACCGGCCATTGAGAAGAAGCTGGGAATCACTGGCCTCGAAGATGGAAAAGTTTTGAAGCCACTATGAAAAGCCATTCACCGAAGTCGAATTCCGGCGTAGTCACGTCGATACGGGGGAGCGTCGTAGATGCGCAATTCAGTAACAGACTCCCGCCGATCTATTCGCTACTGCGCACCGGGGCTGACGCAGACATCGCGATCGAAGTTCTAATGCAGCTCGACGAAAGTCATGTTCGATGTATCGCACTCAATCCCACTCAAGGCCTCGCGCGAGGCACGGCAGTAACGGATAGCGGCGGGCCATTGAAAGTGCCGGTCGGCAAGGGAATACTATCGCGGATGTTTGACGTCTTCGGAAATGCCATCGACCGCCAACCGGAGCCATCCGATGTGCAGTGGAGAACAATTCATCGCGAACCACCGCCTCTGGCTAATCGTTCGACTAAGACCGAGGTTTTCGAGACGGGCATTAAGCTTATCGATGTATTGGTACCACTCGAGCGTGGCGGCAAAGCGGGACTGTTCGGCGGCGCGGGCGTTGGGAAAACCGTGCTGTTGACGGAAATCATTAACAATATGGTCTCCCGACAAAGGGGCGTTAGCATTTTCTGCGGCATCGGCGAGCGCAGCCGTGAAGGCGAAGAGCTATACCACGAGATGCAAGCGGCCGGTGTTCTCGATCACATGGTCATGCTGTTTGGTCAAATGAACGAGCCTCCGGGGGCTCGTCTCCGGGTCGGTTTGGCCGCGCTCACGATGGCCGAGTATTTTCGCGACGACGAACATCGCGATGTGCTGCTACTAATCGATAACATATTTCGTTTCATCCAGGCCGGCATGGAGGTCTCCGGGCTGATGGGGCAAATGCCGTCGCGCCTGGGTTACCAACCTACGTTGGGAACTGAGTTAGCGGGGCTCGAAGAACGCATTGCCAACACCGATTCCGGAGCGATCACCTCGATCCAAGCGGTCTACGTTCCGGCAGACGATTTGACTGACCCGGCTGCCGTCCACACGTTTTCGCATCTGTCCGCGTCGATCGTTTTGTCGCGCAAGCGAGCCAGCGAAGGACTCTATCCAGCGATCGACTTGTTGCAATCGAATTCCAAGATGGCTACGCCA
>JBGSJT010000645.1:0-2259 GCA_041741715.1 Pirellulaceae bacterium | reverse complement strand
TTTTGTATTTGTATATGCAAGTAAAGGACTTGTCAAGTCATCGACCCTCCACAGTCCGAAAAAGTTTTGGCTGCGGCGATTTTCTATCACGCTGGTTGTCCCGTCTGCGTTTCGGCTGAACAAACTGTTGCAGATGCCCTCAAATCACAAGTTGAAAAGGTTCATCTGGGTAGCGAAAAGAGTCGTGTCTCCGAAGCTGAGAAACTCGGTGTTAAGTCGGTTCCCGCTCTTGTGATTGATGGTCAAGTCTTTCACATCAACCACGGTGCTGATCTGTCCGCACTGAAATGAGCTGGCAATGGAACCTAGAATCGAATCGATTCATGTTGGACGACCTCGGTGCTTTGACGCCGAGGGTGAGTCCGGCAAACCTTGGCAATCTGCGATTTGTAAAACGCAAGTCGCTGGCCCCGTCATGCTTAGCCAGACAAACCTCGATGGCGACGAACAAGCCGATTTGGTTCATCATGGCGGTCGAGACAAAGCCGTACTCGCCCATTGGCCATATCATGCGGCAGTTCAACTCGGTGTGAAGAGTGCGTCGGAACTCCTACCGATCCAGTACGCAAGGGCAGTCAAGGCAAGATGATCTTGATGGCCACATCCGTCAATCGCCTCTTTACCGATGAGTGACGGCGACATGAACTTGGTGTGCGGATCGTTGATTGCTGGTCGCTACCAGCCAAACGATCTGCACTCGATATTGGCAATCGAAACAAACGACTCATGAGTGGCGGTAAACTGATGCCTACGGCGACAATGAAAGGCGTACTGCTCTGAGGCTGCTTCGATGAAAGAAGACACGTTCCGACCATCTTCGATTAAGGTTCCCGTCGAAATTTGGCGTAAGTACCATGAAGATTTGACGATACTCCTCGGCGTTTACGGCATACCCGTCGAAACGAGCAAGCTGGTCGATGATGATGCGAACTACGCCTTCGATTTGCCTGCTAGATGGACAAAACGGCTAGACGACGAACTGCGTAAATTTTTGGACGAGTTTATTCAGTAACAAGTTGCTTCGGTGAGGTCATCATGAACGTTCTTGGTTTCGACCTTTCAGTCACGCAACTAATCATCGCTGCTGCGGTCGCCTTGGTTGTGCTTTTCCTACTCAGCCGACTTTTCAAACGTCCGAAGACTGACCAACATAACGAACGAGTCAAATGCACTTGTGGTTGGTCTGGCGTGGTAAGTCGGTTCAGCGGTGAATGTCCAAAGTGCGGCAACACCATTGGTTCACGAATCGCATCGAGGTAGTCGTTGGAGATTAACCAAACATTCCCGGCACCTTGGGCAAGCACTTAGCGAGTTCCTGTACCATCGACACAAGCGATCAAGACCGTTTCGGGTTGTCCGAAGCTTCGCTCTTGTCAATGCGTCTACAGGACATTGCTCATCCCAAACGACACGCTTGCAGTTCCCCCCGCATCTCCCGTAAAAATACCTCTCCACATTTGGCACGATCAGCTGAGTAATCTGCGAATTCTCTTTAGCGAATTCGGTATTCAAGCGGATACTTAGCAGACTGGTGGACAACGACACGAAGTATGCTTTCGATACGCCTCTGGGTTGGACGAGTCGCATTGAAGAAGAGTTCGCAGTGAAACTGACTGAGTTCATGTAGTTAGTCGGTGTCGCCCACAATCCTGCCAGCTAAGCAACTCAAAAACCTTCGCCACAGTTGAGATTTTCAGGCGGCGGCGATTTTTCGATTTGCCTTTTCGCAGAAGTTTCAGCCCCCACAGCAGTTTGTTCGATTTGCGAGTTACAAAGAATGCAACAACGTTATTCACTCCACTGCCGGGGTGGGGAACTGGTCCCGGTGTTTTTCGTCTGGAATTGTTGCATTGCAAAAAACATATCACTCACTGGCCATACCGATCCAGCCATTGGCACTGTCTCGCAAACACCCATGTCTTTAGGAAATCGTGTGTGCTTGGGCTTGCTTCTGTTCATGGCTTTGTTGGTCGGTCCACTTCGAATTGCTTGTAGACATGATGGGCGACCAGTGCCATCACGTCAGCGGTCGGACAATCACTCTGCATCAAACGACGCCATGCTGCACCTGTCGCTTCATGGCTTCGCCCCATTCGACGCCAAATCAAGTACGCCATCGCTGCATGGTCCGCACAATCGAATATCTCCCCCGCTGTCGTTCGTGCATAAACTTCGCCAGGGTTTCTAATCAGCCCATGAAACGAGAGAAGTTGTGTCTTCTCATCAGCGGATATGTGTGCAGTTGACGGCATGACGTTG
>JBGSJT010000644.1:0-6492 GCA_041741715.1 Pirellulaceae bacterium | reverse complement strand
TGAATCTCGGACATCATAGCGGACTTTGCGCAAGCGACTGGAAGCGTGTAAAAGCTGCCAACAATCATCGCTTAAAAGCCCCGCGGGCGCAACTCTACCCATATTGCCTATCTATCTCAAAGTGCGCGTTGGCCCTGGAGAGTGGACGGTACTTGATTTCCGCAAATGAACTCGAACGCCTCGTTACCCGCCGCAACATACTCGACGACCGGTAGCGTCGTATTCGCCAGGGTAGCAACGCCCTCTGCCAAACCGACAAACCGACGATTTCCCAAAGGCAAAGAACCTCCCATGAACAGCAACTTTGATGCAGCCACTTCCAAGGATGACGGACCTTTCGCAGATCCAATGTCGATACTGGACGTTCGCGCTGCTGGCTCAATTGCTGACATTGCCAGCTTCCGCACCACCAAGGGCGACGACCCACCCAGCGACACTTGCACGGTAGTAACGCGCATCGATCAATTGCTTGAGCAGGGCAAACGATTCGCCTGCGTCTACGCTGATCTACCCTGGCTGATTGGCGACGACAACCAGCAGTTTGTAACCGCATTCAGCCAACTACCGGTTAACCAGTTGGTCGAGGAGCATGCGCATCTGCATCTCTGGGCCACCAATGACTCGCTTTTTGCCGCCAAGTCAGTCATGGAGAACTGGGGCTTCGAGTTTAAGGGCTGCTTAGTTTGCCTAAACAGCGACGGCCGTCCAGGTAACTACTGGGTGGAAGCTCATGAGTACCTTCTGCTTGGCACTCGCGGCGGCCTTCCGTTGATGGAGCAAACGCTCAACAGTTGGATGCGCTGCGACCGCGATCAAGCAGGTCGCGCATCCGAACGCGTACGCAAGCTCATCGAACGCGTCAGTCCCGGTCCTTATCTCGACCTCTTCGGCCGCCAGCTAGCCAATGGCTGGACCATTTGCAGCAGTTTGTTGGACTCGTATACCGAGCCCACGACCGACCAACAGCGCAAGATCAAGCCAGCAGGAGAATGAGGGCCACCTACGCCTCTAACCAGGACTCCCCGGCACCTCTTCACGATCGTCTGCGATTCGAAATCCTTCCGGGAATGGTTTAAAGGTAGCTTCTTCACCCAGCGGGGGTTCAACATGACTCTGAAACTGTCGGAGTTCTGAAAGATCTAATTCGGTAGTAACAAAGTAGTCCTCCAAACCGCCCTTCACGCGTACTAGGTCCCGTCTCCATTGCTTCTTGTAGGGTGCTCTGACGCGGCTATCGCCAAATCGTCGATTGTTGACAAGGCTGACGAAACAGTGCACGTCAAGCGCAGCCGAATCGACTAAGGCCGCGAACGACTCCAGGTCCGGGTTCCAGCTAAGGACAAACAGACTGTCGACGTCTCCACGAAACTTCTCACGGAACCGAATGTCTGTTAACTCGCTGCAAATCAGTAGACCGAAGTTATGCCCAAAGTGTTTAATCACCCGCTTTTCACAAATCTCCTCGTTCGCGTGGTAGGGCGCGAGCTCAACACCGAACTTATGGCGCAGTTCCTCGCGCTCATGATGTGCGGGGTAACCCTTACGTTGCTTAATCACGCATTGTTCACGGTAACCGACTCGATCGTCCATTAAGTACATGTATGCTTCATTCGTTACATATGTTTGAGCCGGATTCCCAATCGACACTCGATCGTATTCCACACCTGCGATGAGAGAGATCCCCGAAGAGCGAAGCTTCCTAGATAAACTGGGAAGCCATCTGCGAGGTATAGATAGCTCAGGAAAAAGCACATAGTCAGGCTTCACTGCAGACTTCAAAATTGCGTTGGTCAGCTTCACTAACGCACTGTAACGATCGGCGCTAAGATTTGGTTTTCCTGCTGCAGCGCAAGACCAGCTTGCGTCCGTTACCAAATGACTCGTTAACGCTATTTTGGGCGTCGACAGATTCTTTGTCTTGCCAATCACTAACGGCTTCTTGTCATCGCTATTTGCGTCTGAATCAAGTGGCTTTAGCCATGCACCGCGAAGCGCCCAGGTCAAATCATGTAGTCTTGTCAGATCTGTAACGCACCTTTGATCAAACTCCGTAATCTCAGAGACGGTGAATGGACGGGTTGGAAACAAAAAGGGCCTAGCCTTTAAGACTATATCCGGCTTTTCAAAGCTAGAAAGAAAATCCTGTATGGTTACCAAACGCTTAGATTCATTCTCTCCTAGCTCACCTTTCCAGCTATCAAAGGGGAATGGTGGAAAATTACAAAGTCCCAGCATGGCATCTTTGAAAGGCGTTCTGCCCAAGTCGGTCCAGAAGAATTCCGAGCTGCGAAATCGAAACGTCGGTGCATTATCCCAGATCATTCTCCCGGCAAATAGCTGTATCGCCTCATAAACTTTCTTGCACTGCTTTTCATCTTCATTCGAGGTGCCTTCTAGGGGGAACGACGTTTCGATCGCCTGTTCAATACTCACAGCCAACAGAAATTTGAAGCAGCTCCATTCCCTTTCGTTCTTAGGCGTTCGTTTCTCAATCGCATAAAAAGATCGCTGGATCTTGCGAACAAGCCGTAATGCTTGACGCCAGTCGAGGCATGCTACCGCAAGTGAAATCAATGATGGGATGTAGTTGCTTAGATCAAAGATTTTTGGCGGTGCCAAAACGTGACGTTCCGCGAATCTGAAGAAACTGTCCCGCTCCTTCTTCCATTCTTTGGACGGTAGGTCTCGCTGCAACTGATTGTAGTAGCGCAACAAAATCGAGAAGCTTAGGCGATTCAGTGACAGGTCGTCTGCCTTGCGTAAAGTGTTTGCCTCTTCGCTTGGCACTCGACTTGATGAAAGTACTTTGGCAGCAGGCGATTTCTCGAGCTCTTCAAGATCCGGAAGCAATCTCCACTCGCTTGAGACTTCGTCTATCCGATCCTTTATTGTGTCAAGCAAATCTTCACCAACTTCGCCCTTTAGTACGAAAATCCTCTGCTTCTTTGACTGAAACTTGAGTTTGCTCGATTTGGCATACGGCAAATCAAGAGTTATCTCCGAACCGCTGAGCTTCACCATTCCGTCAGGGATTTGCTCAAGTCTTTTAAAGACGTCGCTTCCCTTTTTGTATCGACCAGAATCGCGTAGAACCAGGAAGATGTCGTCTACGTAGCGAGCGTAGTAGATTGGCTCTAGTTCCTCTACTATTGCCCGATCAAATTCAGCGAGCAAGACGTTGGCTATTATTCGTGGAGCCGATGGCCCCACCGGTATACCTACAGGCTTGGATTCGTCATATACAGGCTTATCTTTTCCCCAGGTTTCAAAAGATGCGATCAGTTGTGTCGTGAATAGCCGCTCTTCATCGGTCAGATCTCGTCCATACACTTCCTTGAATCGTAGCGCATTATTCAAAAACTCGTCTTTAAGTAAGAAAGACGCATCGATGTTGTGATAGAAGCTTGTCAGATCCATAGTCACGGCAACGACTCCTTTCCCTTCAGCGAGTTCTCGTCGAATTGCACGCATACCGTCGTCGCGCCATTTCTTGTATGCGGTGAAATAAGGTGGAAAAGTACCTAGTGATTCGATGTGGTACTGGCCAACTTTTGAGTCAGGTATCTTGACCTTAAGTCTACGTACACGAGCACCCGCTGCGTGCTCACTTAGGCAGCCATCGAAGTAGTGTCCAACGAGGTTGATCCATAATGCGGAAATTACGTACATTTCAACCGAGAACATTGCCACCGGTCGAAACTCGACTTCCAACGCATATTCACCGGAGTCCAGTTTTCTTTCCCACGACATTTCGGGATCGGACACGAAAAAGTGTGGTTCCGCAGAGTTCTCTGTGTTTTTTAAGCTGACGGGTTCGAGGTCCAATGACTTTGGTACGCAGCCACAAGCACCAATGAATCGTGGGTTACTGAACCAGTCCGTTCCTGTTTCAGTAAGTAACTTTTGGATCTTTAGAAGGTTGTGGTAAAGATCCTTTTCAAATTCGACGAATGCCCGCGCTCTTGGTTGATTCCTATCATTGCAGACATCAATTTTGGCTTTTCGGTAGGCTTGGTACAGTGCTTCGATGGTTACAAACGAGGGCGGAAGACTGGGCTTCTGACTCATGATTGAGAATCTTGCGTGGTTGACAGAGAGTAGCTCGAGATATCAGAAAGTACTCATTGAGGTATTTTCGGATCTCCATTATAGCTGCAGGCGCACGCGATGATCGGGCGATTTGCGTAAGCCAGTTTGGCTTTCCGAGCCTGCCAAGAGTCGCCCACACGATGTTCTTTCCCGCGGCAATCGCACAAGAACGGTAGAAATTGTGCGGGAATCAGCACTAGGCTGACCAGCGTAAAACCTCGACACTCTCATGTCTCCCAGTTCCATCGAATCGATGGGTGCTGTCGCTCAGCGTGCGTTAAAAGCACAACCAATTTGCGGTTACCTTCTGGACAAGCAATACCTCGAAATTAACGGCATTATGGCAATTCTCTCTGGCAAACGAATCGTGATTGCTGGCGGCAGCGGGTTCCTGGGACTATCGATGGCAGAGAGTTTTGCTGCGGCTGCTGCGGATGTGACTATTTTGTCGCGGTCGCTACCGAAGCCGGATAGTCGCTGGTCGCATGAATTCTGGGACGGTCAGTCGTTGGGGGATTGGACACGAGCTATCGATGGAGCAGATGCAATTGTGAATTTGGCTGGCCGGACAGTGAACTGCATCAAGACCCCGGATCATCAAGACGAGATTCTGCGATCGCGGGTCGAATCAACGCGGGCCCTTGGCAAAGCTATGCGCGCCGTTAACGCGCCACCGCGGGTTTGGGTTCAAATGAGCACGGCACACATCTATGGCGACCCACCTTCCGCCGTTTGCGATGAGGAAAGCTCGCAAGGTATCGGGTTCGCACCCTCGATCGGTAGGGCGTGGGAAGCGGCGTTTGGGGAAAGCAAACTACCAGATCAACGCGGCGTGATCATGCGAACCAGCTTTGTTATAGGTCGTGATCGGGGTGCTGGCGGTGGCGCGCTGGCCACTCTTGGATTAATTGCGAAGCTTGGACTGGGTGGCAGAGTTGGCAAGGGCACTCAGGGTATGTCATGGATTCACGAAAACGATCTCAACGAATTGTTTTCCAAAGCCATCACCGACGATTCTATGGCAGGAGTCTACATCGCCTCTTCGCCGAATCCACTTTCGCAGGGCGAGTTCATGCAGACGCTTCGCAAGGTTATTGGAGTGCCGATTGGACTTCCCGCCTTCGAATGGATGGTTCGCATCGGAGCACCGTTATTCTTCCGCACCGACCCAGAACTTGCACTTTACGGACGTTATGTTGTGTCAAAGCGGTTGGCCAACGAAGAGTTCGAATTTCAGTTCCCTGAGCTCGAGTCGGCGTTGACGGATTTGCATAAACGAAGCAACTGATCGGGCCTGGCCTCTCCCTAAGCAACGTTGGATCAGGAGGATGGTTGTTCAGACATCAGCGAGGGTTGACGATGAGTGTTTTCCGCATAACACACCGATCGGTTTCGAGCCATTTGCAGGTTTAGCTCGCTGCAAACCTTTGGAATTGCAGGGCGCGGGGGTATTTTTGTCACTGAATTGTCACTGATTTTTGCCATTAGAGGTTCGCCGCAAAAACGCTGGGAAAACGCGATGGTCTTAAATGCATGAAACCCTCAGGTAGGTAGCGGACCTAACTCTCATCGGCACAAAATTCAGTGACAAATCAGTGACACCGTTGGCAACAAAAATGCAATTTTGGTACAATGGAGATTCAACGTTAGTGTCTCGATAAGTGATGGTAACGCCACGACTTACAACGTACATGCAACGCACTTAAAACCCTGGTGCAACGAGGTGAAAACGGCTTCGAGTCCTACCGGAGGAGCCTTTCAGAATTGGTTCGAAACTGAGCCAATCTGGTAAACACAAGAAGCCGAGACGAGAGTCTCGGCTTTTTTCGTTTAAATCCCGCGTTTTCTGGGGTTTCTTGTTAACCGCCGCCCCAAGTTGTTCGTCTCTTCCTGTCAGGTCAGCGTCCAGGATCGCTCGTTTCCTGCCCGGCACCCCGCTCAGAACATCGAAATCTCTCTGACTCTCCGAGTTAACGGAGGCACCCCGGTTAACAGAATTGGGGCTTGTAGAGAGTACTGCCGGCCATTGAGAGTAGAGAGTTAGAGACAAGTGCCGTCCGAGGTCTCTAGACTGGGGCGAAATAGACCCAATCGGCCGGATGGAAGCGTTGTTCTGACGGGTGTTCAGGCATCCGAGAGTACAGAGAGTAGCTCTTTCGACGAAGCTAAGATGGCTCCGCCTCATCTCCGAGCGCCTTCTCGTGAAAACAAATGTCAACTTCTTTGTTCCCATGATCGTACGTGATCCTGAGAATCGTTTCATTGAGGAGTTGGGCACGCTGTGGAAAGGTCAGCTGGGACCATTTGTCTGCGTACTGCTTCGCCAACGCCGGATACTGCGTTGAGGCAGCGATTTGGGCCGCCACAAACTCTTCCATATCGGACGCACGCACTGATACTCCT
>JBGSJT010000643.1:0-2398 GCA_041741715.1 Pirellulaceae bacterium | reverse complement strand
CCTGTTCAAGTAAGATGAGGTCAGAGGCATCTTTCGCCACGTCGACAGCGGTGCTAACCGATATCCCCACGTCAGCCGCATGCAACGCGGGTGCGTCGTTGATTCCATCGCCCATGTAGCCGACGACATGACCTGTTTTTTGCAACGCCAAAATGATCCGTTCCTTTTGATTGGGATCGACTTCGGCGAAAATCGAGGTGCGTTGGGCTGCAAACCAAAGTGCTTCATCGCCCATCGCGTTCAATTCGGTCCCCGTTAACAACCCATCCACCGGCAAGTTGACGGCCTCCGCGACATGTCGTGCCACCAACTGATTGTCTCCTGTGATCATCTTGAGTTGAACTCCTCGCCCAGCAAGATCGGCGATCGCTTTCGCAACGTCGGCCTTAGGTGGATCAAAGAACAATAGGAATCCCTGAAACTCAAGTCCCTTTTCGTCGTCGCGCGAATAGGATTCGGATTGAACTGGAACCGGCTTCGCGGCCACTCCCAGTACTCGAAATCCCTCGCCACTCCATTTGCGAAACTGCTTATCAATCTCGGCAAGTTTGGTTTGATCTAGCGGACTGGATGCTCCAGAGCTTTGCACGGTGTTGCAAACCTGCAAAACGTTAGCGATTGCTCCCTTGGAGATCATCGTTCGCACGGATTGCTTATCAGACACGATCACGCTTAGTCGTTTGCGTGTAAAGTCATAGGGGATCTCGGCAATTCTCTGCTCCGAGCTAATATCGACCGCCGATTTTTTTCCAGCCTCAACAATCGCCTCGTCCAACGGGTTGTTCATCCCAGTTTGATGCGTTGCATTCAGATAGGCAGCTCGAAGCACGCTGCCGGATGTTTCTCCTTGAGAATCCAGTGCTTCTTTGAGTATGACAACGCCCTCAGTTAGGGTGCCCGTTTTGTCGGTGCATAGCACGTCCATGCTTCCGAAGTTCTCGATCGCGTTTAGCTTCCGCACGATCACTCCTCGCTTGGCCATCTGCTGGGCACCATGGGCCAGAGTGATACTGATGATGGCGGGTAAGAGCTCGGGGGTCAAACCAACTGCTAGCGCTAGTGCAAACAGCAAGGAGTCCAGCGCGGGTTTTGCACGGATGATGTTGACTACTAAAACTGCTACGAACATCACAAACATGACTCGCGTCAGCAAGTAGCCGAAGCGATGTACCCCGCGTTCAAACTCCGTTTCTGGAGGCCGTAGCTTTAGTCGTTCCGCTATCTGTCCAAATGCCGTACTTTTTCCCGTTTGCACAATCAGAATCTGTGCAGTCCCGCTCCGCACACTGGTCCCCATGAATACGCAGTTGACTCGTTCGGTTAAACTTGCATTGACGTCTACGATCGCGGGCTTTTTTTCCACTGGAAAGACTTCGCCCGTGAGTACCGCTTGGCTCACAAACAAATCATTGGACTGTAAAACAATACCATCGGCGGGAATAAGACTGCCTGCAGTTAGCGATACAACATCCCCAGGTACGATATCAGACGAGGGAACTTCTCGCTGTTCACCTGCTCGCATTGCGATGGATTTGATCGTCACTTTGGAGCGGAGTTTCTCGATAGCGTCGCTGGCTCGGCACTCTTGCCAAAAACCAAGCGTCGTGCTGCCGATAACGATCGCTAATACGATCAGTGCATCCGGCCATTCGCCCGCGATGGCTGAAATGATAGCGGCGACAACGAGTATCAAAACCAGTGGGCTCTTAAACTGACTCAGCAGCAAACTCACCGCGCTCTGTTGGCTGGAGGCGTTGATCGAGTTTTTGCCATACTGCTTGAGCCGCATGTCGGCCTCCGCTTGACTTAGACCAATACTCGCGGAATTCAAGTCGCGGAGTAGCTGGTCCGTTGACGTACTCCAGTAGGTACGTAAATGCGAATTGACGCTGTCGGTGTTCTTCTCAGTCGGTTTCATGAAAATTCGTGAGCATTCTGCTTTTTAAGCAATCTTTTTTCGACGAGAATCGAGTTCAGGACCACGCCAATAAAAAAGCCGAGGCAGTCGACTCCCTTTATCAGAAATCCACTGCATCGGCTTACTCATTTTCACGCCCGACGGCAATTGCCGTCTTGCGTCTTAGTTAGTCTTCCAATTCTGAATCCGTGCTTTTGACGAGCTGCCCCGAACACGCCTTCTTCTATGAACCTAACGCGTCGAAGTGGGAATGCAATAGACAATCGGAGTTAATCTTGTCACGTCGATGTTCGTTCGTTATTACGCTACGAGCTATGGAACCTGGGACTGGATGCAGGTCGTTCTCCAATTTGCCGGTTGCCTTTTCGGCACGGCATGGATAGAGTGCTACAAAGCGAGATTCGGCGAAGACCAGATTTTGCACAACCATAGAAAATTGGACGACTCAATAAAACGCACTCCGAACCTCGGGTGGTTGGT
>JBGSJT010000642.1:0-8619 GCA_041741715.1 Pirellulaceae bacterium | reverse complement strand
AGTGTCGTTGCCCAAACGAGCAAACCACCGAGCATTTGAACGGCGACGGTTCGTTCACGGCCTTTTTGCAGCGGACGAGAAAACTGTTGTCGTGTCTGCTCGGCAGCGACATTGACTTGGCCGTCGTTGATGGTGACAGCCATGATTCCCGCGACGAGCAAGTCGGCACCGCGTGCATAAGCAATGTGAACGTCGCGTTGGATCGCTTCCAAGTCAGCCGGGGCCTGGATGAGCTGTTGGGTCCATCGCTCCGCTTGGACACTCACCTCGGCGCTGAAACGAAGGATCATCTCTTGGGTCGACTGAATGAGATTACGTTGGGGACCGTCCACAGACATACCTATCACGATGACACCAGCGTCCTTGCCGAGAGGTTAGAATCGATCCATCAAAGTTGACGATTCTACCCACTGTCACCCGCCCGAAAACTCGTCCTCCAACAGTATCCATTGCTAGCAAAAAACGTCCGTAAAACGGCACCACGCCCATGTAAAGAGTCTTCTGGGTAATCCTTTACAAGCATCATTTCCGTGTTGAATGTCATCAAGTTGCCGATACCGGTCCCGACGGTTGCTGTCCTATACCCAATGGGTCATAAAGTTCGATGTATCTTGAAAATCCGGTGAACCATTCATGAAGAAGCAAACTGGCCGCGACTGGCCTATCGCGAGTTACCTGCGGGTGATTCCGTTTGGCCATCAGGCGTTGCAACAACGCCGAAATGTTCCACTGGAGTTTGATCCTGGTGTGTTGCCGTATGCAAATAATTGGCATTTCAGCCCATTCTCGTGGAGGCACGCGAAGACTTACGAACAAGGTCCGGACCATGACACCGTTACTGGATGCTGGGGGGCGAACTATCGACGAATGAGCCGGATCTTTGGCGATCCAGGCCTGAATCATTTTGGTCGAGTCGAAGGCCTAGAGTCAGCAACTGAGGAGACATTTCGCCTTGGACGTTTGTTTAGGCCGTCGCTCTACTACCGGAACGCGAGTCTGGTCGAAATACGTAATGCGGTTCTCCGAGGCGAAGATATTCGGCTCGGTCTTGAGGTAGGGAGCGAGTGGTACGACCCGCCGCAGGGACGCATCGAATTCAACTCCGTTGGATGGGAGCCGTTAGGCTCCCACGCAGTTCCGCTAGGCGAGTATGATCCCAAGGAGGACAGATATTACTTTGAAAATTCCTGGGGTTATCAATGGGGCGGCAAAGGGCTATCAGAGGACAGCAGGCCGTATGGCTGTGGCAGTATTCCCGGAATCCTGATACAGCAAAGAGTCGTTGAGTCGTGGACCGGGATGCCGGTCGGGCTTGACATTCCATCTCGCCCAGATCTTGGTTTTAGGGAATTGCATTGGAAGTGGATTCAGGAGGCTGACTTTGGGGTTCATGTTCGCGAGATCCGAGAAGGTGAGAACCGATGTGGCTGGGCATTTTGTATCGCGCGAGATGGCTACCTCACGGTAGACGAATTCTTCGTGGCGCCTGAGTACCGTGCCCGAGGGTTCGCGAGATTGCTCTGTAAGGCGGTACAAGACCTCGCCGAGGTAGTGAAAAAACCGATACGGCTCTTGTTGTCATTCGCTGAGTCGGGGGCAGAAAGCAAAGAGATGCGAGACGCTGTCGCACGCATGTTTGGCGTAACATGGCGACCATCAAAGACAAGGTTTTGCTATATGGTTGCTGACTCGCGGGCCGAAGTATCGATTCTTCCCGCATGGGATAGAATCCCATGCAGCCCGGCAACCATACTGGAACGGCTTCGGCCCCTTAGCGAAACGCCCATATATGATAAGCGAATCTTTTCAGTTCACTTTGGCACTGATAGGCAAAAGCGGGCGAGGCCAAATGGTGTTGCATTCGCAGACACTCGCGGGCGTAGGCTACATTTAGGGACAGCATCTGTATCGGTTCCTTCGACCCATCGTTTTGGCTCGATAGGTAGGTGGCATTCGCGACGCTGGCCCAAAGGCAACGACGACCACCTTCGAGTCCTGAACATTACGCCCAAGTCCTCGGACGACTTTGCTCGCGATGCGGGCGGCATGCGACTTCAGATTGGTGACGATTGTCGCCACTTGTTGTTCATTCATGGCTATAACGTCAGCTTTGAAGAGGCAACCATTCGTTGCGCTCAGCTTGGTTTTGATCTAAAGGTAAGTGGCCACACGTTTTTGTATAGCTGGCCTTCGGCGGGCCGCATGCTCAGATATCGCCACGATGAGGCGACTGTAGAGGCTGCATTTCCGTATTTCTGTGACTACATGGAACTGATTGCAAGCCAGTTGGACGGAGAAGGACTAAGCGTCATCACCCACAGCATGGGGAATCGGCTTATTGTTCGATGGCTGGAACAACAACGTGTAGTAAGACCGAATTTGCAGAGCTTGGCGTTCTGCGCGGCGGATGTTGACACTGACACGTTTTCTAATGGCTTAAAAAGCCTGTCAGGCATAGCAGGGCAAGCGACGATTTATGTGGCGGTCGGAGATATCCCGCTATTCATGTCGAAGTTTGTCCATGGATACAATCGCGCTGGTATTGCACCTCCATTTATCCAGGTCGCGGGAGCGGAAACGGTCGCTGTCAAGGGACTGAACTTGTTCGACTTGGGGCATACCTACTTTGGGTCGGCAGCCGCACTTCTTCATGATCAATACGAATGCTTTCATTATGGCGTCGCTGCTAGGTTCCGGCAGCGACTTTCTCCTATGCAGCGCGAGGATGGAACAGAGTATTGGAGCCTTGATGTTTCATCGGGCTAATCGCGTAACACGGTTGCTGTTTCCGCAATTGGCAATCGCCGCTACATGTATTCATTCAAATGCAAAGTGTTTCTGGAACTTCTACCTCCTACCTACGCTTCGGGTTATAGAAGATCGAGTAGAAGTCGGCGGTTGCGATGTCACCTGATTGAGCGTTTTCCAACTGTCGGATGATAAACGCCCGGTATTTGTCGCTCGATGTTTTGCTACGACAGATCACAGGGAGCCAAGCATCGAGTTCGCTACAGAGTGCGGTCATTGATGGTAGGGTCCCTGCACGAATCTGATCGTCGTCTGCCAGCATTGGTTCGGGACGGCTGCAGTAGGCCTTACGCGTCAAAACGAGTTCAACTGGACTACAGAAATCGTCTACGTAGACGAGTCCCGATGACCGCAAAGACTGGACTGCCTTGTTGCGTCCCGACTCGCTGGCTAAACATGCTTTGTCCAAGCCTAGTTTCGTCGAAATGTCAGTCTGCGCCAAACAGATAAGAACACGTAGTGCAGTCGGGTTCGTAGGCCGAATGGCTTCGTCAAGCCCCAGGTTCAAAGCATAAGCTTGTAGGGCGTCGCTCTCTTTCCGGCCAAGCCGTCTCGGCCGACGGAATCCGCACAACTGAGCACGCGTTTTGATCGCACTAGCCGACCGGCCTAGCGCTTCGACGATCTCAATATACGGAACCCCGGTTTCGAATAACCTTTTTAGTTCAGCCAATTGACGACGTGTCCACTTCGGTTCGCGAATCATCCGTTAAAGTCCTTATCAACTCACACGTACAAAAACATCGATGGCCGCGTCGGCCTTAACAACTAACCCTAACGCTAATCGGATCTGCTGAAATGAAGAAACTTGTGTTGATGGCGGAAATCGATGAACACGAATACGCTGTGATTGAAGATGTGGCTTTAGATGGATAGGCTTGTCTAGGCTTCTCAACAGCGATCCCGAGAATGGCATGACCGCGCCGAGCCTTCATTGATCGCTATGCCCGAAGGAAAGTGAGAACCCCTAAATTCCCGCTCATTTTCCGCTACGTATAAGTGACGGTGGCTGTCGTAGCTGCTGGTTGCCTATCTCTTTTGGTGCGGAGGTGTGCGTATGTCGCATGTCGTGCAGATTCAAACCCAGGTTCGGGACGCAGGGGCGGTTCGGGCTGGGTGTGCAAGACGGGGACTGGATGAACCAGTCGAAGGGGAAGTGAAGCTGTTTAGCGAGACCGTCACGGGTCTTGCGGTTCGGCTTCGCGATTGGCGGTATCCGGTTGTGTTTAACGTCGCGACCGGTGAAACCAAGTTGGATAACTTTGAAGGTCGCTGGGGCAAGCAGGAACGGCTTGACGAATTCTTGCAGGCTTACGCGATCGAAGTGACCAAGATCGAAGCTCGACGCAAGGGTTACTCGGTCATTGAGCAGCCTCTGGTTGATGGCTCGGTCAAGCTGACGCTGACCGTCGGAGGTGTCGCTTGAAGACCATTGATGTGATTGTTTCTCGCGATGGTTCAACTCGCGTGGAGACTCATGGTTTTGCCGGTTCACAGTGCAAAGAAGCGAGCCAGTTTCTGGAACAGGCCCTGGGGCTGAAACAGAACGAAACGTTGACCGCTGATTTCTATGCCAGCGAAGTCAATGAGACTCAGCAGGTCCAGCAGCAACCGTAACGCTCGCTGCCTGTGTTTTCTTTTGTCGCCCGCTGTTGGGCAAGATTAGCCATTGCTCGCTGGTAATAGTTCCCTTTGCGTGAGAACCGGGGCTAGCGCCCATTGGCTGATTTCCTTACATAACCCTTTAACTTTGGAGGAAGCGTATGTCGCTTTCTGGTCGGATGAGAGAACTGATTCAGGCTGGGTTTTCCGGTATCTGGGTCAGTTCGCACGAACATCAGGACGCCATCGCCGAATTAGCTGCGATGGCACGTACTGAAGAATGGCAGCTTGCTTGCTGGAATATCGAGCAGGGGTTGCATGTGGTTGACCACGCACCGATCGCCACTCAGGCGAGCGATCCGTTGGCAGCCGTTCGTGTGGCTTCGTCACTGACACCGGACGATGAAACGTCGATTCTGGTGCTACAGAACTTTCATCGGTTCTTGGGTTCCGCCGAGATCGTGCAGGCAATCAGCCATGCAGTCAACGAAGGCAAGACGACGCGATCGTTTATCGTGATTCTCAGCCCCTCGGTGCAGCTTCCGGTTGAACTCGAAAAACTGTTTGTCACAGTGGAGCATGAGTTGCCGGGCCGTGACCAGTTGCTGGAGATTGCTCGTGGGATCGCGACCGAGACCGGCGAACTGCCAGAGGGCCGGGAATTGGATGATGTGCTTGATGCGGCGTCAGGACTGACACGTTACGAAGCTGAAGGTGCATACAGCCTGTCGCTGGTTCGTGACGGCAAGCTGACGCCGGGTGCGATTTGGGAGCTTAAGACGCAGACACTGAAGAAGTCGGGATTGTTGACGCTGCATCGCGGCAGCAACAATTTTGACTCGCTCGGTGGCCTGAGCGTCTTGAAAGCGTTCACGCGGCGGGCACTGATTCATCGCGGTCGCTCGCGTGAACGCGTGAAACCGCGTGGCGTGATGCTGTTATCGCCTCCAGGTTGTGGCAAGAGCGAATTCTGCAAGACGCTCGGTAACGAAGTCGGTAGACCGGTATTGATTCTTGATGTCGGCAGCTTGATGGGGTCGCTGGTCGGCCAATCTGAGGAACGAACTCGCCAAGCGTTGCAAACGATCGACGCGATGGCACCCTGCGTGTTGATGATCGATGAAGTCGAAAAGGCATTCGCTGGGGCGGTCGGCGGCGGAAACGGGGACAGCGGTGTGTCGTCAAGAATGTTCGGCACGTTCTTGTCGTGGCTCAACGACCACGAGTCGGATGCGTTTGTGGTTTGCACCGCGAATGACATTCAAAAGTTGCCGCCAGAGTTCGTTCGTGCCGAAAGGTTTGACGCGGTGTTCTTTATTGATTTGCCGGATCGCAAACAAAAGGACGAGATTTGGACGTTGTATCTGGGTCGCTACGGGCTTGATGCCAACGAGCCTCGACCAGCGGATGAACAGTGGACTGGTGCCGAGGTCAAATCTTGTTGCCGCTTGGCTGCTTTGCTTGACGCACCTCTCGTTCAAGCGGCAGAGAACGTTGTGCCGGTTGCGATCACTTCAGGTGAATCGGTGCAACGGCTACGGCAGTGGGCTGACGGTCGATGTTTGTCTGCTGAGCAGCTTGGTGTGTACCGTTCAACCGCCAAACAGTCGAAGCGACGCCGTGCCATCTCACCTGATCCATCGAACAACTGAGTGCGATCAAGTTGTTCCGTGTAGAGGAGCAGTCCTCGGCTCCTGCATCTCACTCAGTTGGACCGAGTACCGCTTGTTGCTTCTGTATCAAGTTCAATCGATGTCAACGGCCTGGTGAATATGCGGATTCGCCGGGCCGTTGTCTTTTCATCTGGAGGTTATCAGTGAATTCAATGCTGATCGTTTGCTTGTTTCTGTCTCTATCGCTCGCAGTCGCTGCGCTGCTGGTGCTGCATCTGAGGCGTCAGTTACGCGGGGCACGCGAGCTTTTGCATCGTGTCTTACGCAAGGAGTTTATCAATCGTGCAGAGGATGATTAATTGGGTGATCTTCTTATGGGTCATCTACTTGTTGTCGCTAGTTCTGGGTTGCGGTCGCAGCGGTCGCGATCTCAGTGACGAGCAGTGGCTCGGCTTGCAGGCCGAGATGCAGCAAGAACGAACTGAGGTTGGTCAACAACGCGATCAACTGGAATCAGATCGTCGCGACTGGGATAGTCGCGAACGTAGCGAACCTGTGATCGCTGCCACGATCACAGCGAGTGTCTTGCTCGTGTGTTGCGTGGCACCGCTGGTGTTAATGGCGGTGTTGCTTTGGCCACGAAAGTCGGAACCGGCGATTGAAGTCGTCAATGACCTGTTGATCGAAGCGGCAGCCAGTCAAGTCGAGGACGGTGATGACGACATCAAGCGACTGGATCATTCGCCTAAGCCCGATCGATTGCCGTCACGCCAAGCGTGATTCACGCTCAGTCGTGAACCGTTTGTCAGTTGCAACGTTGTCACGCCCTGTTCGCCACTTTGGCGAGCAGGGCGTTTTTCGTTTCTTTACTTCAACCACTAAATCAGGAAATCCACGTATGAGTGTGATTACGGATTCACCAGTCGTAACCGATGGCTCCTATCAGGAGTCCGTTACGCAAGACAGCCTCGGCCAACGGCTGCAATCGGAGACTACGGCTGTACGTTTGCGAATTCGCTGGCTATGTACTCGCAAGACGCTCAGCCAAGATCAAACACGGCAAGCCGCTGGTACATTTGAGGCTGACATCAAATCGGTGTCCGCGTCGAAAAAGCTGTTCGACACCAGCCATCCGGCTTTCCGTGCGGCGACGGCGGTGAAGGCACAGGCGGTTGAGTATTGGAAAGGCCATACGCTGCCGTACATCGAGCCAGGCGTGCGGCTGCTGCGTCGCAGTGACATTGCTGCGTTTGACGTGCAGATGACATCGGTGCGTCGAGAATTGACCGATGCAGTTGAACAACTGGAACGGCATTTCGGCGAACTGGTCGATCAGGCCCGTGAACGGCTGGGCAACTTGTTTGACGCCAGCGATTACGCGACCAGTTTGAGTGACTTGTTTGCCATCGAATGGGATTATCCATCGTGTGATCCGCCGGAGTATTTGCTGCGGGTTAGCCCAACGTTGTATTACAACGAGTGTGCCCGCGTGCAGACTCGGTTCGATGAAGCGGTCAGGCTGGCAGAACAAGCATTCGCCGATGAACTCGGCCAATTGGTCAGCCATTTGGCCGAGCGGCTCAGCGGTGACGATGCTGGTTCAGCAAGAGTCTTTCGCGATTCAGCGGTGACGAATCTCTTGGAGTTCTTCGAGCGATTCCAGCGATTGAACATCCGGTCGGACGATCAGCTCGATCGATTGGTCGCCGATGCACGTCAAATCATCAATGGCGTGCAACCCCAGGCCCTACGTGACCATGCCGCCATGCGGCAGCACGTTGCCAAGGAGTTAGTGCGTGTGGAAGCGTCACTCGATGGCTGGATGACCGATCGACCACGCCGCAGCATCATCCGGCGGTCGCGATGAGCATCGACATGATGATCGATCGCGATGGGAATGTGCGGATGATTTACGACGAGTCGATCGATGCACATGCGATTGGTAAGGTCGAGATTCGTCGTGGCTCTCACGTTGAGCCGACCCCTGAAGGAGGTTGGATGGCGGACCTATCGCCGGTCGCTGGCCCCATGCTTGGGCCGTTTGGGAAACGCAGCCAAGCGATCGATGCCGAAGTCGCTTGGCTGCGTGCCTATTGGCTGGTCCCTACTGGCTAGCCGTTCTGTTTGTACACGGCCTCGCGGTGTTCGCGGGGCGGTTGTTGTTTTGTGACACAGCCGCCCCGCACCTGCGGGGCGGCTGTGGTCATTCCTTCCTACTTAGCTTTGAAAGGTGAAAGACCATGCCCCAGAAGACTCTTAATGATGCCGTTGTTCGTGCGACGGGTGAAGATTTGCGAATGATCGCGCGTCATGGGTTCAGCCCACTGAGTTTTGGCCCTGTCGAACCCGAAGATGACGACTACCCCGAGCCGCAAATGGTCGATTGGGACCAGCTTGAAGGCGAAGGCGGCGTCAGCGTTTACTCGGTCTAAACACCGCGTTAATCGCTTTTCCATCCAATACGCTTCCATTCACAAGAAAAGGTTTAACCAATGAAAGTTCTGCTGATTTCCAACGATGCCGGTGGATTTGCCCATCACGTTGAAGTGCCCGATGACACCACCGTAGGGCAAATGTTCGAGCGGCATATCGGCAA
>JBGSJT010000641.1:0-2481 GCA_041741715.1 Pirellulaceae bacterium | reverse complement strand
CGGGGTTGGCAGCCAATTGTCCGCAGGCAGCGGCTATGTTTTGTCCGCCAGAATTCCTGACGGTCGTGAACAACCCAGCAGATCGCAGCTCTCGCGCGATTTGCCAAATGCGATCCGGACGAGTTCGGCGAAGCAAGGGACTGTTTTGGTTCAGCGTGAATTGGAGTGCAGTGTGATCTTTGCTATTCCAAAAAGTGAAATTTGAAAACGGGTAACGGTTGGTGAGTACTTGGGGGACCAGTCCCCCAAACCCCCTGAGATTTTTCGCATTCGCCAAAATCGAAGGGAAGGTGCGTCGGCAGTTTGCACCACCCACGCGCCCTTCGACTTCGGACCTGGCGCGGCGCTGGGGTTGCATCTCTGCAGTGCCCTATCCTCCGGTCAGGTCTGTTGATTTTAACCTGAACGATTGCTTGCGGCAATCTTCAGGCTGCTTGTGGTTGTCGGCGGAGCCGACGGGCTTCGCGGGCGGCCTCTAGCTTGCGATCTCGCGAACTGAAAACCTCCTTCTCTTGCCCCGCCAGCTTGGTGTGCGGCGTCACGTATCCAATCGCGCTGTGAAGCCTCACCTCGTTGTAATGCCGAACATATTGATCGACGATTCGCCGCGCATCATCGACCGTTTCGATCTGACTCACACGAATGCAATCACCTTTGATCGTGCGGTGGTAACGCTCGATCTTGCCGTTGCTTTGCGGGTAGTAAGGTGATGTCTTGACGTGCGTCATACCTGCGATCCGAATGAACTCTTTGAAGTCGCGTGAAATGAACTGGGGACCGTTGTCGGTGATCATCCGCGGCTTCGCTTGAGGATACTTTTCACGAGCCCGTTGAAGGATCACTTCCACATCGGACTCTTCCATCTTCTCGCGAATTTCCCAGTGAACGATGCTGCGAGAGCAGCCGTCCAGAACACTGCACATGAAGAAGAAAGTCCCACAAATATTGAGATAACTGACATCCATGTGCCAGTGATCGTGAGGATTGGTCGGTTGTCCAAAGCCCGTGCCTTTCTTGGACTTCTTGCCATTGAAACGATCCATCACGCCCGCTTCTCGAAGCACGCGGTAAACACTCGATGGACTGACGGCAACGACGTCAGCATCGAGCATCATGAACGTCAGACGCCGGTAGCCTTCCAGTGGATTGGAAAAGTGGAAATCCAGGATTGCCTTCTTCTCCCAGTCCTCCATCCAGAAGTCACGCGGGATCGCGCCGTTGTGTTCATTGACCTTGCCGTAGCGTTTCTTCCAGTCGAAGAACTTGCTTTGAGCGATCCCGACCCAGTTCACGATTTGCTTGGCCGGAGTCTCGGCACGCATCGACCAATAGTTGATGTAATCGACGACCGAGTCTCGCGTGTCGTGGGGAACCCAGCTTCCGGTCAGGGTTCCCCAAGTTCTTTTTTTAGCTGGACGTGCTCCTGAAGGAGTTCGGCCACGACTTCATTTTTGAGCTGGATTTTCGCTTCCAGAGCCTCGATTTTCCTGTCCTTGGAATCGTCGACTTTTGGCCTTCGCCCAGGCTTGGCAAATGCCGCGTCGGCGTTGTCGAAGAGTTGTTTTTGCCAGGTGTAAATCTGCGTTGGCTGCAATCCCAGTTCGTCGCACAGCTCAGAAACCGGGGTTCGGTCGACCAAGTACCGCTTCACAACAGCGGCCTTCTCTTGGGCGGTGAAAGTTCGTCGAGATCGTGTCATCGTGAAGTCCTCCTTCGGACCGTAGAATAACTCGATCAACAAAGAACTCCAGAATCAGCTGGGGCAAAACACGGGTCGGGATCACGTACGCCAGCGAATATCGTGCATCGAGATAACTGGCGTGTCGGCTGCGTCTTGTTTCCGCGAAACATACGTGTCGCTTGCGTCATGTTTCCGTCACGGAGGCGTGTCGCTTGCGTCATGGTTTTGTCATTGAGCCGATGCCAACAACTCGCTAGCCAACCGAAAACACTGCCTAATTGATCCGGGCTTGTTCGATCGCAGCCCACGCCAAAGTACTTGATCCCAAAGTACCTCGAAGCAAAAGAGTTGCTTTGAGCTAAGTCTGTTACTTGCGGCAGGTAGATTCGAGTAATGATGGTACGACACCAGCACCAATCACATCGGCCAGTACGTCTGAGATTTTGGCCGGCTTCGCCTTCGGTTTCCGTTCCGGTTCAGAATCGCAGACGTTTGCTTGTGCTTGACGTTCTCGTTTGCGAAGCTCGACCCACCAGTCGGGCGGAGTTCTCGTGCCCTGAGCCGCTTGTTGGACATTGTGCATGAAAAATGCTTGTGGACTGCGTTTGAAGAATGTTCGTCCTTTGTGTTCTTGCGCCGCCAGCGTCACGTCCGACCATTGCTGAACCAAATGCTCATCAAACTTGTGCAGGATTCGTTGAATCTCGTGGTCCGCGAATCCGATCGAGCGAAGTGGTTCGGCGAGCGTTGATTCAATGCGGTTCGACATCGGACGTTGCACCTTCCTGTTGAAGTAGTTC
>JBGSJT010000640.1:0-2315 GCA_041741715.1 Pirellulaceae bacterium | reverse complement strand
GACATTGACGACAAAGTTCGGCGTGCCGCCTATCGCATCATCGAAGGCAAGGGGGCGACATATTACGGGATTGGCAGCGCATTGGCTCGGGTAGTTGATGTGATCCTCAACGACCAGCGTTCGATCCTGACGATCTGCTCTCGAATGCCGCACACCGAAGGCATACCTGATGTCACGATTTCGATTCCGCACTTGCTGGGCGGTGACGGTGTTATCTCGCCGATCCCTTTAAGTTTGACGGCTGAAGAAAACGATGCATTCAACGCCAGTGCCAACATCATCCGAGCGGCAGTGGCTTCGCTTAGGGTTGGAACTCATTCAGCGAATTCTTAACCAGACCATGCAAACTAAATCAGCCGGAACCCGTTAGCTCAAACCGAATCAGCCGGTACGCGTTAGCGTCCGGTTTTTACAGCACTCAAGAACCGGGTGCTAACGCACAGCGGCTGATAAGATTCAAGATGCACCGACCAAATGTTGTGAAATGAACCAAACTTGCAGTTCGTTAGTACGAATGACTTCGCTTACCAAAATGTCGTTCGTTCCGTCGTCACCCGAGTCGATCGCTTGGCGCGACATCGAACGTGCAGCTTGAAGCGTGATCTCGTGTGCTTGCAGCAACCGCGTCAACTGGGCTTCGGGACACTCACGATCTCTCGGCGGCTGAGGGATGGTTGTGTTGTCGGTGATATCCTGTGCTATCGCAATGCTAATGCCACCCAACGTCATGATGCGTTCGGCAATTGTGTCAACAAGCTCGGACTGCTCACCTGAATGTTTGTCGAATAGCAAGTGGAGTTGATAGAACATCGGTCCCGAGACTTGCCAGTGGTGCTTCTTGTACATGTCTCGCAAGGTCATGGTGTCGGCGAGCAATTGATTCAAATTATCGACACCTTGTTTTCGAGCTGAGTCATGCAACGCCAACGGCATAGGTATCAGATGACCGAATGCCTGAATTGCTCGGGCATTGCGCGTCATGATTGCTGTGGCTGGACTGGCATAATCCTTGGTTGTGGTCATCGCTTTTACTCTATATGTAGAAAGAAGAAGGTAGGTGTTGTGTATTGTCGTGATTTGGAATGGAACGATTGCAGTTCCGCCTTCGTTTTCCCAGCGTTCGATCGCCGGGGAGCTGACGACTGGCTGAAAAACGGACACTCGAGCGCAGACAGATTGAAGGGGATTTTGGTCGCCGAAGATTGCGTTTTCGGTCATGGGTGAATTTGGCATGTGTTCGCGTTCCACGCTAGTCTATCGAATCGGGCCATCAGCCGCAGTGCGTTATCACCCGGTTGTCCAATGATGTAAGAACCGTACGCTAACGCGTACCGGAGATCTCGATCCAGGATTGGTTTTGTATCTGGCGAGGACTGAGAACATGAATGCGGAAAAATTTCATGATATGGTTAATTCTCACTCTGGCCTGCTTGGCGTTTCGGAAACAAGTTCTGACATGCGCGACCTGCTAGAACGTGAATCTCAAGACGTTCGAGCGGCGGAAGCAGTCGAATTGTTTTGTTACGAGATCAAGAAGCGGATCGGGGGCTACGCAGCAGCGCTCGGTGGGATTGATGCATTGGTATTTTCCGGTGGGATTGGTGAAAACTCGCCACCAGTCCGGAGCCGGATTTGCGGTGGATTGGAATTCCTGGGGATCGAGTTGAACGAAAATCGTAACGCCGAAAACGCCGCGTTGATCTCGGCTTCAGCCGGCCAAACCGCCGTGCGGGTGATTGCTACGGATGAAGAACAAATGATTGCCCGTTCCGTCTGCCGCGTACTGGATGTGACATCAACGACTCAGGCGAACTAAGAAATTGCCTTGAAATTCATTCCGCAATCAGCCGCCGTGCGTTACCATCCGGCTCGTGTCACCAAAACCGGTCGCTAACGCGTTGCGGCTGATTTGATATTACCGAAACCCTTGTTGCGACGTGCTTGACGCACATCGGCTGATCCCAAAACCGGGAAGATATTTCGGGAAAGTTCCTAAGGTAGTTTAATCTCATGCGAGAAGGGCAAAATCAAGTTCCCTGGTGGGAAAGTGGGGTAATCTATCAGATCTACCCCCGATCGTTTCAGGATAGCGACGCGGATGGAGTCGGTGATCTTGCTGGCATCGAGTCGCGACTGGATTATCTTGTCCGTCTTGGCATCGATGCGATCTGGATATCGCCGGTTTATCCCTCTCCGATGGCGGACTTCGGGTACGACGTCGCTGACTATTGTGGCATCGATCCCATGTTCGGTGACCTCGCGGGGTTCGACCGTTTGCTTGCGGCAGTCCATACACGCGGACTCAAGTTGCTGCT
>JBGSJT010000639.1:0-8223 GCA_041741715.1 Pirellulaceae bacterium | reverse complement strand
CTTGGGTGTACTCTTGTTTTCCTTGGTTTTTTTGAGATTTTGACTGCGACGAACTCGGCTCTGTCCGAGAAGTTGTCCGAGAACTTTGGCACAGCAGTTGCCGTATAGTCTCTTGGTGCCGGTGGCAGCCGGTCAGTTTTTAACGCGAACCTTTCTGTTGCCTCTGATGTTTCCGTTCCTGGATTCAATTGGAGGGTTCGCACCGTGGCTCATTTTCCGAAGCCGTTCTATAAGAAATCTCGCGCTTGCTGGTACGTCGAAATCGACCGCAAGCAAATCAAGCTCGGTCCCGACCAGTCCGAGGCATTTCGCCTCTATCACGAGCTGATGGCCGCCCCCCGCGTCCAGTTGCAGCAACCGCTGACGTCGGCCTCCGCGGTCGCCATTATCGATCTGTATTTGGACTGGGTCCACAAGCACCGGGCTCCAGACACTTATGAATGGTACCGCTATCGGCTCCAGCGTTTTGCCGAACGCTACCCGGACATTCGCGTCTCATCGCTGAAGCCTTTCCATGTTGAGCAGTGGGTGGATGCCTACAAGATGGCTGAAACCTCTCGCCGAAACTACTTTCGCTCGATCAAGACCTGCCTACGCTGGGCGGTTAAGCAGGGCCATATCGCCTCCAATCCGCTCGATAGCCTGGAGATGCCAGGCACCGAGCGGAAGGAAGTCTACTTTTCACCAGAGCAATTCGAAGCCCTCCTCACCTACTCCCGCGATGACGCCTTCGACGATCTAGCGATCACGACTTACCGAACCGGATGCCGCCCCCAGGAATCGTTGATCATTACCGCGGATTATGTCGACCTCCCGAACTCGCGTTGGGTTTTTCCTCAAAGCAAATCCAAGGGAAAGAAGGCTCCACGAATTGTCTACTTGGATGACCAAGCTTTAGCCATCACCAAGCGACTGATGCTCAAGTATCCCGTCGGCCCATTGTTCCGCAATTCGCGTGGCGACGCTTGGACACCTGATGCTGTGAACTGCGTCTTCGATCGCATCCAACTTCGGCAGGGTCGCGAGTTACTCGCCAAAGCAGACCGAACGCCAACGGACGAGGAGATCAAAAAGTTCATCAAGACCCTCAAACCGACCAAGACCGTCAAGGGAGTTGAACGCGTAAAACGGCCAGCCGAATTGCGGTGCGAGGCCAAGCAGAAGCTCTGGCAGCAGTTTGCGAAGAAGTTGTCACCACGATGCTCACTTTACGCCTTGCGGCATTCGTGGGCTACCAACGCTCTTCAGCGTGGTGTTGACCCTCTGACTGTCGCATTATTGATGGGACACAAAGACCCGTCGATGCTCGCTCGGGTGTATCAGCATTTGTCACACAGTCCAGAGCATATGCTGAGACGTGCCCAACAAGCCGCTGGGTAATGAACAACCTTGACCTGTGCTCAGAAGCGATCGGAGCGGTATGTTCGACAAGCGGATTGCGTTGCCGTAAATTTGCTAGATTGAGTTGCGCGAAGAAACAGATAACCCACCTCAGGTAGTGATCAATGACAAGTATGAAAGCAACAACAGAAACCGAGCGGCTGAAATTTGAGCATTTGTTACCTCAAATTCTTAGGCCGTTCAAACCATCGGAAATGCTAGTTGTTTCGGAGCGTGGACCAATAGATGGAATGAGTACACTCGCACGCTTCTGCGGTTTAGTGCCAACAGTTGCAGTATCTGAGTGCTTGAATGATTGGAGCTGGGATTTGCGTGTTGGAGACGGTTCGCCTACGGCGATTTCTACATTCAGCGAAGGTAGTCACGAAACGTTCTATTCTCGATTCGGTACAGAGAATGGTATGGAGCCACTGGTCATCGACCGTAGCTTTCACGGTGCCAGAGAGGGTTACGTTGAGATTAACGAGGAGTTTCGCCTTTTTCATAACTTGTGGGAAGACAAGAGGCGGGGTGTGTTCTACAGGCTCTCCGATGACGGAAGCGAGGAAATTGCCGCGACGATAGTTGGTTCAAAAGTTGAGATTCGCTGGAGAGAATTACGTGAGTTTCTCGCTGTAAAGGACATGCATCTTGCACTTTATTTCGACGCCTTCGAATACTCGACGTCAAGTCTGGCCGAGCTCGGATTGAATTCTCCATATTCTGATGACATAAAAGAAGCCCTATCATCATTCCATTTGCACGTTGGCACGTGGGACCCTTTCGCAGGTGACAATCGAAAGACAATTGCCCGACTGCTAGGTAAACGGTTTCTCGAACCCATGGACCGATCTCGCGTGCCTTTTCTCGGTTATCGCGAGCAGCCGGATTTTCCGGAGTTCGTACTCTCGGTGGACGAGGACGACAATCCGATCAAATTTTCATGCAACCCGGATCTGTTAGCAAACAACTTTGGCGCAAATCCCAATGCACCCCACTACTTAGCGCCAGTTCAATTCACCAAGGATGTCCTTGAAAAGTACCGGCACGAGCCTACAAAGTATCAAGTCAGTGACTCGCTACTAGCATGCCATGGACTTTGGAGTGTTCGAATAGATAACCACCATGATGATCGAGTGATGGTGTTTCTCGGTGACCTTGGACGAGATCTTCCAGCCTCTGAGTGGCCGCACTGGCTTGGCAAGAACAAACCTCGCACCCATGGCCTCAGCGAAGTTTACTTTCGAAGGTCAATTCTCGGAGAATTCGCAGATTCTGATCATCCAGAACATCGTTTTAAGCAAGAGTACAGGTGTCTCTGCGAGACATCTTTCAACAAACTAGGCTGGGAGATTTATCTACCGCTGGACTCAAATGACCGTCACTACCTGGATAGCATTCGAGTGCCTGCCAATGACGAACAGAAAGTTTTCGATGATCTAATTCTCGCTCTGACAAAAGTATTGGTAGATTCTCTTAACGAGAATCAATTGAAACGAAACTTGCCCGCAGGGCAGGAAGGCACAACTGGAAGCATTTCAAGATTAGCTTCGATTCTGCGGACGCTCGACGTAGATCAAGCGGTTGTCGAAGGCAATGTGCAAATGCTTCGCGACCTTCAGAAATTGAGATCGACGGGTAGTGCTCATCGCAAAGGGACTGAATACAGAAAGCTCGCGAAAACTCTAGGTCTTGAAAGTGGCGATCTAAGCGACTACTTCAGGGCATTGCTGGTGCGGGCAGCGGACTTTCTCACCTTCTTGGGGAAAACGATCGAGTCGGGGAAGTTTCCCAGCCAAAACTGTCAGCAGGCGCTTTAAAAGGGGCCAGCTTGATATGCTTGAGTCGTGGAACGACAGAAGGAGCGGCCTGGCCAGTTTTCTCAAGCCGACAGCTCTCGATGTAGACGGCAATGTCTCGCGACTCGAAACGAATGGCACCACGACCATTGCCGATTCTGATGACTGGGATTTTTCCTGATTCGACGAGCTGGTAAACCAAACTTCCAGAGATGTTGAGCCAGTTGGCGACATCGGCGACAGTCAGTAGTCGATTTGATTCTTCGTGTTGTGCTGGCATGAGTCAGACCTTTCCTAGCAAGAGACTAAAACAGTCGCCGCTCAACTTGATTCCCGAAAACGGTCCAATCGGTGTTGGGTAGTTCCTCCCGACCGAACAACTCGAGGTAAGGACCAGGGCTAACTTGTTCAATGGCCTGACGCACCGCATAGGGTTTTGCGCTATGGCGCTTTCGTCGGGCAAGGAGCCAGCTACGCTTGGCGTTATCAAGAAAGGGCAAGTGACCGCGAACTCCGAACAGCAGGAACTCGTGCGAGACTCGCCAGTAGTTCCCCATACCGAGCTGAGGTTTGATCCAAACGAAACAAGATTTGTAAGTGAAGCCCCAGGACTCGATGACTCGGAAGGCATCCGGTAGCAAGCCGTTGGTCGTCCATAAATGCAAATGTGCGTGCTCGCTTGCCAAACGCGAAACAGGTAGTTCGCACAGTTGATCAAGGTCGAGCGTGTCGTAGTGATCGGCTGCGGCTCCGCGCGCGGCAGTGTTTGCATACTGCCACGGCGGGTCCGCATAGATGGTGGAGTAGCGAGCGCCCGAGGCGATCAATCCATCGAGATCGGTAGCGATGGATGGAAGGGTCAGTCGGCCCCCATCTTGATCGCGTCGTTCACGATGGTTTGAAATCTCATCCACTCTCAATTCCACTTTTCGTTCTTAGTCCTCACTGATTCCACCGTGGACGAAGATCCAGGTGTGGGCGAGGTCGACTACCTTGGCGAGAACTGGCAAATCATCGCGTCCAAAATGGTGCGATTCCTTCCAGACATCGCCGTTGCGATAAATTCGGCAGACCGTCACGTTATGGCGATCGCCTGAACGAGGTTGGTGCTTCCAGATGGAAGCTTTGATCAATCCGACGCGGATCTCAGGCACTGGTTGCTTCGACACCACCCTCTCCTTCCGTTTCGTTGTTGGTTGGCTCTTCTTCGCTCGTCGTCTCGCTGGCCGATTCCAGTAAGGTGCTGTAGATCGTCCAGCCGCTCGCCCGCTGGCGTCCGAACAGATCGAGGTAGGGACCGGGACTCACTCGCTCGATCAGCTTGCGGACTCGACTCGAAGGAATGCCCGCTTGATCGCGGTCGCTGCGCATCCAGCTATTGAGCTTGCGTTCCATCAGCGGTAGGCCACCACGTACTCCGAGCAATAGGTACTCGTGGGCCTCCACCCAGTAGTTACCGGGACGGCCATTGCTATTCAGGCATAGGAGGCAGCCCTTGAATTCAAAGCCCCAGTTCTCGATCGCTTGCTTGGCGGCAAACAGAGAATCGTCGCTCGCCCACATATGGAGATGGGCGTTGTCTTCTACCAACAGCTCGACGTGCACTTCGTTAAGTGCGTTGACGAAATGCAGGTTGTCTTCGCCACCAGTCCACGGCGGATCGACGTATACACAAGCAAACTTGCTACCCGCCGCCAGTAGCTCGTCCAGGCTTGGCACCACCGTGCAATTGTCGATAGCTTCAGCCTCAGCTCCCTTTTGACGTTTCTTTTGTTTCGCCCGTAGCTCGTTGGCGATGCGAATCAAACCAGCCGTGGTTACTTCACCGCTCTCTTCACGAGTGCGCGTGACATAGCGATCGAATTCTTTCTCAGGAACAGCAGCGGTCAACTGCCACCGTGAGGATTGATCTTTGGTGACTCCTACATCCTCCAGAGTCAGACGATCATCAGAAGTTTCTTCACGCCGATCGCCGCCGTGCAGCTTCAGCTTGGCGAGCAAGCTGCCCGCCCGTCGCTCGGCACGCAATTTAACTTCAGCGGCATAGTTTTGGATTTCAAGCCCTAGACCTGCGGCCTGGGCATACTTTCGAGCCGCTTCGGCCTTGTCACGAATGCCCTTGAGTTCGTCCAGTGAGCGGGCTTCAGCAATCGCATGATGAGCCTGCGACAGTAGAGCCAGGGACTTGGTTTCGATGGAAGCTTCTTGCTCTATCAATTCAGTCGATGGATTCACTTGTTCCACTTCGACGCTTACAACCTCCTGCACGTCTGGTGGACTTTCAGCGACCTCAGGCATAGTAGGCTGGCTACTACTCTCTGAAGGTTCTAGAGATTTGGTAAACCAATTGGCCATGGTGAGTTCTCCCGTATTAGGTTAGGAAACGAAGGTAGGACAGAGCCCAACAGCCTAGGCGAGAGTCTTCAAAGTTCGATGAATTAAGCACGCCAAGTGGCACTTGCTGCCAAAAGTGAATCTCACTCCTATGCGAGAAATCCTTGAGATCTCGGCAGGGATTTTGCCTGACACTTCGGATGATGACTTAGGTCGAAAAAGGAGGTCCCTAACCAGGGCATTCCGAGGAATTCTACCGATGGCAGCACCGAGCATTAGTCATCCGATCAGTGCAACGTGCTCGAATCTCGTCACTGCCTGGCTGCAAGTCATGTTTTTCTGCAATAAAACTTGACATTACCGCTGCAAGAGGCGATGATTGGGGTATGAACACCAGCACCTCCCAGAACCTTGAGACACCGATCTCCGCGACGATTCGGAGCCGAATTGAGCAAGGTGGAGAATCCTTGTGGCAATTCGAGGATTTCGCAGAATTCTCGGCAACGGCTACCGCCCAGACTCTCTCGCGTTTGACGCGAGAAGGCGTTTTGCGTCGCGTTGCCAAAGGGATCTATTACAAGCCTGCTCAATCGACTTTCGGAGAGACTAAGCCGAGTCCTAAGGCACTGCGCGCGTTGGCCGCGAAAAAACAACGTTTGTTCCCCGCTGGCCTCTCGGCAGCTAATTTGCTTGGCTTCTCTACTCAGACTGCACGCCGAATTGAACTTTCAACCCCTTCTGCGAGCGTCCAGCGTCGATTGCTGGGAAGCGATACAATCGTTCACACGCGGCGGCCTGCGGCCTGGCTGGAACTGACTGACGAAGAAGCTGCATTGTTGGAAGTGTTGCGCGATGGTGCGGAACTGAGTGAACTTAGTCTGCCGCAAACTACGGCAAGACTACTGGAGCTACTAGGCGAGAAAAGACGATTTGAAAAACTCGTGCAAGTAGCAGACAGCGAACCGCCACGTGTCCAAGCCTTGCTTGGTGCTGCGGGCCAAGAGCTTGGAAAGCGCCGGGCAAAGCTGCTACAGCTACGCAGTAATCTCAACCCATTATCTCGCTATGACTTTGGACGTTTCTCGTCGCTCCGTCATGCTCAACGGTGGCAAGCAAAGGACGGCAGTCAGCATGAAACTGTGCGAACACCCAGAATTCGAGCAAGCCATCCTTAACGCGGTCGAGCATTTCGCTGCGCGAAAGCTTCGTCCCGCCGTCATTGAAAAAGACTATTATGTCACCGAAGCGCTTCGGGCGATTACGCAGGCAGCCGGGCCGCGAGTTATCTTCAAGGGCGGAACCAAGTCTATCTAAAGGCTGGAACTTGATTGATCGATTCTCGGAAGACATCGATCTCTTTCTCGATCCCACCATGTTCGAGCCCGAGTTGGGCAAACGCGGGATTGACCGCGAACTGAAAAAACTCCGTGACCACATCGCAGCCCATCCGGCACTTGTTTTCGATGCACGAGTCAGCCAAACTACTGGTGGCAATGGGCTTTCAGTCGGGAACGAGTTCACAAGCTTGAGGCTCGACAGCAACAACTGTTCCCACAGCCCATCTGACCTACTTGACCTAGTATACTGAAACCTCGTTTACGGGCGCCAGCGCCCGAGAATTATTAGTTCGTCGACAGGAGGCGTTTGATTGGAACAGCCGAGCATATTCGATTGCCGCCTTCATGCTCCATTCTTTATTTACTTTCGGGGCACCCCACGGCTCTCGGACAAACAGATCTTGGATCATTTCGGTCTGCATGCGTACCAATCTGCTGCGAAGCTGCCACCTAGTTCCACGTATGCCGTAATAGCTGACGCAGGGATCTGGACACTGCTCGCGGACGATTGGCTATACCGACTATGGCATATGCCGTCAACGAGGAAGGCGATCGAATTGCTCGCGAAAACACATGACGTTTTTGCTTGGTCGCTTGGTGACTGTGACCAATCGTATGAGTACATGATTTACCTGAATGGAGAATTGGTTCGCCAATGTACTGTTGATTCACCGCACTTTGACGATCAGGTGGTGCGGATCAACATCGGCGAACATCTTCCATTCGAAACGGAATCGAAAGGCCTTCCGATTGAACAGAAAATGGAACGTTTCTGCTGCAACATGGGAATTAACGATAGCGTAAAACGAGAAGACCTTCGGGTATACTACACACCATACAAATCGAACCTTGATCTGAATGCTGGGATACGAAACTTCTGATCGACGAACAAAGCGTTGGACACGGATCCGCGGACTGGGCGGCTTTGAAATGGAAACTTTACTTGCTGCGGCCCGGTCAACGCGGTCGTTCGCCAAATGATTTAGCGCCCCTTGTATGAGCAAACGCGATGCCCCACGACATCATTGGATTTACGATTCTGAAAGAGCGAGTTGATGTTAGTCACTCCCCTGGCGTTTCCCTTGATAGACTGTTGTGTGCAGTTTCCTGGCTTGGGAAAGATGGATACGGTCAAATATCTTTGGCGGGAATTGAACCTTCCGTCCTCGAAGAACTGCCCGACGATTTTGATAATTCTTGGTTCAAGATCATTTGGAAAGATGACGGCGCGATAGCCAGGGCCAACGCGCACTTTGAGATAGATAGGCAATATGGGTAGAGTTGCGCCCGCGGGGCTTTTAAGCGATGATTGTTGGCAGCTTTTACACGCTTCCAGTCGCTTGCGCAAAGTCCGCTATGATGTCCGAGATTCA
>JBGSJT010000638.1:0-11450 GCA_041741715.1 Pirellulaceae bacterium | reverse complement strand
GCTGTCGCACAACTCGAAGAACTCCTACCCAATCCCTAACAACAACTTCCGGGGATGATTGACCATCATCCCCATTTTCACAGCCACAAACGGCCACTCAAAATGAGGCTAACACGGCCAAATAACTTGAGACTTGGCACCTATAAGTGCCCCAGTGATTCATCGCCTCAACTCAACACGAATGCGATCGACGGTGTTGCTGCTGGAAAACTCGCGTTATTCAGTTATGCCGGCTCAAAAGGGCCGACTAGAACTGGCAACAATGGTGCTGGAAGTTGTCCAGAGCGGGCTGTCTGGGATACGTACAACTTTAGTACAAACGATAATACACCAGCGGGACCCTTCACGCGTCTGGGACGCACCTATTGTGCAAAATTGAGCGACATTTCTGATGGACTTTCCAATACGATTTTTGTAGGTGAAGTGCGCGGCGACTGTTCGATTCCTATCACACGCGGTTGGGTCCACGGCAGCAATACCAATGGCATGATCAGTACGCTTTATCCGATTAATTACGACAGTTGCAAACGGACCGTGGCTGAAGGCGGACCCTGCCGCTGGTGGGACAATTGGAGCACAAACTTTGGATTCAAGTCGCAGCACACCGGCGGTTGCAATTTCGTGCTGGGAGATGGCTCCGTTCACTTCGTAAGCCAAAATATTGATCACTGGACTTACCAGTACTTGGGTGGCAAAGCAGAAGGTCAAGTCGCTTCGATTCCCAATTGACGAACCGTTTGGAATGCCCACCACAGAAACCAACGCATAGAAACGATAGGATTCCCAGATGATGTTTTGTACTCGACTAGCAGTCACTTTTGGTCTGCTAGTTTTTGTGGGCTGCGGTGATGGCAGCGGACTAATTCCAGTCAATGGGACAGTAACTTTGGATGGAAAGCCGCTGGTTGATGCCGCCGTAGGGTTTCATGCGGATGCTGGCGGAGTGCCAGCGGTCGGTACTACCGATGCCGAGGGTAAATTCACACTATCCACTCAGAAGCCTGGCGACGGAGCAACGCCTGGACAGAATGCGGTGACGGTGTCGAAACAGTCAAATCTCAATCCCGATGCTGTCGTCGAAGAGGGAGAGATCGTAAAGATGAAGAACGAATCCCCGCTAAAATACTTCTCGCCCAAAACTACTGATATCAAGATCGACGTCCAACGCGGCATGGAACCTGTCATGATCGAACTGAAGTCAGGGAAATAACGCAAAATTGCGTTTCAACATTAAAACTGGACGCTCAGATCGCGTAGTTGTCGATCATGAGCATCAATCATCGGCTTCAACTGATACTGGCCGCTAATCCAGATGATTGTATACGCGCGTACTGGTTGAGCTGCCCTAGCCGCGTAAGCTCCCGCATTATCTTTTTGCCGCGCATCTTTTTGTCAGTGAGCTCTCAAGTTCCATCCGAGTTGATTTGCGTTAATCTGTCTCTAACATCAGACCAAGACGGACCTCTCGATTCAATCGCAGCAGCCATAATCTGGCTGATGTGCAGTATAATCAGGGTGATGAGCTTTGGTTCCGACTGTAACCAATTCCCCTTTAAGCGATTTTGTCATGAGCCGTTTTCGATCGAACTATTTGGCCATAGCCGTATTGGCTTGCGGCTGTTGGCTGGCCACGCTGGCTCATGCGGTGGAACCAGCCGAAGAGGCTGCGCTTAGTCAACTCCCCGAGCAGCCCGATTTCTCGCGGGACATTCAACCGATCCTATCGCGAGCTTGCACGAGCTGCCATGGGGGAGTGAAACAAGCGGGTGATTTGTCGTTTGTCTACGCAAGTTCCGTTTTGCCTCCCGATGGCTGGGTGATCGAACCAGGCCAACCCGACGAATCGATTCTGATGGACCGCATCACCGCGACTGATCCCGAGGAACGCATGCCGCCACCCGGTGAACATACACCGTCCCTTTCAAAACGAGAAATTGAACTCTTTCGGCGGTGGATTGCAGGTGGTGCGCCGTGGCAAGACCTGTGGTCGCGATTGCCACTGTATGATCGACCTCCACCGCAACAGAGAGAATCGGCAGAGTGGGCCAAACGACCGCTTGATAATTTCGTGCATCAACAACTTCAGCGGCAAGGTTTGCAGCCCAATCGCCAGGCGGAGCCGATGCAGTGGCTGCGGCGCGCCAGTTTTGATCTTATCGGCTTGCCCCCTACTCCTGAAGAGCTGCAGGCGTTTCAACACGCCCTCGATCATTCGTCAGCTGATGCAGCTAGTGAGATGGTCTACGAGCAAGAAGTGGAGCGATTGTTGGCGTCGGCGCATTATGGTGAGCGTTGGGGGGCGATGTGGATGGATGTGGCCCGCTACGCCGATTCCCAAGGCTTTGAAAAAGATCCCCATCGTGACATGTGGCCCTATCGCGATTGGCTCATCAATGCCTTCAATAATGATATGCCCTACGACGATTTTACTGTCAAGCAATTGGCGGGTGATCTACTCCCCAATCCCAGCTACGACGATTTGGTAGCCACCGCCTTTCACCGCAATACGCAAACCAATACCGAAGGTGGGACGGACGACGAGGAATTTAGAATTGCTGCGGTCATCGATCGCTTGAATACCACCTGGACAACTTGGCAAGCGACGACGTTTGGCTGCGTGCAATGTCACGCGCACCCTTATGAGCCGATCGAGCATGATGAATTCTACGCGGGGCTGGCGCTGTTCAACAATTCACAAGACAGCGATTTGAACAGCGATTGGCCAACGCTCCCTTACGTGGCGGAGCACGAGGCTCGCCAAAAATGGTTGCAGGCCAGTCGTAGTTTGACTGCCAGCCAACAGCGTGCGGACGAACTGGGACGTGCTGCCACACAGGCGGCCATGTGGCTGGCGTTGCCACTGCAAAAACTTGAATCCACGTCGGGTGAGATCGCCGAGGTCGATGGAGAAGTGCGCGTCGTCAGTGGCACCGTGGCCGTTGGCAGTACCTATACCTTGACGACACAATTTGACACTCCCACTACACTCACCGCGCTGCGACTGCATATTCTGCCGGTCTCGGATGATCCCAAGAACTGGCCCGAGCAAGGGAGTGTGCTATCGCACATCAAGGCCACGGTCGTTGATGCTAAACACCAGACGGCACAGGATCGCGAGCCAGAGAGTAGTGTTGGAATCGAGTTCGATGTGGTCATTCCTGATGTTCGCGAAGGGAGCTACGCGTGCGAGGATGTGCTCGAAAAGAACGCCAACGGCTTCGGCGGATATCCCAAGCTATTTGCACCGCGTTGGATGGTCATTACGCTCGCAGACGCCCTGGTGTTGAATCCCAATCAAACACTCCGTATCGAACTGCGGCAGGACGCATCGGTGACGGGTGGACTGTCGACACATCTGCGGCGATTTCATGTGGAGTTCACGGACGATGCGGGCTTAATTACTGTGAGCGATGATCCGGAACTTATTGCGGCGCGGGCTGCGGCTCGGCAACTGGCCGAGGAATTAAAGTCGAACTCACGACCCTCCCTCCCCATCCTGCAAGATCGCGATGTGGCTGCCACGCGGGCCACGCGGCAATTCATTCGTGGCAATTGGTTGGATCGTGGCGAGGTGATTGAGCCTGCGATTCCACAAGTCTTCCAATCCGAGGAGGCACCAATACCAGTCCACAATCGTTTAGAGCTAGCTCGGTGGTTGGTCTCAGATCAAAATCCACTGGCAGCCCGCGTGTGGGTCAATCGAATTTGGAGCGAATTGTTTGGACTAGGAATAGTGGAAACTCTGGAGGACTTCGGCGTGAGTGGACTACCCCCCAGTCATCCGGAGCTGCTCGATCACTTGGCCCAGCGCATGCGCGGTGAGTATCAGTGGAGCTTGAAGCGTCTGTTGAAGGAATTAGTTCTGTCGGCCACTTACCGTCAAGATAGTCGCGTCACTCCCGACGCCTATCAGCTCGATCCACGCAATCGCAATTTATCGCGCGGTCCGCGAACTCGACTTACCGCCGAGATGATTCGCGATTCTGCGCTGCTGGCGTCGGGCGCGCTGTGCGATAAAGTTGGCGGGCCAAGTGTGATGCCACCTCAACCCGATGGCGTGTGGCAACAAGTCTACTCGGGAGACAAGTGGGAGGTGGCCGACGGCGACGATCGCTTCCGCCGAGGGGTGTACACCTATTGGAAGCGGACCAGTCCCTATCCCGGCTTCGTGATGTTTGACACCCCAAATCGCGACGTCTGCAGTCCGCGCCGCATCGCGACTAACACTCCATTGCAGGCGCTGGTGACACTCAACAGCGAAGTCTACACAGAACTTTCGCAGAAGCTGGCCAAGCGTTGCCTGCAGGAAACAAACGATGATGTGCGGGGAGCGATCGAGCAAATGTTCCTACGCGTCGCCAGTCGCCAGCCCCAGCCCGAGGACGTGGAAGATCTACTGGCGTTGCATGCGCGGCTGTCCAGCGCGCAGCAGAACGATCCGTTGGCCGCCGTTGGACTTGCGATCCTTAACTCCGATTGGGCCTTAACAAAGTAAGCTTATAACCGTTTCCCCCATAGTCGCTGACCGCTCCGCCGGTCAGTTGCTTAGTTTTACCCATTCGATTGACGTTACCAACCTACCACGCGCGAGAAGCAATGGCGAAAAGCACTGAGCGGCGGAGCGATCAGCGACTTTCTCGCAATTGCGTTGAGAAACTAATTATGAACTTGATGAACGAATATCAAATACGCGATTTAGAAGCCAGCACACGGCGACACTTTTTGCGCGACTGTGGTATGGGCTTGGCCTCGGGATGGTTGGCCACGCAGTCAGCGGTCAATGCGGTGTGGGGAGTGGAACTTCCAACCAATGGTTCCGTGCCAGACAGCGCGAACTACGATCCGAAATTGCACGGTGGCTTGCACTTCCGCCCTAGAGCCAAACGCGTCATCTACTTGCACATGGCGGGTTCCCCCAGTCAACTCGATTTGTTCGATTACAAACCTGAATTGAAGAAGTTCGATGGGCAAGATTGTCCGCAGAGCTTTTTGGAGGGGAAGCGTTTTGCGTTCATTCAAGGGGTTCCCAAGATGTTGGGGCCGCAGTTCGAATTTGAACAAGTTGGCCAGGCGGGACATTGGGTATCAGATCGACTGCCACACTTTAAATCGGTCGCCGATGAGGTGTGTTTCATCAAATCGATGTTCACCACGCAGTTCAATCACGGTCCAGCCCAGATGCTGATGCACACTGGCAATCAAAACTTGGGGTCTGGGTCGATGGGAGCCTGGGCGACGTACGGACTGGGGAGCGAGAACGAAAACTTGCCTGGCTTCATCGTGCTGGTCTCTGGCGGTCGTATGCCGTCTGCCGGTAAGAGCGTATGGAGTGCAGGGTTTTTGCCGAGCGTCTATCAAGGTGTTCAATGCCGCTCTCAAGGTGATCCGGTGTTGTTCCTATCCAATACCGATGGCTCGACCCGCGAGCAGCGGAGACTGACGTTGGATGCTATCGATGGGCTCAACCGTCGCGCCTACGCGGAATTCGGAGATAGTGAAACGTTGACGCGCATAGCGCAGTACGAAATGGCATTCCGCATGCAAACTTCTGCTACCGACGCCTTTGATCTGTCTCAAGAGACGGCTGAGGTACACGCCGCTTACGGGATAGAGGCTGGCCAGGAGTCGTTTGCTAACAATTGTCTATTGGCGCGCAGGTTGGCAGAGCGCGATGTGCGTTTCATACAGCTTTTCCATTGGGGCTGGGATGCGCACGGCGCGGCCGCCAGTGAAGCTATCAACGTGGGCTTCCATGATCGCTGCCGCGAGGTAGACCAACCGATTGCGGCCCTCTTAAAGGATCTGCGCCAGCGGGGACTACTGGACGATACGCTGGTAGTCTGGGGAGGCGAATTTGGTCGGACTCCCATGCGCGAAAATCGCAACGGCAAGGAGATGCAGTTTGTTGGTCGCGACCACAATCCCGGTGCCTTTACCATGTGGCTGGCAGGTGGTGGCGTGCGTCCCGGCTTTTGCCTAGGGGAGACCGATGAATTGGGGTACGAAGCGGTCGTCGATCGCGTTTCGCCACACGATCTTCACGCGACGATTTTAAAACTACTGGGGATCGACCATCTGCGCTTGACCTATCTCACGCAGGGCGTCCATCAACGCCTATCGAATTTGACCAAACCTTCGCGATTAGTCGACGAAATCATTGCGTAGTTTCCTAGTGAACCTGAGGCGCTAGCCGTGGGCGCAACCTGCGATTAGCAATAGCTCGCTGCGTTATCACCATCGTGATTCGACCGAACGTCTATTTCAGCAACCAACTGACGGCGGAGGTTTCTCGCTCAGTTTCTTCACCGGCAAAGGGAGCGAGCTCGTTTGATTTCGAGGCTGCATAGACCGCAGCGACGATCTCGGGGGTTTGCCCTTCGCCCGACACCCACAACGGCTGGGGCGCACTGAGCGCGAGCAAACCAGGCAAGTCCAGATACTTGGCTCCCCCAGGCAGAAACATCTCGTTGCGATAATCGAGTAACTTGCCAAAGCGGAACCCATTTGAATCGATCGCCGCGCGATCGATGCTACTTCCGGTCAGGGCACGCGCGGCAGCTACCACTGGGCCAGTGCTACCCCAACCTGCAACCGCTACCAGCGTTGGATGTGGGTGAGTACCTATGTTGGCATCCCTCAGGAAGCGAACAATGGAGAGTACATCATGCGTGCGTTGAGCAAAGAGCGCGTGGTTGTATCCGAAAGTGTAGCCCGCAAACTCGCGTGGATTGGCTACGGTTCGAGTTTGCTTTACCCCATCGATACCCTGCAAAAACAAGTCAGCACCGATGACGGTGGCTCCATCATCCACAATTCTTTGCACGGCGGAGGTCAAACTACCGTCCGCATTATGAAGTGCAGCCTGACCACTGTCGCCGAGCCACACTACCGCCTTTCCATTCCACTGCTTCGGGTAGAGCCAAACCACCGCCAGCTCCTCATTGTGCTTCTGGTTCGCCAACTTGCCCGACATTTCGATATAGTCCCCGCGATCTTGCTTATCACCGAGTTCCCAGTGCGAATCACCCGCGTTGGAATAGTTGCGACCAATCAGTACTTCGACGGCAGAGCCGACTTTTGATTGTAAGCCAGCCAGAGTGGCAGCGCTTGCGCGGAGCTGCTGGTCCGAGTCATCGGTAAACCACCTCAGCAACTGGCGTTCGAAGTCGTCTCCGGAAGCTTTGGGAGCGGGATGTTGCTCGTCCCAGACAGTCAGTTGTTCACCCGTGAGCGGTTCGTAGTCCTGTTCGATGACTGGCGAAGCGTGACCGAGTTTGAAGTGTTCGTTCAAAAAAGTGTAGAAGGCGGAGCGGGTGACTGCGTTGTAATTGTGAGGAAAGTGCTCGCCACGCAGGAGCATGACGTTATTCTTTACCCCAAACATCTCGTAGAGTTTTTGCAGATCTGGAAAGCCCTTGGTGGCGAGTTCTTTGGTCCAGTCATTGGCCGTGTTCATGCCCTGGGGCCTGGGGGCGAAGAGAGCTGCGAATTCGATGTTGCCCGTATTGACTCGCAGCAACGATGCATTTTCGCAGGTGCATCCCCCTTGCATGGCAGTGCTTACCATGACGCACGGAAACGAAAGCTTGATACGATCGTCGATCGCAGCCAAAAGCATCGTTTGTGTTCCTCCGCCACTGGCCCCTGTAATCGCTATCCGCTCTGGATCCACTTCGGGCAAACTGAGCAAAAAATCGAGCCCGCGGATCGCATTCCAGGTTTGCAGACCCATGATGCTCTGCAAATGCGCCTCTGCCTGCGGGCTATACAAACCCCAGTTCTCCGTCGTGTTCATCTCGGGGCGTTGCTTAGCAAAAGTGTGCACAACTTCCCGAGAAAGCTGGTGCGAATCCGAATCACTCAGCATGTCCCATTGCCAAACCACACATCCCATCCGCGCGAGCTGAACGCATAGCGACTGAAAGGTACTGCGCCCGCCACTGACAAACCGTTCTCCTCCCATCGCTATTTCCGTCCGCACGCTCTCTTCGGATCCGAGCGATAGCCGAGCATCTTTCCAGTGACCATGTGCGAACATCACACCTGGGACTTTTCCTACAACGTTTTTCGGACGGTAAAGGCTGCCGGTTACAAAAAATCCGGGAGCACTTTCAAAGTAGACTTTCTCAACGCTATAATCACCTCGATCAAGCTTGCCGTGCACCACGGCGTTTAGTGGCGTTTTTGTTGGCATTGGCCATAGTCCCTCGGCAACCAAAATCTGCCGCTGGACATATTCCCTGCGCACATCCCATTCACTGAGTGAACTTGGTGGATCGAACGGGAAGTATCCATTCAGGTCCTTGGGAGGTTGCAATCGCCCGTCATCTGCTAGGGCAAAGAAGGACAAACTGAAGAGAATGCAAACGGCAGACAATGCGAGTTTCATGTTGAGTCCCTGCGCGGGTGGGTTGGGATGGAAAGTCCAGTTTAACGAGCAAACGCGCACGAAACATGAACCTACAACGATATAGTTCAGATTTTGTACTATCCTTTACTCGTACCTATCCAAGGAATATGTATTATGTCAACTCAGCAAATGTTTCACTCCAGGCGTGAGTTCATGCGCGGTGGAGTGCAATGCGCAGCGGGATTGGGGATTGCCTCGCTACTAACGCAAGCATCTGTTTGGGGAGCCCAGGCGGACAGATTCGAACTGAGTATCCATCAATTCTCATTGAAGAAACTGATGGACAATGGGCAGCTCGATACGGCCAGCTACCCGCTGTTCGTGAAGGATAAATTTGGATTCACCAACATTGAATTTGCCGTCGACTTCTGTGGAGATTTGTTCAAGGATCCTCAGAAAGGCCAAGCCATTCGCGACAAATCGCAATCGCTGGGGATTAAGCATCGCGCGCTATTGTGTGGTTCGGAGCCGCTCGATGCACCCGAGGAGAAAGATCGGCGGGCTGCGCTTGAGGTCCACCTGCAATGGGCCAAAGTAGCCGAACATCTAGGATGCGAATTCATGCGCGTCCGCGCCATCAGTGAAGGGGACAAAGATCAGCAGCTAGACAACGCGGCCAAGGGGATCGGTGCCTTGTGTGACGAACTTAAGGACTCACCTGTATCCATTCTGCTGGAGAACATCACCCACTGCTCGAGCGATCCAGATTGGCTGGTTGAACTCGTCAATCGCTTGGGCCCAAAACGCGTGGGACTGATCGCTGATTTTGGGAATTTCGAAGGGGATATTTACGAAGGCATGCAGCGCCTAATGCCTTACACCAAATCGGTGTGCACCAAGTCCTGGGAATTTGATGCCGAGGGGAATGAAACAAAGATCGACTTCAAACGCATGATGGGGATTGTCAAGGCTTCGCCCTTTCGTGGTTGCATTGCCATCGAATATCTCGGCGACGCACCCGTCGCTGGCGTGCAACAGACGGCCGCTCTGGTCAAGCAATACGGTTAGTGGAGTGAGGGGTTGGGTGGCACTGGCCTGGCCAGTGGTGTCGAAGGATGTGAGCCCGCAGACTTTAGGTAATGTTTTGAGCGCTCGAAGTAATGAATTCAACCTACCACGGAATTACCCAGTGAACTTTTGCTGATCCAGTGGAACTGTGAGGGGCACGAATAAACCGTTAGATGCTGTTGACGCTATTTCACTTACAGGAGTATCTTATGAATCTGCTAACTAACAATCTGCAAAGACGTCATTTTCTCGGACGTCTCGGAACGACGGGGGGAGCGTTGTGGGTGAGCGAGCTACAATTCTTGGGACGGCTACCACGCGTTTCAGCGAATGAGACGCAGCTTCCAGCCAACATGGTCACCTTCCATCCCGATATCGAACCGCTAGTGCGACTGTTGGAAGAAACGCCGCGCAAGGAAGTGATCGAGAAATTCGCGGCGCGAATTCTGGCTGGCACCAGCTACCGCGACGTGTTGGCGGCATTGCTTCTGGCTGGGGTGCGAAATGTGCAGCCCCGTCCCAGCGTGGGTTTCAAGTTTCATGCTGTGTTAGTGGTCAACTCGGCGCATTTGGCAAGCTTAGCGGCACCGGATAGCGATCGCTGGCTGCCGATCTTTTGGGCGCTCGACTATTTTAAGTCGTCGCAAGAGCGCGATGTCGAGGAGGGGGATTGGACACTATCTGCGGTCGACGAGTCCCGGCTTCCAAGTCCACAACGGGCGCGCCGCGCATTTCGCGCCGCGATGGAGTCGTGGGATGTCGAAGCGGCTGATGTGGCGACTGCGGCGCTGGTCCGCACCGTCGGTGCTGGTGAAGTATTTGAACTGATGGCCCATTTCGGCTGCCGCGATTTTCGCAGTATCGGTCACAAAGCCATTTATGTGGCCAATGCCTATCGCACTTTGCAATGTATCGGCTGGAGGTACGCGGAACCAGTGCTGAGGTCGTTGAGCTATGCATTGCTAAATCACAATGGCGAGCCCAACCCGTCGCAGAGCGAGTTGTCGGCGGATGCGGCCTGGCGTATGACTCAAGACAAACTCTCTGCGGTCAGTTCGCGGTGGGAAGGAGGTCGAGTTGACAGTGGGGCAACTCTTACGCATCTCGATACGCTCCGCACCGCCAGTCCCACCGAAGCGGTCGCCGCCACCGTGCAATTGCTCGATGATGGGATCGCACCTCAATCGATCAGCGATGCCCTGTTTCTGTCGGCGGGGGAAATGTTGATGCAACAACCTGGGATCGTCTCCTTGCACTCGGCCACGACTACCAATGCAATGCAGTACGCCTATCGCACCGCCGTTCGACCACTGACGCGGCAGGAGTTGTTGCTACAGAATGCAGCCTTCATACCGTATTTCCGCGAAGCCATGGCAGCCCGAGGGCAGCTAGGAACCGATCGTATTGACCAGGGTTCGCTATCACCAGAGAAGCCGTCATCAGACTCGCCTTCGCCGAGCACGCACGAGCAGCCCCTGGGCTTAGATGCGATCTTCGCCACAGTTTCGAAAGATCGTGGTGCGGCAGCCGAGCAGATGCACCAATTTCTACAAGCGGGAGGTCCACCCACTGACCTGATCAATACCGCTCGAAGATTGGTTTTTCTGAAGGGAAGCGATTCGCACGACTACAAATTCAGTTCGGCAGTGCTCGAGGATTACTACGCCGTCTCTCCTGAGTTCCGTAATGCATACTTGTCGAGTTCTGCCTATTTGTTGCCGGGGAGCGGCGATCGAGACAATGGACTAATGACGCAAGTGCAGCAAGCCTTGGGGTGATGCGATGGCCCTTTAGCGAGCGGCATTGGCCAACCGGTGTATTCTCGTCGACGTTGTCATGCAAAAACGGCGGACTCGCTGGGCTGTTAAAAGTTGGTATAGCGGCAATTTTTGGTTTGCGCAACATTCCTTCCGTCGAGCTCTTCTAGCACTGTCAAGTTCCATTTTAAAATAATTTTTGCACCATCTTTGCGCACCGCGAAATGTCGTTTTTCAAAACAATTTTTGAAAAAGCGTTAGCGGAGCGCTGTTGT
>JBGSJT010000637.1:0-3852 GCA_041741715.1 Pirellulaceae bacterium | reverse complement strand
GATTTGCAGGGTGACGTTTACGAGGCTTCGGTTTTGAACGCATCGGATGCCCTCAGAGGCTGCGGCTGGGATGACGAGCCCGTGATTATCTTGCCTTGTGGCACGGCTCTGCAATCAAATTCCTTGGAAATTCCCCATTTTCGTTGTAAGTTGTCACGGGGCGCTAAAAAGGGGATCTCCCGCACTTTTGGTGAAACGGTTTTGTAGCGTGCCGATTACTGGCTTTGTAGGTTTCGATTTTGCAAGTTTTCGTGTCCAGACTGGCCAGTGGAAGGGCGCTCATGGCCGAATTGCGAATCGAACCGAGCATTCGTCCACCAAAACGGAAATGCGGCCCGAGCACTTGGCGAGGACCAAGTCTTTATCTTGCCACAATGTGGATCAACACCCGCTCATGTAGAGGTCAAGTATCGAATTCGGAGCAGGTCGAATGCGCCACGTCCGTACATCTGTCGTTTCAACGTCTTCAGCCGGTTGACCTGGCCTTCGGTTTGTCCGTTGCTCCATGGAAGGGCTATGGCAGCTGCAATCGCCGATGAATCTCGTAGGATCGGTTTTTGTTACCATCGCGGACAACCCGAAACCAGCATTGGTATTGATCCGCCGCAACGTCCGAGTCCGCTGCTTCAGGAGGTTAGGCGGGACGATCCGGAGCTTCGACAAGGCCGATGCGGTCATAGACGGACCGAGCGGACCAGTTCCCGTTCCCGACCTTGACGGTTAGCGAGCGAATCGCATGAAGCAACGTCACACAGCCAAGCGGATCTTTGATCGACTGCCGATGCTATCGCGTAGATGACGTGCTACCGAGTCAGTTGTGGGCGACCTTACGTGCTGATCTTTCTTGAACCGCAGATCTTCGGTCGTCACGTCCTCCAGAAAGAGCGAACCTCTTCCTCGATGACTGATCCGGGGACATTGGACACTACGCACGACGACAGTCCGGTCAGTGTCGATTTCGATCCCGCCGCCAATCGGGGCGAAGTATTCGACCACGGCCGTCGGCGCGTCACCGTCGGCGATGACGAAATCGGGATTTGACTTGGCCGTGTAATCGATCCAAGCACCAGCCCTCGTAACCGACACCATACCTTCGCAGGTTCTTCACAGAATGCCGAGTACTCCGTGTAACAGGCCAAACGAAGAAAATGCTCATGCTTGCCGAATCGCATAAGAGTGGCAATCGATAGCCGCCCGCGTTACGGAATCAGGTTGTATACTCTGGCCCAACCGGCGCGAGCCGTTTTACAAATTGGACTCAGGGTGTTGTGCGCGAGTAAAATTTCAATGCAGGCGGATTTGTTGCAGGCGACCGGTGGGTTAGTACTTGATCTGGATCAGGCGAAGCTGTTTAAGGTGGCGGACCAGCTCCGACGTGGAGACGAAGAGGGGCTGACTCGGATTCTTTTTGGATTGGCGGCTTTGCACAGACTGCTGGGACGCGGGTGTGGCAATTTGGACGCTCACTCGCTGCTAAGAACTGAGCAGGGGAGATTGGTCCTGGTGTGCGATCCGTCGCAGCCATCGAGATGTGAAACCACAGCTCGCAATGATGTTGCTGGTCGGTATTTTTTGCACCTGGGCGAGCAACCGTGCGGTGTCGATGACTTAATCTCGCTAGGTGTGCTTGCTGGAGAACTACTGGTTCAGCCCAACAAACGACCATCGCTTTCGGATGCCCACGCGGAGTACCGTGAAGAACTAGCGGAACAGATTCCAAAAACTTCGCTGCATCATGAGGATCGGGTGCGCAATCGACTCGTAAAATCACTGCTGCTGTGTGCGAGTGACTCCCAACTAACGGCATCCGAGTTTCTTCGCGATCACGTGGCCCTGGTAAAGTTGACTTCGGACACGCGGTTGAAACCGGCGAGTCGGACCGATGCTATACGTCAGTTCCTGACGTCCTCGCTGTTCGTGTTGTCGGTTATTGCCTTGAGTCTGGTAGCGTTGTTGATGCTTTGGAGAAGCGAGCGATCCGCTCGTGTGTTGGCGCAACACGATCTAGAAACATCCGGTGCTAGAGTGGCCGAACTGCAACTAGAGTTAGAAAAAAGTCAGAAGCAGACCAGTTATTCAGCCACTATTCCGCCACCCAAACGTGGCCAGTCTATCCCTGTCGAGAAACTCTCAAGCGATCCGCGATACACACTGTTTTCCGACGACGTCAATTTGCGGGATGATCCGGAGATTCAACGTTTGTTGAAACAGACGACATTGACTGAAAAAGACGTGACCTACGCCGATGGCTTGCTCAATGACTTGGTGATTGCTGCCAAAGTGTGGTGGAAGATAGCCGAGTCCGAAGTTAGCGATAGCGAAGTGATCAAGCTAATCGTGGGACAAACTAACTCGCGGGTGAGCAAGATCCTCAAGGTCTGGTATGCCCAGGCAGTAACCAGCGAACTGCGGATAATTACACTCAAGCAATCTTTGGTGCCGTCGGACCACAACACCTATCGTTTTCAAGTTTCATTTCACGATCTCGATCGGGACGAATACGTGTACGGCAATCCTTCAAACGACTTATTCGTTCAGTCAGGAAACACGTTGAGACTGAAGTCTGGGGGCAAGCCAACTTATTCAATTAGATGGAAAGCCGGTCAAGCGATTCCATTCTGGTTGGAATACTGGTATGGGTACCGCCTGTCGTGGCTCAACGTTCTGACAAAACAGGCCAGTGGTGCATTGGCATTACCACTGCTGGCGAAACGAAGTTGGCAACAGGATGGTTTTTCAATGTCCTTTGACGTTAGTCCACTTCCGGGGCCACCAATCGACTCGGCATTCATCACTGCTGGTGGAATTCCTATGCCGGGAATAACTAGAAAAAGTGATCTACCACTTGATATTGCAGACGAGTTGAAGTGACGTGTCTCCTCGGTAGATAGACGCGTTCGGTAGCGATGTCGCAGCTTAATTAGCGGCCACGAAGTAATAGTTTGCTACAGCGTTGCTGGGGAGGGTTCAGTCTACTCTGACCCCTGACGAGACCAGCGACGACAATTGTATTCCCAGCGTGTCATATCTTAACAATCCAACCCTTCAGGATACAAAAGGTGAAATCAACCTTCCTTCTCATCGCATTCTGCATAATAGCAGTACCGCTTTCTGCCCAGTCCGTTTCTGTTCCTAAAAACCAACAGCAAGCGTTTGAGCCATTCCAAGCGAATGAACTTTTGCAGCGCTATCCCAAAGGTAAAACCTGGCAAGCACTGTCCGTACTGCGAGTCAATGGACGCGGCAGTTCTCAAAACTGGGGGATCTCTGGCGAGAGCCAATTCATACAAGCGAATCGTTACCAAACAGAAATTGAGATCTTAGACAACAACCAGTTCGGTCAAACATCGACGATTCGACTTCGCTGTAAGGTCATTGATGCCAGTTCGTCCAAGATTGTTACCAAACAGTCACTGCGACTGGCTGATTTTGAAGTAAGTGATCCTATATTCAAATTCGCAATAGAGAAAGGTATCAAGACAGCGGAGCTGATGTCACCGTCATTCAAAGTTGTCGTCACGTTGCTGAGAAAATGGGACCAGGTCGACCCCAATTACCAGCGGACTATGACCGAAGTCGCGAAACGATTGGGTGTGGAACCTGGACAGTTGGGGCAAGCCAAAGATCTGCAGTGGGTGGAAGACCCGCGAGTCTATTCCGGTTGCTTGTTCGAGGTCCAGTGGGTCAACGGTATAGGAGTGACGGGGGCGAAACAGATTGCGGATGTGAAATCCAAATCACCTAAGTTGTCCGAAGACGATCTGCGGAGCTGGCTGGTGGGCGCGAATCCGCTTGCGGAGCTCTACGTATTTCCATCGTTGACCAAGCGTGTTGGTGACTCGTGGGTACTCG
>JBGSJT010000636.1:0-6102 GCA_041741715.1 Pirellulaceae bacterium | reverse complement strand
TGAGCTTTGGTAAGTGTCGCCATGGCAGTTTCTCCTGCAAGTAAGGCAACTCGGAAACAGTTGCCCGTCCACAGTGGATGGGCTCAGGGCCAGCTCGCATTCTGCAAGTCGGTCCGCAACCCACCCAGCTCAGGCGTTCTGTCTGGGCACACTAAAAACGCTTAACCACCGGCCTCTTAGGTCAGCCTCGCGAGCTGGACTAAAAGGCCTGAATTCATCTACCGCAATTGCGCATGAGAAATAGCTACTTGCGAGTTACTACCACGGGCTAACGTCAAAGTCACGTTGGCTCGGGCAAATATGATATTCCGGTGACATTTCAGTCAGGCTTCGTCGTCTTTCATCCGTCGGGGCTCACCCCGTGACGCGACAGCGCCCTTGGCCCCGCACGGTGAAAGGCGATGAAGCCGACCGGCTGCGCCCCTGCACTCACCCACCACAGTGATTTCAGCCAGTACATCTATCTGGCTGAAATCACTCAGGCTTTGTTGTGGGATTCTCGAGGGGCTCTTGAGCGATAGCCAGGTGACTATCTACGGCCCACAACGCTCAGGTCCGCGTTGCCTTCTGGTTTAGGATCGGCTGTAAGACTAGCAGATTCAGTTGCCTGCTCATTGGACGACTCGGACCGCGGTTTCCAAACGAGTGTTTCACCCAGTGGCTGCCGTCGCGCCGAGTCGCGGTAGTAGGTGACCTTGAGCGCTTCAGCCAGCAGCCCATCATCGCCTTTTAGGCTCACTATTTCGAATTCAATGGTGGCATAGACGGTGCGATCTACGTATCCATTGCTCTTTTTGCGGGCCTGAACAAACGCCTTCGCGGCGGCCGGCTCCATGGAAACCGTGTCTACAAACTCGTGGTTCTTAAAGAAGAGCTTGAGCGTATACGGTATTGAATCCGAGTACTTTGACGACGTTTTATACCAATACGAATCGGGGCCGCTCGTCCGAACGGGAAACTCTTGGTTGGTGAAGTCATAGTCGCCAATGTCGATGTTTGCTCTCAATACAAAGGTCTGTGACAAGTCGAATTGGTCGATTCGACTTTGGAAGAGCTTTTTCGTTTCTGCCTTCTTCTCGTGCAGCAGGAACTCGTCGTTTCGGGCGAGTTTCCAGGTATCGGGGCGATAGTGTTCCATGTACCACTCGACATTGGCGTCAACGTCGTAGTTCCTATCGAGTTTGATGCGGGCCATCGCCAAATTGTCCCAAGTGAAATCGTGAGCGGAGACATTGGGATTTTGGGACAGGATCCCGGCAATCATGCACGTGGCTCCAAGAACAATCTTTGTGAAACGTTGCATAGCTTTACCTCACGGTGGCAGAGACTGCTGCGGCCCAGCTTGAGCCGCATAAAGGGATGAGCGGTAGGCACGCTGCCTGTTGCTCAGTGTTGTGCAGGCTCAAACCCACAGGCGTTACGCAGAAAAGCCAAGCCGTAGAAGAAAACTCGGAGGTGAAGGCCACTCACCGCGCACGTTTGAGGCCGAATTTTGAGTACAATTGGCCATTCTGGAGGGGTCTTCACCGATGGTTCCGAGGCTTTTTTCGCAATGACTAGTTCTGAAACACGCGAGTTTTCCGAGTATCAATCGGCCGGAGATGACACGCCGCTTAGCTTGGTATCAGCCCTGCGCCGGGGCAGTGACCGTGCCTGGAGTCAGTTGGCTAAGATTTGGGGCAGAACGATTTACCAGTTCTGCAAAACTCGGAATCTGAAGCACGAGGATTGTGAAGAGATCGTGCAAGCGGTGTTGGTCAAGATGTACCGCTACATTTCCCAGTTCGAACGGGATGGCAAGCAGATGCGGCTTCGGCACTGGGCGTTCACGATCGTTCGCCGCGAAATTGCGACTCATTGCGACCGCTATTTGGGCAAACCGGGTTCTCCCGGAGGTGAGGACTATCAGCGCATCATGCGCGAGATCCAGTCAGACGACTACGTTGAGGAATCGGGAACGACCTTTCGCAATCAGCTTGTGAGCAACATCTTGGAGTCCATTCGGTCGGACTTTGACCCTAAAGTCTGGCAAGCATTCGAGTTGTTTAGTGTGCAGGAAATCGACGGTCCGACGGTGGCCAAACGACTGGACATGAACCCCAACGCGGTGCGTCAGGCCGCCCACCGCGTCCGCAGACGCCTCAAAAACGAATTGGAGGGGGTGTTGAACGCTCGATCTCCGGAGGAAGCCTCCGGGTTCCGGGAGTCGGCTGCGGTCGAAGAAACTTTGGAAAATTAGTCTGGCGCCGTAACGCCCGCGCGTTTGTACTCTTATTGCCCTCCAATCTCGCCTCAATGACTCCCCCTCGCGCGTGAAACTATGGACCCAAACAAGCGTCTGCCGACTGAGCTGGATAGTCTTCATAACCAGCACGACATCGATACAGCGAAGGCCGAAGCGGACAATACACTGATAGACATCGACCAAGTGGTCCGCGAGGCAGTTCGGGATTCGGAGCCGTGCCAACTGGACGCGAGGGCCGGTGCATTGATCTCGCGACTGGCCGACCTGCAGACGATTCGTCGTCTGGCCGCAGTGCAAGAGCCTCTACCCGAGGTGGGTGCCTATGAACTGCTGGACGAACTCGGCCGTGGCGGTATGGGAACGGTTTACCGGGCCAAACATCGGCAACTTGGGAAAATCCAAGCCCTGAAAATAATTCATGGACCATCGAATTTAACGCCCGAAATCCGCGCCCGCTTCCGGCGCGAGGTGCAGGCGATTGGAGCGCTCAAGCATCCCAATATCATCGCAGCCCATGATGCCGACTTCGAGGGTGACGTCCCCTACTTGGTAATGGACTACGTAGAGGGTGAGTCGTTGGCGGAAATCCAGAAGCGGTTGAAATCTGAGGGCAAGACTGTCTCCGTCGGGGCAGCCTGTGAGTTGGTGCGGCAAGCGGCCGTGGGTCTGCAATATGCTCACGATCAAAAGATTACCCACCGTGACATCAAACCAGGCAATTTGATGCTGGATGGCGAAGGCGTTGTAAGAGTTCTAGATTTAGGCCTGGCACGATTAGGAACTCAGGACGATGCGTCAGAGCACGAAGCAACAGAGCTCACTCGGGGTGGTCAGATTCTGGGAACACCGGACTTCATGTCCCCGGAGCAACTGCAGAGCAGCCGGGAAGTTGACGCCCGTACCGACGTCTATGCTTTGGGCGTGACATTGTTCTCGTTACTCGTCGGCCGTCCCGCTTATCGGGGGCAGCCAGGCGAGAGCTTTATTGCCAAGGCAGCCCGCATTCTGCATGAACCGGTTCCCGACTTGCGTAAGCTGTTACCCGAACTGCCCAGACCGCTTGCGGATATCATTCAAAAATGTTTGGCCAAGTCACCGGATGAGCGTTATCAAACAGCAGGTGAACTGGCTGAAGCACTGTCTAAATGGGCGAGTCCGGATGCGGTCAAAGCGTTATTGCCTAGCTATACGCCATCGCCGGAACAACAGTCCAATACTCCTGCTGGCCGCAGCGACACGACGCCCTCCCGGTCCAAGTTACCGCCACGTATCCTGATTGGCGTGGCCGCCGCGATCATGCTTCCGCTCTTAATTTTGGCTGGAGTGCTGTTGACGTTGAAGCTTCCCGGCGGTGGTGAGCTGATTGTGGAGTGCGATGATCCACAAGCTAAAATCCAAGTGGTGGCAGTCAAAGATGGTCAACGTGAAGCACTTGGCCTGACTCAGGAGGCAAACAACAAATTCCGACTCAGCGAGGGACGCTGGACGATTCTCATTGAAGGGATCGATGCCGCGGAGTTTGCACTTTCCGAAAATGAAGTTGTGATCAACGGCGGGACGCAGGCAGCAATTCGCGTGGCGCGGCGCGATTCTGCGATGGTAAAAAGTTCTGATGCCGAGCCGGCTCCGTTGACAGCACCGACAACCAACGAATCTGCACAACGTCAATCGGCCCAGGTGCCGCAAATCGCTACGAGCAGCGAAGGGGAATCGCCCGAGCCAGTGGTCGATTGGTCCCAACTACGCAGAGCCACTGACTTTGTAGGTCTTGTCGCAGCTCCGGAGAAAAATCCCGAGCTCTGGCAGTGGCAGCTCCGCCCTTGGCTACCACAGTTAACGCAACACTCTCATGGCTTGACCGAGAATCGCATCGCTCTCGATCCAAACGGCAAGTACTGTGCAGTTCTTTCGCAGTACGATTGCAAAATCATGGAGCTGAGTACTGGCACGGTATCCCATACGATCCCATGCCCGGTCCGCACGCGTTGGTGCGGTGTGAGCTTGACCGCGGGTTGCGAGCGAATCGCACTGCTCTCAGAAAGCGGAGGCTTCATTGAAATTCGCGATTTGCGAAACCGCGTCATCGCACAGTGGGACGCCAGCCAACTCATCGATGGCACGACGAACCATGGAGCGCTAACCTGGCTCAACGATGGCCAGCAGTTGGTCGTATGGGATGATCGCAGAGCCAGCGTGGCTGACATTCACGGCAAGGTCCAAACGGCCATCGAGTTTGACCCGGGCACAGGTCCCGCGCAAGGACCACCGAATTTGCCGATGCCGGTACAGCGCGCGGTTGAGAGTGAGCCAAATGGAGAGAGAGTCGCCTTTGGCTGTAGGGATGGAAATGTTCGAATTTGGGACACGCAGACCAATACTTTACAGGTGCTTCGATCCGAACGAGTCAACGAATCGATAAGCGCTGTACATTGGTCACCCGACGGCCGTTTCTTGGCAGCACTGAGATCGCAACAGTGGATCCATGGAATGGCTCTTGAGATCTGGAACCGTGACGGATTGCTACAGAGTACGATTCCCGCCGAGCAACTCAATGTTGAACACCAGTATGCTAGCGAGTTCGCTTGGTCTCCCGACAGCCGCTCGCTAGTGTTTGGCAATGGCAAAGTGGTTGACATTAAGGGCAATCCGCAGCGCGAATTCGATTTGCGAGTCGAGCCCGTGGGGGAAAAGCGTAGGATCACTTCGGTTTGGGTTCCAGCTTGGAGCATTGACCAGGGAGGTAGTCAGCGCATTGATTTCGTGGCCACGGGGGACACCTATGGACTTCAGTGTGGACGCGTGCAGTCCTTCACACCCACTGGCAGAGCACTGCCAAGCTCTCCTTTTGGAAATATCCTTCAGCCCCAGGCCCTGAGGTGGATCGAAGAAACCGGCGAACTGGCGGCGGCCTTCGGTTATCTCGGCCGCAGCGAATTGCGGACCTGGACGATCGACGGCCAGCCTCAGTCGAGCGTTGCCATACCCAAATTTGTGACAGGCATGCTCAACGCTCACAGCGGCAAACTGCTCTGCAATTCTGGGCCTACATTCACGCTGCTTGATCGCCGTGGCGTAGTGCTCGGTACCCACGAATTTGGCGAGGGATTTGAGATTGGCCAGTGGCAATGGGATTACGCGGGGAATCGCACGGCCTACTTTGGCAAAGCCGGAGATGCCGGCGTCGTGCGACTGCTTAACAACTCCGGTGACGATACGATTGAATTGAGGTTGCCCGCCGATGTATCGAGCAGTGGATTCTACATAAGCTCAGGCAATTTGTTTTGGAGCCTGGATGACAAGTACTTGGCAATGTCGCTGTTGATGCTCGACGAAACGCACCGAGTATTCGTGTGGGAGGCCGCTGGCAAGGGTAGCCAACCATTTGTCACTCTGGAACTGGCCGACGCACAAACGCCGCATCTTGCGTGGAGCCCCGATAGTCAGTGGCTGGCAATTGCCCCAGGCAGCGTCGACACTGAAAATGGAACGCAACTGCGTTTTATGCACGCTGCATCGCAGCAAGTGAACGAGTTCACGACTGGTCACAATTATTTTCCGACGTGGTTTGCGCCTGAGTGGTTTGACGAACACTCGGTTCGCGTTGGCGGCCTTGCCATGGACATGCCAACCGAGCCCGAAGGTGAGATCCAGGTTCGCGATCTTGGTTTCACACTTCAACACGCACAAGCTGCAATCAATATGAAGACCGCTGGTGATGTTCTATTGGTCACTTCTAGCGATCAGGGGCAATCGTTCGAAATTTGGCAGGGTGGTGCGTTAAAGTCCTCGACTCCAGTCGGTTCGATCTCAGCTTCCGACATTCGCAAGAACTCGGATGGCACGAAAGCCGTATTCCG
>JBGSJT010000635.1:0-7080 GCA_041741715.1 Pirellulaceae bacterium | reverse complement strand
GTGGTGATCGCCATCATTGGTATCCTCGTTGGTTTGTTACTACCGGCGGTACAGGCCGCCCGCGAAGCAGCTCGGCGCATGCAGTGTTCGAATAACCTTAAGCAATTGGGGTTAGCGGCGTTGAATTATGAAAGTAGTTATAAGACCTTCCCCTCTTCGTTCACTCTGGCTCGTCCATTGGTCGTCGCAAACAATAACAGGCTGGTTGAAGCGTGGGGGTGGACCGTTTCAGTAATGCCTTTTGTTGAGCAAGGAAATCTTTACAATCAACTGGGCGCTAGCCAGATGTCGCTGTCGGACGTGCTGGCCAAGAGGAATCCCAGTCTGCTCAATCCAATGCCGCTCCTTCAACAGAACATCGGCACATTTCGCTGCCCTAGCGATGCTGGGGAAGGTATTGCCAAGGCAGCGCGCCATTTTGGTGGAGGCGAAGGGACAGTCGCCGGTGGTTGGGGCAACTGGCAACCTGGCTTGACCAACTATATTTCTAACCGCGGCACGCGCGACCAACCTCAGACGGTGAACGATTGCTGGGGCATGTACATGGAAAATATCTATATCAAAATATCGGGTTGTACGGATGGGACGAGCAACACGTTTGCCTTCGGCGAACGCGATTCGCAGTATGGTCGGGCTGGCACGTGGTGTGGCGTTCGTAATCCACGTGGCAATGGAAGCTCCTCCCCAAATCATGAGCGGGGGATCTATTCGATAACCGCAGTGGTTCGCCCGCCACTTAACTCGACCGATCCTCCTCACCTGTGGAATTACGAACGACGTGGTGCTGGTGCTGGCTTCTCGAGCTTACATACCGGTGGCGCACAGTTTGTTTTTGTCGATGGATCTGTTCACTTCATTTCCCAGAATATCGACTGGGCTCCAGACTCAATTGCTGGCTACGGCAATTCGTGGGACGTGAATCCGTTGCCCAATGTGCATGGAACTTATCAAAGGTTGGGACGCCGCAACGATGGATTCGTTTTCTCCGTGGATCTGTAGCGAACCGCCGCAATTAGGGGGTTTTCCAACTTTGCGATTACAACCAGCGTTCTTTGTCGACTCTCAAGGATACAATGCATATGAGTGCGTCTAAACAGATTCTGCTAGTATTGCTGAGCGGATTGACGCTGGTCTCCGTAGGGTGCAGCTCGGGGGATATGGGGACGGTAACTGGTACGGTCAAAGCGGATGGGAAACCACTTCCCGATGCTCTACTCGAGTTTTATCCCAAAGCGGGAGGTGGCGCGTCATCAGCTAGGACTGGCGCTGATGGTACGTACGAACTAATTCGTGATCGCGAGACCAAAGGTGCCGTTGTGGGCGAATATGAGGTTCGCATTTCAACCGCCAATATGGGAGTACCCGAAACTCTGCCAGCCAAATACAACGCCAAAAGCGAGTTACTTGAAACAGTCGAGCCAGGGCGCAACGTAATTGATTTCGAACTGGACTACAAAGGAATCATTATTCAGCCACCGGGGGGAGGGACTTATTGAGAAAAATGAATCTTCGATGCGCCTTGTCCTAAATCAATTTCACCGATTTAGATGGGGTATTGGTTTTACCCTACCCGTTCACGGAATTGCCCGAAAGTCGCTGATCGATTCGATTGCCGCGGGCTGAATCGGCTCAACTGGGTTTCGATACAGCGCGGTTGGCCCATCAGCCGTGTTTATTGTATTGACTCTGTTTCTGAGACGTCCGTTTCGGAAACATTACCCAGCTCTGCTGGCTCATCCACCTCTGGCAAATTCTGTTCTTGTGGCTTACCGGGTTCAGGCGGGTGCTTCGGTGTGAGGATGATCCGATCTCCCTCGATCACTAGGCTTTCAAACTTGCGAAGCTTCTTGGCCATTTCCGGGTTCTTGTACATGTCTTTCGCCAAGTTTTCTTTGCGAATCTCGCGCATGAACTGTTCTGGGACTGGCTCCCCATTCACTTCCGCATCTTGCAGCGTCACGATCAGTACACCATCTTCCAGAGACGCATCGACAGAGACCGAGCCATTAAAAAACCGTCCCTGGCCACCTGGCAGCGCACTTGCCGGGATGCTCACTTCGGCCTGGATTAAGTCATCCTTGATAGTGACGAACACTTTGCCGCGTAGTTTCTCCTCCTGGCTGATTAACACGTTGACTTGGTCAGCGGTCAACACGAGCTGTTCGGGCGTTTCCCCTTGGTCCACTTTTTCCTGGAACGTTTCGACTCGCAATTCGAGTTCTTCCAGTTCCTCCTGACTGACTTCGACCACAGGCAGCGGCCTCGCCTCCTCGGAAGTGTATTTGGCAAGCTGTTGATTGTAGAACCAGGCCGAACCAAGCCCAATTGCCACCACTCCAACGACCATTAGTCCCACCACCGACAGGCAACCACCAAGAATGCACCCCCATGGAAACGGTTTGTCGGAGCGGACGTAATTTGGCGGATGTGCACCCGTGGACGCCCAACCAGCTGAAAACGGCCCAGCCGGAGAATGCTCGCCGTCTAAAATCACCGGCTCGAGTATTTGCGGTTCACGCGGTCTGTCGTCTGGTCTGTCCGGGATCGAGGGTGTGTCACTCACAAGCGGAACTTCCAATAATGAAACGAGACTATAGCCCAATGGTTGCGAGGCCCCAGAGAACTATATTACCACACCGCCATTGAGAATGATGGTGGTAGTCGCACGGCCCTAGGTCGATGCTAGTCCGCTTGGTAAGTACCAGTCAGTACATTGGAGATATCCGTGTAACCTTCCATGGGAACTTCAGCTTCGGAAAGCACAAACTCAAAATCCTTAAGAGTAGACTCTTGGAGTGTGAGGCCGTCCTTAATCACTCCCTCTGTCTGCAATTGCCAAGCAGCTATTTCCTTCAGACAAGCGTTTTTTGTGCCTGGGAAGCGAAGCGCTAACAGATAATTGGCAGTTGGCATCCCTTTCACGAATTTGTAGTGCAGCTCGAACCAACACACCCCTTCGCCGTCAGTTCGAAATTTGGCATCCGACAATTCGACTTGCGAATACTCGAACGGTTCGCTGGAAATAGTGGCGCTATTTTCAGTCTCCGCACTGTCGGGATTATTGCCTGTTTGTTGTGCCTGGCAACCAATCAGGCCGACAGCCAACAGCCATGCAAAAACAATTGCAAACTTGACCACCATTTGGTTCTACTTCTTGCTGCGCAAAGCTTTGGGGATATCGATTTTTAGCTCGCCACCTGACTCGGAGATTTCCACTTCAAGCGGAGAATTGCCTGAGGAGGAAAAGGGGAGCGGAATCGACTCCATCGCGTGGGGGTAGTCCGCTTCTGGGGCCCCTTCAGGAAGTACTTCGCCAGTCTGCCCATCGATCAATCGCGAGACACGCACTTTATACTTGCCGGGTGGAATTCCCGAATCGTCATTTCTCGAAGATATGACGGTAAACGAGCCCTCGGCATCGGTAGTGCCAATGGCACCTTCGCCAGGGGTCCCTTGGCCAGGTGTAAAAACCAGGACAGCGTTTGCCAGTGGCTTTGAGCCTTCGGAGGTCAATTTCCCCTGGATCGGCACCCGATTGATACCATCACTACAACCAACAACGACACCGAACCACAGCGGTAAAAGCAGACCAGGTAGCGACGGTTGCCGCATAGAACTAACTCCAACAAATTGACTGACACACGCAAGTAAGGTTCACGAATGCATTCGCGATCGCAATTTCAATAGTCACCTCGATGACCACAATTGTGGCCATCGGAGGCGCTGGCTGTTAATCGGAAATGCGCGTCATTCGCTCAGGCTGGCAACTTGCCCATCGGCGATAGAGGAGAGATAGGTGAGGGTGGGGATATCGATGGATTGTGAAACAAAATGCACCGAACCATCCCCCATGACGAACTGAGCTCCACCGGTATGCAAGCTGGCAACGTTGTACCAACTGGCTCGGCGACCAACTGTTTTATTCAGTGGGTTTAGGACGTTGTTGTAATTCCAAATGTTAATTCCTTGCGCAGGATAGGTGGTGTTGAGTTTGCCTACGGGATCGAGCCCGATGGAAACCCAGCCGGCAAAGGACCAGCCTGATGTTCTGCCGTTGTAGAGTTCGAGTGTCTGCTCGGCCATAGCGAAGGAATTGCTTGTTCCGTCGCTGATCGCACCAAACGTAGCATAGCTGTTTTCGCCGAACATATAGCGAGTGGCGATAGAAGCATAGCGGAAATGGTTGGCAAAACTAAACGTTTGAACCGACGTGACAAAGTCATAACAAGTCTTATAAGACGAAAGTTTCAGCGCTGCTGAATCGGCAGAGTAATTCACACTCGTCGCAATAATTTTGTCTCCACCGTCGGAAGGGCAGTAAAAGGTTGAAGGACCTTCTCGGGATGCCAGCAAGGCGTTACCACTCTGAGCTGCTGACATACCGATTGGCAGCGGACTTGGCGCTACTCCCGGAGCACTGGCCGTGTTGAGATAATCGCCATAGGCCCCGCGATGTTCGAACTGATTGTAAAGATTGCCTTGTTCAATGAAGGGGAGGATAGAAACTAGCCCGTGACCATTCTTGCTAAGTGGATCAGGAACGTACGTCGCTGCCGATCCTCGGCGACTACTCCCCAAACTCATGCGTCCAGCAGGGAGTTTTTTGAAAGTGCTTTCGTAATTGTGCAGCGACAGCCCCATCTGCTTTAGATTGTTTGAACACTGCATTCGTCTCGCCGCCTCACGGGCAGCTTGCACAGCGGGCAACAATAGTCCCACCAATATGCCAATAATGGCGATGACCACTAATAACTCAACCAACGTAAAGGCTGATCTCTTCTTCGACACGGACACCATGTTCAACTCCCAGACATAAAAATGCAGATGAGCTGCGAAACAAACACACGTTCGTAAATATAGCAACTCTGAGGTGGCCGGTACTGAAAATAATCCCCAGAACCGACTAGATTCTGCGGATGTCTGCGTCACGTAAACGATGCGTTCAGCAAACTTGACTCCACCAGTTCGTTAACTTTTGTGAGCAAATTGTGCGCCTTCAAAAGCGCACTCAACGTGAAATCGTTCGTATGAGCATTCCGTTGATGTTGAGAAGTGACAGATCGTGGGTGGGTGTCGCCCCCGTAAGTTCAATGAAGGAGGGAGCCGCAATCGCTTACGAAGGCTCGTAGTTATTCTCACGCCACGAACGACTGGTGGCACACTTTCCAGTGGAAAGTCAAAACGCAGGCATGCATTGCCTTACAAGTAGGCAGTTCGTTGGTTTGCCCGGTTCCACGCCTCATGCGTCAGCCCAGGCCAGCTCCACCCCCTGCGTTTGTAGCATGCTTTGAAACTCGTCCAGCAACGATACATCGCCATCAAGTGCTCGCGGTGGCTCACCTTTGGATAGCGCAAAACTCGCCAAGGCTCCCACAGCCTCTCCGATGCCCCATTCGACTGGATGCAAGCGATAGCAGCCGCCAGTGATATGTGTCACACCGATGTTCTTACAAGCGGGGAGCAAGTTCTGCACGCGCACTGGTAAGAGGGCTCCCAGCGGAATCTGAAAGGGGAGCGATTCAAAATCGATATAGTTGTCTCCGCCAGAACTTGGATGCAGATCAATCGCATAGCTCCCCACTCCGACCGCATCTTTAAAATGAGCGGCCTGCACGACATCAGCAGCTTGCCCGGTCACCTGACAACGTTGGTCGCGGCCCACATGTTCCTCTAGCACCGTGAACTCCGCTGCAATCCGCCGCGATTCGCGGACATAAGGCAACTTGGCGATTCCATCGCTGGTCCCCATGATATCGGTTCGCAACCGCAAACTGGGAAAGCCAGTACCGCCGTCGTCACGCGGTGCTTCCGTCTGCAGCCAATACAACAGCGATAGACTCAGTTGCTTGGCCCGGTCAATGTTCGTTTGTATTTCATCAGGCGTGATACCGATGAGATTTCCTAAGAGGTAATCGTTCTGCGGCCAATTGATAAGACTAACATCACCGCCATAGCTGCCTGGCTGAAACAGTTGGCGATCAACAATACGGCGATACTTCCACAAATTGATCACCCCTTTTACGGGACCACCCTCTGGATCGAAGCCGAGTTGTCGCGGCTGGCCACTGCGCGGATGCGTATACGTCCAATCAAGCAACTTGCCGGGCCAAGGAGGGGACAACTGAGGAACGAAATCTCGCCAAAAATCGTACTCGCTTGGACGCTCAATGAAGTGCTCTTCGCCAGGTACATGCTCGACGGCAAAGCACATGGTGAAGGCTTGTTGATTGTCCGGTTTAGCCAGTTCACCCGCATGGAGCTCATTGGTTTTTTCGCGTGCGTCACTCCCCACCACGAATTCGGTCCCGGTCAAGGGAAGTAGTTCCCCCACTTCGGTCGCATCGACAAAAATCTTTCCACTTAGAACTTGCGACTCCCCTGTGATTGTCGAAGTAACCGTGATCGCGCGCACTTGATCCCCCGCGACATCCGCGGTCGTGGGGATCGTTTCGCGTAGAATCTTCAATTGACCGGAATGCACGTAGGGAGCCAACCAATCCTCCAACACTGCCAGCGCGACACGCGGTTCGCAACACAGTCGCGACACGCTCCCATTGCCAGGATTAAGCAGCGGATCGCGGCGGGCACTTTCAACCAATGGAGTATGCCGCCGATAGTAGTCACGAATTCGAGTTCGCAGTTCGCGATACGAGCGATTGGCACCACGTGTTTCGATCCACGAATGTTCGTCCGGCGGCACACCTTGGCTGGTCAATTGTCCGCCGATCCAATCGGATTGCTCGGTCAGGATGACGCGCGAGCCGCGTTTTAGCGCCGACAGCGCGGCCGAGCATCCGCCAAGTCCACCGCCGATAATGACGATGTCGGCGGAATGTTCGGTCTGTGAGAAACCGAGGTGTGCTTGTGAGGCGAATAGTGCAAAGGCCACACTCGAGACACAGTCGCGACGATTGATAGGCTTGATGGACATGGCAACGACTTAAACCTGAACTTCAACTTCAACTTAAACTTAAACTTAAACTTAAACTGAAACCTGAAACCTGAAACCTGAAACCTTTACGCGGAGCGTCGTTGTTGTTGATTTCGGCGTAGTCGTTTGCGTTCGGCCTTGCTTAAGGG
>JBGSJT010000634.1:0-1506 GCA_041741715.1 Pirellulaceae bacterium | reverse complement strand
TTCGTCATTCACGCCCTGGGAAATGCGTCCCGACTTGTTGTCAAATCGAATCATCACTCCGTCTTCCGCCGGGTTGGTCACGGTGCCCAGTTTGCCATCAGGCAGGACGATTGCAGTCACGGTCCAAGTGCCTTGAAGTTGAGCTAGAAGGACGGAGTTTGGATCATGGAGTTGACGATTTGCCGCGTGGACTTCGCCTTCCTCCATGCTGTGCGCCAGCACGTTCAAGTCGATGAGGCCTGCTGAAGGGAGAACTTTACTTAGATCGTCGTTCACCCCAGGTCCAACATTCGCGTTTGGAACCGTGGAGCTTTCGGGCTGCACCTTCCGCACCTGGGGTGCGTCTGCCGCCGTAGAATTGCCAAAGCACCGCCAAAGAACGCTTCCTTCCGTTTGTCGATCGATGATCACATGCGTGATCTCAACCGAGTCGGCATTCTTCAGGTGGGCTTTCTGTTCGCCCACTTTCCAAGTCACGGTCATCGATGGTACAGGCAGCGCATGATATCCTCGTTCTCCTGCCCGCACTTCTTCGCGACCCCGACTGCTGACAAAAACCAGCGACTTGTCTTTTTGAATCGGATGACTTTCCTTGAACAAGAGCACTGTTGCGGGATCGACTGACTCCTGTAACTTCCGGATCTGGCGGAACATCTCGCTGTTTTCGATCGCACAGTACAGGCGGGCAAAATCATTGTGTGTCCTCAATCGCTCTGATACCCGCAGATGATCTTCGTGTGTCCCGGTGTGAGGCACGTTTTCACCGCTCGCTTGAAGCCGCCGTCGCAACTCGGGAAGTTTGTCGTTTAGTAATCCAATGAATATCTTCGTGACTTGTTCATCGGATGGATTCTCTCCCAACTTCTTGTGAGCCTCGGCCAATTGCTCTTTCGGCACCTCGGGAAAATCTTCCGACTGAATCAGAAGTCTGGCGACAGTCACCATCACTGGCCGAGTCTCTTCATTCTCAAAAAGCTCCGGGATGATCTCAGTCGAGCGCAGGACATACCGAAAGTCGTTCTGCCAGGCTTCGAAGGACTTCGCCCGTTCTGGATGATCTTTCGCGTACTGTTCACGATCCTCTCGGACTGGCTGTTCCAGGATCTCAAGTCCGCCCCCTTCCATCAGTCGAATGTCATCGAGCACCTGATCGAGTAGCGGAAAGCGATCACGTTCCCGTTTAATGTCCGCGTTGAGAATATCTATTAAAGCCGCGGAGACGACTGGTTCATTTTCTTCTGTAGCTTGCCCATTGTCGGAAGACTGAGATTCGGCCGGTGGAGTCGCCCCAGTTTCGTCAAGAATCCTCCGTAACACGCTGACGTGTGATGTGTGGTGAGCCACGTCGACATACAAACTTTGAATGTCCTGGATTGTTCGCAGTAGCTCTGCCTCATGGCAATGCGATTGCTGCTCCAGCGTAGGCGTAATCGTGTTATGCTTCACGGCAGACTCGTAAATGCTTTGGTCTGTACAACTCACGTCTCGCAAGAACTGCAACAATTG
>JBGSJT010000633.1:0-2619 GCA_041741715.1 Pirellulaceae bacterium | reverse complement strand
CCAACGGAGACTACCCCGGCGATCAACTGACGCACTTGTGTTGACTTGGTAGATATGAACGTACAGATCAGACTTCAGCAGCTTGTACAAGAAGCCATCGTCAACGCCATCCTGTGTTTTGAAGACGGTGTACATCGGGCTGATTACGGCAACGTCGCACACGTTCTGGTAGCCAATCGAACCTTCTTCAATGTGGTTGGTGGCGTAAGCGAAGTTATTCCTGCGAACAATTTTGTAGGTCGATAGATCGTCACTGAAAATTTGCTTTCCGAAGTACGTTAGAGAATCGACCAGACCATCGTACTTCGTACAGGACAACACCTGATGAGACGTGCCCTCAGAGTTTCGCTCCGAAATCTCTTTGGCAACTTTCTCAAGGCGAACGTACTTCCAGTCTTTGGGATAATCGCCATATCGGGTGGCGAATGTTTCTTTGGACTTCACAAACTCCTTGAACCGCACCTTGCCGGTGAGAAGCTGCTGCATGAGGGCTTGTTTGCGTTTCTGCTTGGCGGCGATCAGTTTCTGAGTCAGTTTAATCGCCCGATCCCACGTCGAAAGAATCGCGGCGATCTTCTGCTGTTCGGGAAGGGGCGGAAGTGGAATGCGAAATTTCTTCAGGTCTTTTGTGTTGATATGTAGGATTGTCGAGCCAACCTCAAGACCTCTAGTCCGTGCCTTTCCAACATGCGAATTCATGTACTGACTCAGAAACTGTGGGCACACCTTGTCTTTATGTATGCGGGTAACAATGAGTGCGTGACAGTTCGAGCCTTCAAGAAATTCGGGTACAACAGCCGTAGTGCCAATGTGTCCCGACTGAACCGTCAGCAAGTCACCAGCTTCGAGGCGAGTTTTCGACTCTTGCTCGTCGAATGCTTTTGTGACGAAACGAACGCCAGTTACGTCAATGAAGTTCTCACGAACATTGGTTCCGTACAGATACCGGACTCCGGTGTCGTCGGTGTAAAATGGAGTTGCAGTGCCCACGAAGCCGTTCGCAATCAGCGAAGATACTTCCTTCAGCAAGGGTGCTTCCCAATCCAACGGAGTCGGACCGATATCGGTTGGTGTGTATCGTTCACGCTTTACTGTCACAGTCCCAACTCCTTCAGATACCCCTGCATCTGCTCTTGGACTTGGGCTAACTCGGCATCCAGCGAATCAATATCCTGCTGCACAGCTCGGATGTCGATCTCCTCTTCTTCCTCGAACGTGTCCACGTAGCGGGGAATGTTCAGGTTGAAGTCGTTCTCTTTCATCTCGTCGAAGTCAGCGACGTAGGCGTACTTGTCTACGTTCTCCCGTGCCTTGTACGTGGCGACGATCTTTTCCAAGTGTGCGTCCGACAGCGATACTTGATTCTTGCCGTCCACATACTCCCGGCTGGCATCGATGAATACGACTGACTTGTCGGCTTTCTGTTTGCGGAAAACCAAAATGGCGGCGGGGATGCCAGTGCCGAAGAACAGGTTCGCTGGAAGACCGATCACTGCATCAAGTAGGTTTTCTTCGATCAGTTGCTGGCGAATCTTGCCTTCACTCGATCCCCGAAACAAAACACCATGAGGCACAACCACGCCGACCCGTCCACTGGTTTCGGTGATCGTTTCGATCATGTGCGAGATGAAGGCGTAGTCCCCTTTGCTCTTGGGCGGCACGCCTCGGTGAAAGCGGTTGTAATGATCAGCACCCGCTTCATCGGCTCCCCACTTGTCGAGCGAAAACGGAGGATTGGCGACGACCACTTCGGACTTCATCAGCCGGTCGTCTGAGAGCAGCTTTGGGTTGCGGATCGTGTCGCCCCATTCGATGCGAGCGTTATCCATCCCATGCAGGAACATGTTCATTTTGGCAAGTGCCCATGTTGCCCCGATGTTCTCCTGTCCCCACAATGAAAAATCTTTCGTGCCAACCTGCTGACCGCATTTGATGAGTAGCGATCCCGACCCGCACGCCGGATCGCAGATGCGTTCTCCCGGCTGCGGATCGACCAACATAGCGAGCAATTGCGAGACTTCGGGCGGCGTGTAGAATTCACCCGCCTTCTTTCCGGCGTTGGCGGCGAACTTGCCGATCAGGTATTCATAGGCGTTGCCGATAACATCCATCGTCCCGACCCGACTGGGACTCAGGTCGAGTCGGGGATCATTGAAGTCTTCCAGCAGCGACTTGAGCCGGTTGTTCCGCTCCTTCGTCTGACCGAGACTGGCTTCCGAGTTGAAGTCGATGTTGCGGAAGACCCCTTCGAGCTTTTCCTTGTTGGAGTCTTCGATCTCGTCCAAGACAGTGTTGATGACCTCACCGAGATTGGCAGCATTCCGCTGTTCATACAAGGTTGCGAACGTGCAGTGAGCAGGCAGCACAAACCGTTCCCGCTTCAGCCGCCGCTGAATCCGCTCCTCGGCGGTCTTGTTCTTTGGGTCACCGTACTCGGCAACGAGTTGGTCATAATGATCCTGCCAGACATCGGAGATGTACTTCACGAACAACATCACGAGGATGTAATTTTTGTACTCCGAAGGATCGACAGCCCCCCGAAACGTATCGCATGCCTTCCAGAGGATGCCGTTGATTTCCGATTGCGAGACTTTCGTATTCGCTGCACCGTTGGTCGCC
>JBGSJT010000632.1:0-3109 GCA_041741715.1 Pirellulaceae bacterium | reverse complement strand
GCCGGCGTTTAATGGCCCGAGATGGCTCGTTCGACTTCGGCTGGCGTCGGCTCGGTTCCACTTTGAGTCTTCGACATAAACTTCATGACTCGTACATGCAACTGTTCCCGATCGACATTGCTTAGACGGTCGCCCATCATCGCGAGCGTCTCGGTCTGAGCGATCGTTGCTGCAAGCGTTGCGTTGATGTAACTGTTTAATGAAACGCCCTGTTTGCTGGCTAACTCTTGTGCCTTTGCTTTTAGGTCATCTCGCATTCGCAAGGAAAGCGTTGCCATGATCAATTCTCCAGGTCATAAAGTGTTGTGAACTCAAGCGGTGTCATCACGTCCCATCCGTGCTTAACGAGATCCAACTGCGCAAAATCGCGAACGTTATAGGTGACGATGATTGCAGTAGCGGCGATGGCGGCCTCGATGAACTTGTTGTCCGCTTCATCGAGCAGGTTCGGTCGCCAGCTGAAATGGAGTTGAGTTTGGTGCGACAACGAAATGAGAGCCAAGATCAAATCAGCGTTTTGCTTCGCCGTCAGTCCGGTCAGCTTTCTTACCGTCAGCCGCCCCAGAACGTCTGCATACTCAGCCACAATCCCTTCGGTAAGCATGAGTGGAACTTGACGGCCAAGGACAGCCATCAGCACTCGGTATGCCAAGCTGCCTTCATGTCGACATGCTCCTGCGACCAAAACGTTCGTATCAAGAACGATGGGAGGGCAGGCGTTTTCCAAACTTAAACCTCGAATGCAATTGCCATGATTGATACCACATTGTGCTACATTGATTGGCTCCCGTCAAGCGAAATTTGCGGCAAGCGTGCAGTGCACGCGTTGTCACCGAATCTTTGAAACCTGCTGTGAAGGCGGTCGCGAATGACCCTGTTCGTGCAGGGAAGCCAAACTCCGGCGACGTCATTTCTGGGTTATAAAGTCTTGGTATTTCGCTGTCCTCATGTGTTTGTCCGTATTCAGAAATAGGGTCATTTTTACGGGCGTTTACCACTTTTTTATAGGAGGGCGGCTAGAGTTCCTTTGTGGATAACTTTGTGCGGAGAGAGTTTTTGAACGGAGTTCGGTCCTCACAACTTCTCTGTTTGGTTAGGAAACTGACCGCAGTAGGTTATTCGAAGAAGCCGGTGTCTTGCAGCAACGCAAAACACCGGCTTTTTTCGTATTTCCCTGCAATCTCTCGGGTCTCGAACACTCTCCAGAGACTCGATTCCCGTCCGCGACTCTCGCCAAATCGACCCCTCTCTGGGGGCCGTCCAGAGACAAATACTCTCAGAGTCTCTGGGTTATGAAAACCGCCGGGTTAACGACTCTGGGTAATTCCCTGTCCAACTCACTCGGGATTCTTTTTTTCAGCTAGTCTGGCTCACTAAGAAGGGCTCGGTTGCGAACTTTGGCAGTAGGCAATGTGTCTCGCGTCGGTTCAAGTGCCACGATGGTTCGATTGCATTAAAAAGTTTGATGGGCCTGCGTAGTGAACACTTTACCAGCGGTTATGGACCATCAAAACAAAAACAATAGTCGACCCTTCGGAATACTGAATTATTAATTTTCGGTTGGTGTTAGACGATGCCTCAATCCTTGATTCCCGCATGTGCCAGTCATCTGACTGGCTGATCCAGCCACAAACAGAAAGCTAATTTTGGATTCTGGTTGATTTCGAGTGGGTGTCGCGAATGTCCGAGAGTGGTTTCGAGCCCCAGTTTGCATAAAGACATTTGGAGCTTGTACCGGGAAACCGAACCGCCCATCGTTGCACATTCGGGTCAGATGAAGGAAGTCGCCTAGCCGCGATAAGGTGAGTATCATCCACGGAGATTAATTCGAGTCGCTGTCGCAACGCAGCAAGCTCAGCATTGGCACGCCAAAGCCGATACGATGTGATGACATGCGAGACACCAAGTGCGGCGCATGTCATCATCGCAAGTAGTCCAAGCAAGGATATGTGATGGATACGCATGAAGGACTTATGCATCTACAATAAGCATTACAGTTGGGATTGTCAGTTTGAATTTTGGTTGGTCTTTCTTGAAACGATCATCGTCTGACCCATTCTTTTGCGGAAATGCAATACGAACAAGTATGCTTCCGGTGACTTGATAACGTCCGGGGTTGAGATGCCATGCATCGAATCCAGCATTGAATCGCTTTTGGCCTGGAACGATTCCCATACCCTGGTCATGGGTTGAAAACGTCGTATATCCGGCGGGCGGAATCTGCGCCTGGCCAACAGTAAGAGTGGGACCACTTCGTTCGACGCTTGACAGCGGTACGATACGCCCTCGCTCATCGGTGACTTCCAACTTGACATCCTGAGCATCAAACTCAACCCAGGCGGCGCTGCCCAGTGATAGGTTTTCGAACTCGACGCCAAAGGAATACAAGTCACCTCCGTGTACCAGCCCATGCTCGTGAAGGGCGATTCGAGCATGAACCTCTTCCCGGCCGGCATCAAATGTGTTACCGATCGGTGCTGGACGTCGCGTGATGACCGGGGCCTCTGACTCGACTTCGACGGCCAGAGCTTGTTGCTTAATCAGTTCCTTGCCCCATTCAAAAGCAAAGTAGGAAACGATGAGGATATCGAGCAGGTCGAGGCGGAATCGACGTTGCTTTGGACCGTCGATGCCGCCAGTTGGCATGAAGCCATGACTCGTTACCACGAATGGCAAGGCTGGAAGCCTTATGTACCCATGGATGACGATCCAATTACCTACACGTCCACAGAAGAAGCCGAAGCTGCCAGATTATTGGCCGCTCTGAACACCAATCTTCAACACACCACAAAGAATGTGTTCACGGCAGCTAACACAAAACGACAAGGAAACCAAACATGAACGAAAACGCCGACATTCGATCACAATCCGGAACTGCTCTATGGATCACGGCTATCGTGGTTCTCGTCGCTATCCTGGTTGCTGGCGTGTGCTATGTTCGAGCCACCAGCAATCCGCAGTCACTCGCTGGCAAGCTCCTGCGAGGAGAAGAACTGCCGCAGGCAAACAGTTCACAGCCGGGTTTGCGTGAGAATTCATTACGGCCCAATGAATTTCGGCTGAAGGTTGTTCGCGTCGTGGACGATTCGGACCAACTCATCGTTCGCCT
>JBGSJT010000631.1:0-18668 GCA_041741715.1 Pirellulaceae bacterium | reverse complement strand
GAACTTGAAGGGATGCCCCGGATCTCGAAACGCGGTGATGCCGTTGTTGAGTTCGTATTCGACAAGCGTTTGTGCGCTGTCACGCGAATGAAAATGCGAGTCGAGAAGTCCCGGCAAGAGGCACTTGCCTGAGGCATCGATGCGTTCGGCATCAGGCGGAATGTTGGCTGCCGATTGTGGACCAACATACGCAATCGTATCCCCTTCCACGATGACGCAGGCATTGTCCAGCGGCGTCCCTCCATTGCCATCCACCAAGCGAACGTTGAAGATGGCAGTCTGCTGCGAGGCAGACGGTCTTGCCACTGAGTTCATTTCACGCAACCCAGTGGGCTGGGGATCCGCTGCCACGGCGGACTGAGCCAACAACGATATGGCGCCAGCCAGGATAGCCAGCATGAAACGAGACAGCAAAGGGTTTGACATTTGAATCGCCTTAGTATCAAGCTGAGCTCGCGGTATGCGGTGGCGGTGACTGTCTTTGCCCGCGAATCACGACAATGAGCGCGAATGCATGCGCCGGAACGAACTAACAAGTCAAAACCACAGATTAACACAAATGAACACAGATGGAATTGAAGAAACAATCGACACGTTTCGCTGAACGCCACCATCCTTTACGCTCGTTCCCAGGCTCCCGCCTGGGAACGCACTGTCTTGGAGGCTCCGCCTCCTGAGTCCTTGGATTTACGACGCGTCGGCAGGCAGAGCCTGCAATTCATCGGGTTCCCAGGCTGAGCCTTGGAACCAGAGGGTGATCTTCAGCTGCCATTATCTCGCTCGACATGCACGGGTGCCTCAAGGCTGTACTCCAACCAGCTATCGCAAGAAAACTGGCGACGACCAAGCCCATTGATCATTGCGTTGGCGAACACGTAAGTAATAACTCGTGTCTTGCTCCCCTGCGTCGACCCACTCACCAGACCAACGCCATTGGTGCTCAAGCGGAGCGCGGTTGAATCGCCAAGCAGCCGAATCAATGTTACCAAGCTGACCCGATCGAGCACCTTGCATGAGGGCTTCAATCGACCACTCTACTAATTTTCCGTTGATGACCGCTCGAACAGAAGCAGTGCGGGGAACTTCCACGTGCAAACACATCCCTTGCATCGCAGGGGTTGAGTTGTTCGGATTACCCGAAGTGCGAGTTTCATAAACGACCGAGCGTGCTCGCTTTTCAATGACGCGGCTATGGAAATAGCCCTCGACTTCCGTGGCTTCGGTCGGTGCCACTATCTCCGTCCCGCGAAACCTGGGTTCGACAGCAATGAGAGTCCCTTCGCTGATTCCCAATTCGATCAACCAATCGGTCAACTTATGCCGCGCTCCCCAGCCGACATCGAGATGAATTTTGGTGCAGATCAAATCGGTGTGTCGCGAAGCGTCGATATCGTACTGCGAAAACCGTTTGACCAATTGTCCATCGCGCAGCACGTCGACGCAGTCAATAGCTCCTCCGGCCTGGACATCGAAAGCAATTTTGCGTGTTCTAACTCGCGACACAATGGCACCCATCGGTGCATCGTTGACGGTGAAACACACGTCCATACGATCGCCGGTGAGCGCGAACATGCGTCTAATCGTTAAAGCGTTCCAGATCGATTCACGTGTCAATTGTTCCGCCCAGACACCGGTCAATCCATGGCCGTAGCTGCCTGGATGCGCGCTGTGATGGTCAGTCCCTCCAGAGAATCCAAAGACTAGACCACGTTCCAATCCACGTTGGATCGTGCTCTCGTAGTCACTCGGGCCCATCGAATGCAAAAAAGGGCGCGTGTTCTCGTTCGACTCTGAGCAACCGTGCATCGAGAGCATTTCCACAAACGGTGCAAATTCGTCGCTGAACGAATTCCAATCAACGCCACGCGTACCAGTGCGGTAGCCGACGTGGTGAGGTTGGGCAATCGACTCGATCCCCACTGCTCGCAGGCGGCGCAGTTGGTCATGCAGATCGGCGAGATCCGTGGGATAGAGTATCTCACCGGAGAGATCGCGGTAGACGATGTTGCGATCGCCGGTGGCGGTGAAGTGTACTTCAAAACCTGGGTAAACGACAAACGCTCCCTCACGATTGAAGGACCGCAGTGTCTCCATCATCTGGTTCCAGCCCTTTTTTAGCTTGGCAAAACCTTCTTCGTGGAAGTCGATGATGTATTGGATTTCGTCATCCGGTTCCGGCATATCGGGCCAGTGGGCATGCCCGGTGATGCTCACAAAGTCGAGTCGCTGACGAGCGTTATTGAGCGCGTCCTCAAGCGAACCGTGTGCGTACGAGATGCCACAGTGATTGTGGATGTCACCAAAGAAAGTCTGAAAGGAATCGTAACCAATCATTCCGCTGTGTCTTGTGCCGTGCTGTCTGTTTTTGCTGTTTGATCATTGAAGAACGCCCACATGATAACAAAGGCCAAGCAACCTATGCTCGCCATGGCGTACCAGTATTTACGATATCCCGCAGTGTCCAAGCCGTCCGCTCCACCGAAAGAATGGGCGAGTAGCGAATTCAACTGCACAGCCAGCAGGGGCCCCACTCCGTAAAACACGAAGTTGAAGACCGATTGGGCCGAGTTTCTCACGTCGGGTGGTGCAGCGCGGTCGACGAAGATGATGCACGTTGTGAAGAAGAACGCATAGCACACTCCGTGAAACGCTTGACCGGCCACTTGGCACCAAACCGGCAGTTCGGTCGAAGCATGCAAAGTGAAGCGTGCGATGAATCCCGCGATCCCAATCAATAGCATCGTGCGAAAGCCGAACTTGCTCAGCAAACCACCGAGCAACACATACATCACCAACTCTGCCACTTGGCCCAGCGACATAGCGGGCATGGTGTAGGCATCATCCAGCCCCACAACTTTCAGAAACGATGACATCTGAATAAAGTAGTTGACGTGCGTGATACTCAGCAGCAGAGTCACCACTAGCAACACGCAAAACGTCGGTTGCCGCAGCATTCCGAAGGCTTCCAACGCTGCCAACCGCTTCCCCGATTTCTGAACTGGGGGCGTATCAGGTAACAGAAAAAAAGCCAACACGCCGTAACCGATCGCCAGCATTCCCGACCAGCGGACTGAGGTCAACATTTTCGCCGCGATGAGTTCGACGTCATCTCCGGTAAAGAATGGCGGAAGCCACTGAAACTGGACATTGGTTTTCAGTGCCAGCAGCGGGAAGAACCACGCCACGGTGATCCAGCCGACGGTTGTCCACAACCGCACTCGCGGGAATTGCTTAGTCGGATTTGCGAGATGTCGCATGGCCAGCGCGCTACAGATTGCTGCGGCGGGCATGAACAACATCGCAAAACAAATCGACAACAATAGCCACGCAGTGAAGCTAGTCTGCGTCACCGTGATCAACTTTAGCGAGCCAGCACAGATCATCAGCACGCCCAGGAAGCGTTGTGCGGAAAAATAGCGATCGGCGAACTGTGTGATGAAAGGGGAGCAGATAGCGCCAATCGACGCAGCGAGACCAATGATCCAGCCCACTTGGGAATCGCTAAATCCAAGCCCACCCTCAGTTACCGGATCCGCCTTGAGAAAACGTCCGGCGATGGGCAGCCACAATCCGTAGACCGCAAATTGCAAAAACATCATGCCGCACAGCAGCGGATACGTCCATCTGCTTTCAATTTTTTGGGGTTCACCGTGTGACTTTTTCATGAAGTGAATACCATCAAACAGAGTGAGACTGTGGCGTTAGCATCGTCGTTGTGCGAGCTGGGACTTAGTGAACTACAAACCTGGACCATCGGGCAAATCGGACATGCGCAGCGTATTGCCCCCTTCGTCAATTGATTGCATGGCGGCGCGCGTCATGCGCGTGGCCTCCATTCCATACCAGCCATTGACGGGCGACACTCCGCCTCGCGCGAAAGCAGCGATTTCCTGAATCAGTTTACGGTCCGCGCCAAAGTGCGAGGAATCGAACGCCTCCGCGCGGCAGGTGATGACTTCATGCCGACGATCGCCGTAGTCAGTGACTAGGTCGATTTCCCCTCTCATCCGTGTGAGGATCATCCGACCCTTTGTCCCAACGAGTTCAAATGTTTCTTCGTCGTCCGATTTTGGTCCATACACGTTGTAGAAAATCGTCGCCACGATGCCGTTGTCGTATTGGTAATGGATGGAGGCGTGATCAAAGATATCCGCGCCCACTTTATAGACGCAATTATCCTTGCGTTTGAGCGGATCGGTCTCGTTTTCGTAGCTCGCATCGACGGCTCCGCGAGTTTGGTCTTGAGTATCCAGTCGAGTTTGGCTAGCCCGATAGGGACAGTCCCAGTCGCAGACCGCACAAAACTCAGGCGCATCTTCGCGGACTTGAAAAACGTTTCGTCCCCCAAATGCGTTGACCTGCAGGCATCGTCCCCGCGCGAACCAATTGAAGACATCCGTGTAATGCGACGCCTTGTCATTGAGCGCCCCGCCGCTGATAGCACGTGTCCTGTGCCATGTCTGAAAGTAAAACGAATACGGCAGCACGGCGCGCATCAGCATCATCTTCAGATCACCAATAACTCCACTTTCCAGCAACTGATGGAGTTCGACCCATGGTTTTTCATAGCGGCGAGTGAATCCCATGATCATGGGGTTCTTGGAGCGATGTTCTTCTTCGCGGATGGCGACCGCATCCGCTATGGTGTGGGCGATCGGTTTATCAAGGTAGACTTTCTTCCCCGATCGCAATGCCGGTCGCGCCGCTTCGAGATGCGAGGAAGTAGCTGTGGTGATCACGACTACATCGACGTTCTCATCGTTGATCAGCGACTCGGCGTCGCAGTAAAACTTGGGCGAAAACGCTTCATTGCCCGCTGCGGTGGCGGTCGCATTAACGTCGTCCAAGGCAACACGCATGCGCTCTGCGGTGCGATTGCAAAAGGCGGTAATCGCCATATTCAGTTCACGACTTTGTTCAGCGATTTGCCGTCCGATGCAGGTGATTCCGCGACTCCCAGTGCCGATGATGCCCACTCGAATTGTCTTGCTACTCATAGTCTATTCCTATCTGAGTTGTCGATTACGCCAGGCCAAGCCCGTAGCGCAGATCGATATTTATACTCAATTGGTATCTCTGACAGTCTCCATTGGTGTAAACTCTTTTAAGAAAATGAGACTTCTGGCTGAACTCCATCATCTGGTTTCCAGGCAGGAGCCTGGGAACGAGCGTAGTAGTGGTGTTGTTTAGCAAGAAGTGTCAAGAAAACTATTAATTCTAACCGGTGAATGGGAGACAATCTCGATGGAACAAGCGGCTAAACAACTCGCACCTTCCACGCGCCGCAAGTTTCTCGGAGAGTCGGCAGCTTCTGTCGTGGGCGCGAGCGCGATGGTCGGCGGATTTCAGCGGACTGTCCACGCGGCGTCGGGTAGCGACATCATTCGCATTGGGCTGGTTGGCTGTGGAGGTCGCGGCAGTGGTGCAGCGCTGCAGGCTTTGAATGCGGATCCGATGACTCAGTTGGCCGCTGCACTGGAATGCAACGCACCTTGTACAACTTCACTGGTCCCAATGCTGACCAGTTAAAGGCTCCGCCCACCGCAGCCAGTCGGGTTTGTCATCAACTGGAACATGATGCGATGTACGCCGCACGCAAGAAAGGTGATTCGCTCAACAACGGTGTGTACGGGGCCAAATCGACGATGCTGGCCATCATGGCTCGCGATTCAGCCTATTCTGGCCAAGAGATACGCTGGCAGGACAAGATGAATGAGAACGAGAGCCTAGTCGACATGCGAGATTTGACATGGGAGACCGAACTGCCGCAATGGAAGGTCGCCATGCCCGGCATCCACGGGATCGTCTAGTCCCAAAGTCGCTGACCGCTCTGCCGGTCAGTCGCTTTACGGCAGATTGATCAAACAATAATCGTAACCGTTCACGTTAAACGTCGGAATTGAGACAGAGTAGAACCATGGTCTCAATGGTTCACCGCTTCGGATTGCTTAATCCCCTCAAAAAACTGAACAATTGGGGGCAATAGAATTCTGAACAATTGGGGACAATTGTTCTACTCTTCAATCAAAGGTGAACGGCTACCAATAATCCAGTGAGCGATCCACGACATCACCACAATGCGGATACAGTCAATGCAACATCGCCTTCACCACCGTCGCCGCTTTATCGCCGCGACATGTTCTGCCGCCGCTGCTACGTTGGTTAGTGGATTAATGCGCGCGGAAGAAATCGCCCCCAAACCGAGAATCCGCAAGGCGGTCAAGTTCCACATGGTGACTGAGAACCTCAGCGTGTTTGACAAATTCAAGCTCTTGAAGGAGCTTGGATTTGACGGTACGGAGATCACACCTAGCTCGAAACTCGATCCAGGTCAGATCGCAGATGCAATCCAACAGACAGGGCTGCCGGTGCATGGCGTTGTCAACAGTTCCAATCCGAATCTACGTGCCGCCATCGATCTAGCCAAAACCTTAGGAGCTAACTCGGTGCTGGTCGTGGCTGAAGAAGACGCACAGCAGTTCAATGGCTGGGCCACGGCTGAAGTCGCTGGGGGCGACCGCAAACGTCTAGCTGGCATCGCCGCTTGGATGGATCAGGTTCTTGGCCAATAGTTCTGCCTATGTGAAACGTCCCCTGGATTCCTGCTCTTGCTCTAACTCGATACGCCCCCCGAGTACGAGCACCGTTTCACTGAGCACGAGCACGAACTGTGAATTGAAGTTGTGGTTGATGACAAGGATGCACTATTCAGCTTTCATTCGCCGGTTCAAGAATGCGTCGTATGGCATGTGGTAGCAGAGTCCACACCTGCTGATAAGTATCCTCCAAGGGGAGGGAGACGTAACGATCTTCGATCAAGAACACGGGCATGAAGCGTGTAGCGTGCTGGATGACTGCTAGAATTTGTGCTCTATTGGCCGCACAATGTCACTTCAAGACGCATCATGCAGGCAGCCTAAGACGCGAAGGCATCGGTAGAAAACAAGGAGCGAACGCATGGACTTAGGATTATCCGGACGAACGGCGCTGATTACTGGCTCCGCCAGCGGGATTGGCTTGGCGACAGCACGCATGTTTGCCGACGAAGGATGTTCGTTGCTGTTGTGGGATGTCTCTCCACAGGTCACGACAGTTGCCAATGAATTGAGTAGTCAGTTTGAGGTCCAAATCGATGCAGCGGTCGTGGATCTTGTCAATCTAGATGATTCCCGACGTAAGTTCGCTGAGTTTATCGCGAAGAGTAGGACGATTGAACACGTCGTGCATTGCGCTGCGATTGGCTCGGGAAAATTTGGATTTCCATTTACCAATCTTGAGCCGCGCGATTGGGCGCGAACGCTTGAAGTCAACATCCTGGGCATGGTCAATCTGGCACACGTGGTGACTCCCCATCTGATTGAAAAGTCACGGGGCACGTTTGTGTTCCTGGCGTCCGTGGCGGGGCAGATCGGTTCGCAGACCGATCCACCTTACAGCGCCAGCAAGGCGGCCAACATTAACTTTGCGCAGTGCATGGCCAAAGACCTCGCGCGCCATGGCGTCCGCGTCAACACCGTCTGTCCCGGCATGGTCCAAACGCCGCTCAATCGATCTGTGTGGCAAGCGTGGCACGACAGCGCACCTGAAAACGAGAGGCAGAGCTACGACGAATGGGCAACTAAGAAAATCTCGAGCATCGTCCCACTCGGTCGTTGGCAATCAAGCGAAGACATTGCGTCGATGGTCGTTTTTCTGTCCTCGGATCGCGCTCTTCAAGTTACGGGGCAGACGATCAATGTCGATGGTGGCTTCGTCATGCACTGGTAGGCATCGTTCGGGAAATAACTGTCGTAGCTACGTTCGCTAGAACGTAGACTCCCTGCGGTCTGGCGACCGCAGCTATGGGTGAGTCCCGACACTTAATTTCCGCTCGATGCTTACGCGGCGAGGAGCAAATTTGCGTCGAAGCGATTTCTCCAGTCCCACGACTGTGTATACGAATACGCCTGTGAGAAGTATTCGCCACCACGCATCCCACCCAATCGGAGCGCTATGGAAAATCTGATTCATGAAGGGTGCGTAGGTGAACGCGAGCTGCAGCACGATCATGCTGGCCACCCCCAAGCCAATCCAACGGTTTGAGAACAGGCCAATCTCGACTATGGATTTATGCAGTGAGCGACAATTGAAAAGGTAAAATAGTTCGACAACGACGAAAACATTGACGGCTACCGTTCGAGCGACTACTTCGTTGTATCCAGCTCCAAGTGCCCACTCGAATGAACCAAAGGCACCGACTAGCATGATCAATGACACAACGACGATTCGCCCGATCAACTCACCGGTCAGTATTGGTGTCTCTGGATTGCGAGGTGGCATGTTCATGATTTCGCTCTCTTTCGGCTCGAAAGCGAGCATAACCCCCAAGAGTACTGCCGTGGTCATATTGATCCACAGAATCTGAACTGGAAGTATGGGCAATGGCACTCCCGCAAAGACTGCAGCGAGGATTACAAGTCCTTCGCCCATACTCGTTGGCAGATTCCAAACAATGTACTTGGTCAAGTTTTCAAAAACGCCGCGTCCCTCTTCGACTGCAGCCTCAATTGTCGCGAAGTTATCGTCCGTTAGAACCATGTCAGCCGCTTCCTTGGCAACTTCCGTTCCGCCAATCCCCATCGCTACCCCAATGTTGGCCTGTTTCAAGGCAGGCGCATCGTTGACGCCGTCTCCAGTCATAGCGACGATGTGCCCCTTGGCTTGTAAGGCACGCACAAGCCGTAGTTTTAGTTCAGGTGTGGCGCGCGCGAAGACAGCAGTTTCATCAGCAATCTCCTGCAACTCCTCATCGGTGGTCGACGCTAGATCAAAGGCAGTTCTGACGAGCGGAGCGTGCTCACCAGGAGCGACTATGCCCTCCAGCCCCAGTTGCCGAGCGATGGCGTGCGCCGTCAGTGCATGGTCACCGGTAATCATTTTTACTCGGATGCCAGCAGCTTGACAGGCTTTGATTGCAGCTAGGGCTTCTGCTCGAGGGGGATCAATCATCCCCTGTAGCCCGAAGAAAACCAATTCGCCGATGTCGTCATGTGTGATGCTCTTGGTGGTTTGTGGCAACGCTTTACCAGCGAACGCCAACACACGTAACCCTTTGGCTGCCATCGCTTCGACCTTGCGGTTCACCGTAGCCAAGTCAAGTGGTATCGTCTCACCTTGAGCGTTTAGGGCGACTATGCACTTGGACAAGACGACTTCAACGGCCCCCTTCACAATTAGTTGTCTAGCACGATCTGAACACGTATCGTGCAATGTTGCCATGTATTGGTACTGCGACTCGAACGGAATAGCGTCCTGCCTAGGCATCGGCTCTGCGGATTGAATGCTATCCAGGCCAGCTTTGCGCGCGGCGGCAATCAACGCACCTTCCGTTGGGTCACCCTGAACCTCCCAACGCGACTCACCGCGTACCAACTGCGAATCGTTGCATAACAAACCTGCGCGCAAGCATTGCTTGGCGGCTACGTTGTCCTCCACATTGTCCGCTAAACCGCGAGCATCTTCTTCATTCGCGCGTATTTCGCCAGTGGCTTCGTAGCCCGTACCCGTGGTTAAGTACAATTTCTCACCGGCGAAAATCTCTAGGACGGTCATTTGATTCACCGTCAGCGTCCCCGTTTTGTCTGAGCAAATTACGGTCGTACTACCGAGAGTCTCCACCGCAGAAAGTTTTCGGACGATCGCGCGACGACGGGCCATACGGGACACACCAATCGCCAGTGTTATCGTAACCGCAGCAGGTAGTCCCTCTGGAATCGCCCCTACGGCTAAGGCTACGGCGGCCATGAACATGTCAAACGACGATTGGCCGCGCCACACCCCGACTGCAAAAGTCACTCCAGCCAGCAGAAGAATCACCACTAGTAGAACTCGACTGAACTTGGCTATCTTCCGCGTCAACGGTGTTTCCAACGCATTAACTGTCGAGATCATTTCAGAGATACGACCTACCTCTGTTTGCGCGCCGATCGCGACGACCACACCGCGCCCTTGGCCATAGGTCACCAAGGTCGATGCAAACGACATGTTCTGACGTTCAGCTAGGGGAGTTTCTAGCGGTAATTCCAGCTCCAGTTTTTCCGTCGTAAGCGACTCGCCGGTCAGCGCTGATTCGTCGATTTTTAAGTCGCGGGTCCGAAGCAGTCGCAGGTCTGCTGGAACTTTGTCCCCCGACTGCAGTAGCACGATATCACCGGTAACCAAGTCGCAAGAGTCAATATGGCGAGTCTCACCCGCGCGGATTACCCGCGCTGGGGTCAGTGTGGTCTTCCTCAGGGCTTCGAGAGCCTTAGCGGCTTTGGACTCTTGGAGGAAACCGATGATGGCATTCACCAGCACTACGCCAAAGATAACCGAAGCGTCCACCCATTCGCGCATCAATGCAGTGATGACTGCTGCCACCAACAGAATATACAGCAGCGGTTGATGGAACTGGAGCAAGAAGCGAAGTACGGGCCCTTGCCCACGCGGCACCGGAATGGCATTGGGGCCGAATTGCTCCTGTCGCGATTCCACCTCAAGTCGTGTCAGTCCATTCTCAGGATCACTACCGACTAACCCGAGCACCTCAGCGGTCGAGGCATGATGCCACATCCTCTCAATCATGTGGCCAGTTGCCGCGCGAGCCAAACCGAGCAACGCGCGTGGCGAATGGCAAAGCGGGAGGTACTTCCCATCAGAAACCGAGTCAACAAGCCACGTCCCGTGTTACCCAAGACGAGCATATCGCTGGCATGCCGTTGGGTAAAGTCAACCAGCCCCTCGCCAATGTGGCTGGACTCGATCACATGCGGCTGCACATGGGGCGAAAGAGACTTGAGGCTTTCGAGCCGCGCGTTCAGTTTTTCGAGCATAGCGTCCCGCAATGCCTCCGAATCATAGGTCACAGGGATCTCTGAATAGGTCAGTGGGGCAGGTATCATATTGACTAGGTCGATGTGGGTGTGAGCGCCCCAGCCAAACTCTGAAAGCTGTTCCATCGCGAATTCCGCCGCTGGTGATTCGTCATCCGCAATGCACAACTTAAGATTTCGATGGGCGGTCGCTTCCCCTTGGTTGGGCCGAACGACCAGCACGGAGCACGGGGCGTGCGTCGCCACGAAGTCGCTGGTGCTACCGAGCATCATTCGTTCGAGCATGCTGGCTCCCATTGCCCCCAGCACGACCAGCTCAGACTTCAGCGTCACTGCTTGCGCGACAATGGTGCTCCCCGGATGTCCGTCGACAACTACGGTTTGAAGCCGACAATCGGCCCCTTCAAAGAGTCGTGCAATCCGCCGACAAGCATCCGCAACTTTTTGCTTGTCAGATTCTTGGCTGCGCTTCATCCACTCGACCACTTCGATCGAACCATGAAAGTCCATCAGTGGCGTCACGGCTAGAATCGTCAACTCCAGCGGCTGCGAGTGCGGTAATCTCGCAAGTAGATTCGCTGCGTGTTCAGCATGTTTCGATCCATCGGTTGCCAGGAGTACTCGCATTTTCTATTCTCCAATACAGATCAAGTTTTAGCCCATCAGCCGACGCGCCAACAGCAGGACGATAAATACAGCTAGCAGACCACAGGCCAACCACCACAAAGTTTCAGGTTTTCGGAAAATAGTTTTCATAGTTGTTCTACATCTCAGCCACGTGTGTTCGTTCCGCACTGTATGCCAAACTGCACAACAGCCACATTCGCACATCTAACTGGGCAAACTGTGCCAAAGACGCACGCCTAGTTGGAATTCACATCTGACCATTTCAGTTGATGTGAGTGCAGATTGCTGTGTGCAATTTGCAGTCCATTAAATCTGCTGGTCGCTATATCGTGCGTCAATCCGAAGCGCTTCTTGAGGACAGGACTGGAAACACTGCACTCTACTTTGATACAATAGGGGACTACCTTCTCCAGCGAGAATAACGAATCAATCGAATCGAATTGCTTCCAAAAGATTAGGTCCTGTTAGGCGAGCGGCATACGAGTTGCATCATTGATCATCGGATACTGCTAGCAACACCAACGAACACGCGAAGGACCGAAGATTATGCGAAACTTGGCCATCACATTTGGATTTGGATTTTGTATTTGCGCACTAGGCGTCCCTGCCACATCGCAAGAGCCGCAAGTGGAGACTAAATCGACCGTCGATCAAGCAGTCGATCAAACAGAAGGAAAGGTTCCCCAGGTGACTGTCGAGCGGCCCATGAGCTTTTGGATGGAAAGGAAATTGGACTACTCCAAATCGATTTTGGAGTCGCTGACCAAGGGTGACTTCGACAAACTAGCTAAAGATTCAGAGCAAATGCGGCTTCTGGGAAGAATAGAAGGATTTGTGCGCAGCAAGAACGAGAGCTATCGAGTGCAATTGCGCACGTTTGACATGGCGAACCAGGAGCTTGTGCGTCAAGCAAAACGCCACAATGCGGAAGGGGCTGCGCTGGCGTTCAATCAGTTGACGACTAGTTGCGTGGCTTGCCACGTGATGCTTCGCGAAGGGGTCGAGTAAGAATGGCTGCTGCACTGGTTGATCCATTTACGATCCTCAGAAGCATGCAGACGCTATCGGAGCTGAACGAAGGACTGGTACGACAGTTAGCCACCACGGCTCACATCCGGTCGCTGCCGGCGGGTGAGGTGCTGTTTAACGAATCCGAGCTACATAGGGAGCTATACCTCGTCGCTGCTGGGACTGTTCGATTAGTGATGCTAACCGCCAACAGTGGCAGGCAAACGATATTGTCGATCGGCAGTGGTGATTTTTTGGCGTGGTCGGCCCTCGTCGGTGACGGCTTGATGACCGCCACGGCCATCGCCAACGACGACGTACAACTGATCGCCTTCGACGCGGAATTACTGCGACAACGCTTCGAACAGAACTTCGAATTGGGTTTCCATGTCATGCGTGCGCTCTCCAAAGCTCTCGCACAGCGACTGTTGGCAACGCGACTGCAATTGCTCGATTTGTATCATGCTTGAGCAACCATGCACGGTGCGAAAAACCGGGGTCAGTATTCTTCGAACAAGCGAAAAGGTTGATGCTTCAGAAATTCGCCAAAGCTGAATTGAATCGCTTGCTCAAGCACCTACAGAGTTTAGGTTTTACAGTGCTTGGCCCCAGGCTTGAAGATGAGGCCATTGTCTACGGCCCAGTCGACACGCTAGCCGATCTGCCACGTGGCTATGGTGACTCTCAACAACCGGGCAAATATCGGCTGACACATGCTGACCACCTGTACCATTTCGAATTCAATCTCGGCCCGCACTCATGGAAACAGTTCTTGTTTCCGCCGCGAGTCTCGCTCTCTACTGCTCGTCTCGATTCATCCGGATGGGCCTTCGAGACACTGCGCGACCCAGCACCACAGTTGGCATTCTTAGGAGTTCGAGCCTGTGAGTTGGCTGCGATTGCAGTCCAAGATCGCATCTTCATGGAAGGCCCCTACGTCGACCCAATCTATAAGTCGCGACGCGAAGCTGTGCTGATTATCGCCGTCAATTGCACGGTAGCAGCCGCTACTTGCTTTTGCACGTCGATGCAGACCGGCCCCAAGTGCCAAGCGGGCTTTGATCTGGCTCTAACTGAGTTGCCCGATTGCTTCGTGGTCGAAATCGGTTCGCCGCGAGGCGCGGAGATTTTGACAGTCATCACGACGGAAGCGGCCACACCGCGAGATATCGAGCACACGCTTGTTCGACAGCAAGGAGCGGTCGAGCAAATTGAAAAGCGTTTGGATACCACGAATATTCGCAATGTCTTGCTGGACAATCTCGAACATCCGCGTTGGGACGCGGTGGCGGAGCGTTGCCTGTCGTGTACCAATTGCACCATGGTTTGTCCGACTTGCTTCTGCAGTTCCGTGTCTGAGGTAGCCGATTTGTCAGGCGAACATGTCGAGCGGCTGCGGCAATGGGATTCCTGTTTCAACATCGATTTTAGCTATACCGCCAGCGGCACGGTGCGCAATGATCGTCGAAGTCGCTTTAGACAATGGCTCACACACAAGCTGGCCAGTTGGCACGATCAATTCGAATCGTCGGGCTGCGTTGGCTGTGGTCGCTGCATTACATGGTGCCCAGTGGGTATCGATTTGACAGAAGAAGTGGCTGCCTTACGCGAGCCTCCTAAGGCAAGCCGTAGACTACCGATTGTCGAGCCACCGCCGACCGTTTGTCACCTGCCACGCTCCACCGTCGAGCAAAATGGCTCACTCCCCGCTGAGGAGACTCAATGAGAACGACTCACTCCAACCCATGCGAAGCTAAATCTGACCCGTGGCAGACTTGGGGGGTGACAACTAAACACATGGCGGTTGAGGCTCCGAGCGTTTTCACTATCGAACTCGCATTCACCAATCCGAGAGTTGCCAGCGAATATCGCTTTGAGCCGGGGCAGTTCAATATGCTCTACGTCCCTGGCGTGGGAGAGGCTGCGATTTCAATTTCGGGCCAGACCACGTCTAAACTACTTCAACATACGATTCGCGGTGTAGGGACGGTGACACAAGCGATCCAGCGCGGCGGAGTTGGCCTGCACTTGGGGTTGCGCGGCCCGTTTGGCACAAGCTGGCCCATGGCTCAGCCAACGCCTCCCGCCGCCCCCCAAGATCTGATCATCGCAGCAGGAGGTATTGGATTGGCACCACTTAAATCCATGATTGCCAGCGTCATCCAGCACCGCCAGCAGTATGGCCAAGTAAGCGTGTTGATTGGTGCCAGAACTCCGGCAGACCTGCTCTATCAGTCGGAGGTTGACCACTGGCGACAGGCCACGATCGAAGTGCAGTTGACCGTCGATCGTCCCGTTAACAATTGGTTAGGACAAGTTGGAGTGGTCACGCTATTGCTAGAACGTCTGTCGATTCCACGCCCCGCTACAACGCGCGTGTTCACTTGTGGTCCCGAAGTTATGATGCGTTACGTCGCCAAGTCAGCCGAGTCGCGCGGCATCCCTAGCGAGAATATCTGGGTAACGCTCGAACGCAATATGAATTGCGCGGTGGGCCTATGTGGACATTGTCAACTCGGACCGGAGTTTATTTGCAAAGATGGACCTGTTTTGAGTTACGATCGTGTCAGGCGTTGGTTGAGCGTCTACGATTTGTGACAGAGCCCGTACCAGAGATGTGTGTTTCCGATCGCCCGGTTTGAATGTAGCCATCACGCTCCGTTGCTTTTTACTTAACATTTACGTTTCAATCATGCCCCACAAACCACGACTTGCTGTCTTCAAATTTGCGTCATGCGATGGCTGTCAGTTGCAATTGCTCTCGTGTGAAGACGAGCTATTGTCCCTGGCCGAGACGGTTGAAATTGTGCACTTTATTGAAGCTTCCAGCCACATAGAAGCTGGCCCCTATGATATAGCGCTCGTCGAAGGATCGATTACAACCTCCCATGACCGGCAACGCATACAGTCTGTCCGCGAGCAGTCTCAGACATTGGTTACGATCGGTGCTTGCGCTACCGCCGGAGGTATTCAAGCGCTTAAGAATTGGGGGGATCGGGCAGAGTATGTGCGAAGTGTGTATGCTCGGCCAGAATTCATTAAGACGCTAGCTACCTCAACGGCCATCGCCGATCATGTACGCGTCGATTTCGAACTGCGTGGCTGCCCCATCAATCGCTTTCAACTTCTAGAAGTACTTCAGGCGCTACTGGCGGGACGCAAGCCGCGCACGCCGACGCATAGTGTTTGTCTAGACTGCAAGCGTCGTGGAACAGTATGCATTGCCGTCGCGCAAGACGTCGCCTGTTTGGGGCCTGTCACGCAAGCTGGTTGTGGAGCCATCTGCCCCGATTTCCAACGTGGCTGCTATGGCTGTTTCGGCCCCGTCCCGCAGGCCAACTGCGATAGCTTGGCAGATTCGTATGTGCGCGATCGTATCACGCGAATGCAGTTGGTTCCGCTGCTCCGCAATTTTAATGCGGATGCAGAGGCATTTAAGGCCACTGGCGACCGCATCGACCCACATTCCGAATCGGGCACAGTATGACCAGCCAGCAAACCCGTACCATCGAAGTTGGCGCGATCACTCGTGTGGAAGGTGAAGGAGCGCTGCGCGTGCAAATAGAAGACGGCGTGGTGCAGGATGTGCAGTTGTCGATCTATGAGCCGCCACGTTTCTTCGAGGCGCTGCTGCGTGGCCGCCCTTTGGAAGAGGTGCCAGATATCACGGCGCGCATCTGCGGTATCTGCCCCATCGCCTATCAAATGACCGCTGTTCACGCCTTGGAGCAGGCGTTGGGAGTGAGCATCACACCTGAGATCCGACGCTTGCGGCGCTTGCTATACTGTGGCGAATGGATCGAAAGCCATGGGGTCCATATGCACTTGTTGCATATCCCCGACTTCTTCGGATGCGCGAACAGTATCGAGTTGGCCAAACGTTATCCAGACGAAGTCAATCGCGGTTTGCGACTTAAGAAAATCGGCAATCGACTACTCGAGGTCACCGGTGGCCGAGCGGTACATCCCATCAACGTGGCCGTTGGTGGTTTCTATCGCGCACCGCGCCGTGCGGAGTTGCTGAGCCTCAGAGATGACTTCCTCTGGGGGCTCGACGCAGCGATTGAAGTTACGAAGTGGGTCGCCGGTTTTGAGTTTCCAGAATTTGTGCGCGACTACGAAATGGTTGCCCTGCGGCATCCTGACGAGTACCCCATGAACGAGGGACGATTGGTTTCGACAAGAGGCCTGGATATCGCTAGTCACGAATTCGAAGCCCATTTTGACGAACGACAGGTAGCACACAGTACTGCGCTTCAAGCGGTGCGATTGCCGACCGAAACCAACTACTTCGTCGGGCCGCTGGCGCGAGTCAACCTCAATCGACAGCTTCTATATCCCGCAGCCTTTCAGCTTTCCGATAAGGTTGGCATTGAGTGGCCATGCATGAATCCTTACCAATCCATTGTCGCACGCGGACTGGAAGTAGTACACGCTTTCGAAGAAGCACTGTCGATCATCGATGACTATCAGGGATGTGCACCTGCCAGAGTCGCCTATGAGCCGCAGGCTGGCGAAGGAGCCTGGGCGACCGAAGCCCCACGCGGGATGATTTTCCATCGCTATCGAACTACGTCGCAAGGGTTGATTGAATTCGCCAAAATCGTGCCGCCAACCTCTCAGAATCAACGACAAATTGAAGTAGATTTGAGAGCCTACCTACCCAGCGTTTTGAATCTGCCAGACGCAGAGTTGGGGATGGCTTGTGAACGTCTGATCCGAGCATACGATCCGTGTATCAGTTGCGCCACGCATTTCCTCAGAGTGGAGATCGACCGACGATGAAATCGGCGACAGAACACGAGCCAGCACTTGCAATGCCCATCCCATCGCCCCCTCCGCTGGTCATTGGCATTGGCAGTCCCCACGGTGATGATCGCGCAGGCTGGGAGGTTGTCGAGCGATTGATGGCGATGGACTTGGGTTGTTCGCCAGTATGTCTACAGAAAGCTGCTGTGCCACACGAGGCATTGGACTGGTTCGATCCACGGACACCCACACACGTAGTAGACGCGCTGGCTTGCCAGTCAGACTGTTTGCTCCGTTTTGAATTGACGCGTGGTCCTCAGGGCCAATTGCAGACGCTACTCACCGAGCAAGGTGAGCGACGACAATCCGTAGAATTCCCAGCCTTGCGTTCGCACTCGACGCATCAATTTGATCTGCGAAGTGTGCTTGAGCTGGCCGCTGCGCTCAACGCGCTTCCGCATCGGATCGTACTGTGGGGTATCCCGATCGCAATCAACTGTACTCCCCAAGACACTCTCGATCGCCACATTTGCCATGCTGTGCAGCGTATTGCCCAAGAGTTTAGCCATGCATGAACTATCGCTGGTCAAAGCTCTCTGTGCGCAAGTATTGATCGCGGCAGCACCGGTTGTCGCTCAGAAAATTCGTCGAATGAAGATCGCTATCGGTCCCCTCGCTGGCGTCGACCCCGCGCTGGTTCAATCCGCCGTGGAACAAGTGCGAACTGACTACGGCTTAACGCAATGCGAACTCCAAATCGAACAGGTCAGTCTTCAGGCTTTGTGTCGAGAGTGCCAGCTTAGTTTCACCATCGAAGATTTCGTATTCCGTTGTGAGAAGTGTGGATCATCCAAAGTTCAAGTCACGCAGGGGGACGAATTCCAACTGCTATCGGTTACCGTTGAGGATACTACTATGGATTAGTTGATTTTGTTTTGTGTGAACCTCAGTCACTAGCCGTGGGCCTCGCCGCAAGCGCTCTCGTTCCTATGCTCTGCCTGGGAACGCACTGCACCGGAGGCTCCGCCTCGCCTGCCACGTTTAGACAGGCGGAGCCTGCAAGGCAGTGGGTTCCCAGACGGAGCCTGGGCTGTGCGACAAATAGCAGTTTGGCAATTTTGTGTTGAGGCGGGATTTGTTCCGCTTCCGATGGGTTTACCCCAACGGAGCGACAACTGGCGGCTACCTACTACTACAATCCGGCTGTGTATCGCTCTCCGTCCGATTTATTAGGGCGGAAGCAACGACATCCAGAGAGACTCGCTGCTTCCGCCCGAATAAATCGGACGGAGAGCAAGACAAGCTTCCTATGACGTGTGTAGCTGCCAGTTGTTGCTCCGCCGGGGTGAACCCGACGGAAGCATGAGCGGAACAAAATACAAGAAATTAGAATTCGAAAATACTCGCTGAATTGCTGTTTGTCGCACAGCCCAG
>JBGSJT010000630.1:0-8255 GCA_041741715.1 Pirellulaceae bacterium | reverse complement strand
CATCCAAGTCTGCTAAAATGGCGACGTACTTTTTATGAATCATTTCGATGGTTGCTGCGTCTTGCATACGACCATTTTTACAAAACTAGCACCCCCAAAGTAAATACCAGTTCGGTAACTTATTGTTTTGCAAGGCCTAACTTGCTAAAAAGTCAACCGCCGCAACTCGGTCAACACTAACGATCCATCTCGCCGGGGGGAAGCAGATGGTTAGTCAGAACTCTTCCAGCGAAGGGATCCCGTGGTCGCAACTTAGAAACGGTACGAGACGCCCAAGCGTCGAGTATACGTAATGAGAGTCCTGCCATTATGCAGAAACGTATCGGAACACCGTTCGCTCGGAGATGCCTAGCGACTTTGCGATTTCAGCGATGGTAAGTCCTTGGTCTCGCAATTTCCTTGCACGACTCGGATTCGATTTCAGCGTTCCAGGCTGCCGGCCGATGTAGACGCCCCGGGACTTTGCTGCCCGTATGCCAGCGGCCTGTCGTTCCCGACGGAGTTCCTGCTCCATTTCGGCGATGCCTAGCAAGACGGCGGCCAGCATCTTTCCGAGTGATCCGCTGAAGTCGATTTGCTGCGACGTGGACACTACGCGAAGCCCCTTGTCGCACCAATCCGCAAGGATATTGATGCCATCGCGCACGCTGCGTGAAAGGCGATCCAGCTTCCAGCAAACAATGGTCTTGACGTCGCCGTTGAAGATGTCGGTCTGGAGTCGTTCAAACGCCGGACGCTTTGTGTTGCTGCCGCTTGCCTTGTCTACGTACCATTTGGCATCCGTTAGTCCGTTGCCCTGTAACCACCGCTCGATCTCTTGCTTCTGACTGTCGGTCTTTTACAAAACCCAGAATTATGCCGATTGACATATGTAAGCCAGAGCCTAGACTTATGCCATATGACATATCCAAAAGGGGCTTGCAGTTCCATGACGATTCCAACAGCAGTAGGGTACGTTCGGGTTTCCACCGAGGATCAGGCGAACGAGGGAGTGAGCATCGATGCTCAGCATGCCAAGCTGGCAGCTTGGTGGCTTGCCAACGACTATGAGCTGGTCAAGACAATGACCGATGCAGGCTTTAGCGGGAGCAGAGCCGACAACCGACCTGGGCTCCAGGCAGCAATTGAACTGGCATGCCGCACACAGTCGGCTTTGGTGGTCTATTCGCTCAGTCGGCTGGCACGATCGACCAAGGACACCATTGTGATCGGCGAACAGCTCGACAAAGCGGGTGCCGACCTAGTAAGCCTCTCGGAAAAGATCGACACCACGAGCGCGGCGGGAAAGATGGTATTCCGCATGTTGGCGGTTATGGCAGAGTTTGAGAGGGATCAGGTGAGCGAGCGCACCACGATGGCGCTTCGGCATAAACAATCGAAGGGCGAGCGGGTCGGCACCGTACCGTACGGTTTCGATCTCGCAGCGGATGGTAAAAGGTTGATCAGGAATGCCTTTGAACAAGCAGTTATCCTTGAAATCCACAACCTGCGGGCGAAGGGCTATACTTACCGCGACATCGCTGCAGAGTTGGAACAGCGTAGTATCCCGACCAAAAAGGGTAACCAATGGCAGGCAGCGACAATTCGCAACCTAGCGATGCGGGCGGCGTAGAGGACATGGACGACTTCGCCCAGCTAGAGCGATTGTTACGCGAAGCCTCAGAGCCCAAATTTGGCAAGCAGAGTTTTGACGAGTGGATACATGAGCGTGCCCAAGAAGACACCGACAAAGAAACCGACACAAACGCGGGCGGTACCGACACCACTGACTGACTCCAGCGACTTGGAAGCTGTGATTCGAGATGCGATTCTCAAAAGCGGGCGGTCAGTGAATGACATCGCCAAACAGGCTGAGGTATCGCAAAGTGTGCTTTCGCGATTTGTTCGTGGCGAACGAACAATTACGCTCCCTTTGGCAAGCCGAGTATGCGGGGTTCTGCAATTTCGACTCGTCCGCCTCCCCGCCACCTAAACATCAAAATCCACTACAATAGCCCCCGCGTCGCCTTCGGCTTCGCATGATGGGCAGCTGGGTCGCTCCTAGCGTTGCCGTGCGTCCTTGCCTCCCATAGCGGTTTAGGACGCACGACAGCCCTTCTCTAGCGTAACTATGGACTCTACCCGCGTATGACCCTGGCGTGTCGTATTGCTCGTTGTCGAGCTTACAGAGCGTCGTTAGGCGTTTTCGAAATGGATGACGGATGTTTGAACAAGCGTTCAAGAACATTGATGACGTGCTCTGGAAAGAAGCCGGCTGCACGACCGAGTTGGATTACACGGAACAAACGTCGTGGCTGCTGTTCCTGAAATACCTGGACGGCCTGGAACAGGACCGAGCGGACGAAGCTGCGTTAGACGGTAAACCCTACAGCTACATCCTGCAGAAGCAATATCGCTGGGAAAGCTGGGCCGCGCCCAAGGGCAAGGATGGCAAGATCGACCACAACCGGGCGATGATCCTGCACGGTATCGACGCGCCGAACATCGTCCACGTCAACAGCCTGTCTGAAAACTTGATGGACATTCAGGAGAAGGACCGTTGCGACGTCGTGCTGGCCAATCCACCGTTTGGCGGCAAGGAACGGCCTGAGGTCCAGCAGAACTTCCCGATCCGCACGGGCGAGACCGCGTATCTGTTTCTGCAGCGGTTTATCAAGGTTCTGAAAGCGGGCGGTCGGGCGGGCGTTGTCATCAAGAACACGTTCCTGTCCAACACGGACAACGCGTCGGTGAGCCTAAGAAAAATGCTGCTGGACAGTTGCAACTTGCACACCGTGCTCGACTGCCCCGGCGGCACGTTCATCGGTGCGGGTGTGAAGACGGTCGTGTTGTTCTTTGAGAAGGGCGCGCCGACCCGCAAGGTCTGGTACTACCAACTCGATCCCGGCCGGAACATGGGCAAGACCAACCCGCTCAACGACGACGATTTGGCTGAGTTCATCAAGCTGCAAAAGAAATTCGCCGATTCGGACAAGTCCTGGACTGTGAACGTGAAGGACATCGATCCGACGACGTTCGACCTGTCGGTGAAGAACCCCAACGGCGGCGCGGAAGTCGTGCATCGTACCCCACAGGAGATCATGGCAGAGATCGCGACGCTGGATAATGAGAGCGCCGTAGTCTTGCAAGCTATCGACAAATTGTTGAATTGAGGGATTGATCGCCATGGGCAAGAAAATCGAAGTACTCTCCCGCGAAGTGCGAGTTGCGGGTGTGAATGGGCAGGACTACGTAAGTCTTACCGACATCGCTCGATACAAGAACGCCGATGCAAGTGACGATCTCATTCGCAATTGGCTGCGCAATCGCAATACGCTGGAGTTCCTCGGAATCTGGGAGCAAATCAACAACCCCGATTTTAATTCCGTCGAATTCGACGGGATTAAAACAATGGCTGGACTGAATAGTTTTACCCTTACGCCAAAGCAATGGATTGAGCGGACGGGAGCCAGTGGCATTCAATCCAAAGCCGGGCGATATGGTGGTACTTACGCTCATTTGGACATAGCCCTGGAGTTTGCCTCGTGGATTTCCGTCGAATTCAAGCTATACATGATTAAAGAGTTTCAGCGGCTGAAGGAAACCGAGCGTCAGACGTTGGGTTGGGACATCCGCCGGAACTTGGCCAAGATCAATTACCGCATCCACACCGACGCGATTCAAACGCATTTGATTCCGCCGAAGTTGAGCAAAGCGGAAACGAGCCACGTCTATGCCAGCGAAGCGGATGTGCTGAACATGGCCCTGTTTGGCCACACCGCAGCCCAGTGGCGAGCCGCGAATCCGGACGACAAAGGTAACGTTCGCGACCACGCCACCGGTGCCCAACTCGTTTGCCTTTCCAATCTTGAAAACCTCAACGCCCTGTTCATCAGCGAGGGATTTTCGCAAGCCCAACGTCTGACTAGGCTCAACCAGATCGCCATCGAGCAGATGAAACTGTTGACGCTCGACGATCGCCTGCCCAAGTTGCCCGACGGCAGAAAGGGCAAATGATGAGAGGGGAGCACGAAATGACTGCGGAGAGCCCAGTTTCTATACAGCGGAATGCTAGACAACACCAAGATGCTTCTTTGAAGAAGGGGTGGGAAACCAAGAAGGTCAGGGAAATTGCGAAGCATTCCCTCGGCAAGATGCTTGACAAAGCAAAAAACAAAGGCGAACTAAAACCATATCTACGTAATCTCAACGTGCGTTGGTTTAACTTTGATTTGTCTGATGTTCTTCAGATGCGTTTCCTGCCCGAAGAATCAGCTAAATTCACTGCTGTAAAAGGCGATGTGTTAATTTGTGAAGGCGGCTATCCTGGGCGCGCGGCCATTTGGCAACAAGACGAGCCAGTCTACTTTCAAAAAGCGCTTCATCGTGTGCGCTTTCATGAGCCTGAGCGAAGCAAGTGGTTCCTCTACTACCTCCTCTCCAAAGATCTCGATGGCACGTTGAAGAACCACTTCAACGGTGCTGGCATTCAGCATTTCACCGGCGAAGCGCTCGCTCAATTTGAAGTTCCACTTCCCCCACTCCCCGAGCAGCGGCGGATCGTGGGGATTCTGGACGAAGCGTTTGCCGACATCGCCACCGCCAAAGCCAACGCCGAAAAGAACCTCCAAAACGCCCGTGCTCTGTTTGAAAGCCACCTCCAATCTGTCTTCACCCGAGGGGGCCCGGGGTGGGTGGAGAAGCGTATTCCAGATGTGTGTCTGACCTTTGGTCGCGGCAAGTCGCGACATCGGCCACGAAATGAACCATCCCTTTACGGTGGAGATTATCCGTTCATCCAAACTGGAGACCTTAGCAACTCAGACCACATCGTGACCACTTACTCGCAGACATACAACGAAAAGGGGCTCGCACAAAGCAAGCTTTGGCGGAAAGGGACTGTGGGAATCGCCATCGTCGGAGCGACAATAGGCGAATCCGCGGTCCTCGGATTTGATGCATGCTTTCCCGACAGCGTGATAGGCATGTCGGTCGATCCCACAATCGCAGATCCATTCTTCCTGGACAACTGCTTCAACACTTTAAGGACCGAGTGAAGTCACACGGCGAGCCGAAACGTCGACCTCGCATCCTGTTTCTGGCCGACCGAAACATCCTGGCCAATCAGGCGTATAACGCCTTCTCTGCCTTCCCCGAAGATGCTCTGGCGCGGATCGAACCAACTTCGATTCGGAGGAGGGGGAGAGTGCCCAAGAACGCCAATGTGTTCTTTACGATCTTTCAAACATTCATGGCATCGGCGGCGGGAACATCCGGGGCAGCAAGCACGACTGGGGCGAGTTCGAGCCCATCGATGGCGGCGGAATCAGCGGAACCCTATTTCGGTGAGTACCCACCCGACTTTTTCGACATCATCATCATCGACGAATGCCACCGGGGCGGCGCGAACGACGAAAGCAACTGGCGTGGCATTCTGGAATACTTTGCGCCTGCGGTACAACTCGGCCTGACCGCCACTCCCAAACGCAAGGAAAACGTCGACACCTACCGGTACTTCGGCGAACCCGTGTTCATCTATTCGCTCAAGGATGGAATCAACGACGGATTTCTCACGCCGTTCAAGGTTAGGCAGATTTCCACAACGCTGGACGAGTACATCTACACGGCAAACGATACGGTGGTCGAGGGCGAGATCGAAGTGGGCAAGCGTTATGAGGAGGCGGACTTCAACAAGATCATCGAGATCAAGGAACGCGAGCAGCATCGCGTGAAAATGTTCTTGGAGCAAATCGACCAACGCGAAAAGACGTTGGTATTCTGCGCTACCCAGGACCACGCTCTGGCCGTTCGTGACCTGGTCAATCAGATGAAGCGCAGCAAAGACCCGAACTATTGTCAGCGAGTGACGGCGAATGATGGTGCGCTAGGCGACCAGCATCTGCGAGATTTCCAGGATAACGAGAAGACGATTCCGACGATTCTGACGACATCTCAAAAGCTGTCTACCGGCGTTGACGCACGCAATATCCGCAACATCGTGTTGATGCGGCCGATCCATCGGATCATCGAGTTCAAGCAGATCATCGGACGTGGCACTCGCCTGTATGACGGCAAGGATTGCGTAGAACTACGTGCCATTCGACGGTTCGTCCTTTCAGAACAAATGCAACCTCACTCAAGCCTAGCAATAAGCCGTCCAATCAGTCTGTTTGTGGTCGGAGTCCGCCACCAAAGTTGATTGTCATTCAATTGAATCGCCGATTTCTGATCTCAGTCGTTTCAAGACTCGGGATTTCGCGACGCGAACCGTTCCAGCTCGCATACCAAGCTTCTCGGCAACCTCGTTGGTTTCGCGTCCGTCGATAACAACCATCCAAAACGCATTCCAGGTTTGCTCCGTGAAACAGCTGCGGATATTTGCTAAAGCTTCACAGAGCATTGCGCTTTGAATCTCGTTTTCTGTGTGCCTATTCTCACCGTTCGGAGTAGTGGTGGAATCGGAAGTTAAGCTCCGATGCGCGGCCGCCGGAACTTGCTCGAAGTAATTCAGGGCCTCTGAACCGCCGAAAGCCTGTGGCTCTCGGACCGCTCTGCGAAAATGATCGTTGACTTTGTTGCGCGTCATGGTCCTTAGCCAGCCTCGGAAAGTACCATTTTCGATGGGGCGAAATTTCTTGATGTCGCGAGCCAGCGCGTGAAATACATCCTGAAATACGTCGTGCACATCCGATTGCGGCAAGCCTGATTCCTGACACCAGAAATAAACCAAAGGTGAATACAATTTGACCATCCGTCCCCAGGCGTCGGGGTCGAGTGCCTTGGCTTGCAAGATAAGGCTCTGCGAAGTGCGGTTTGTGTCGGAGGTATTCGTTTTCTCGCTGAGGCTAGTGGTTGTCATGAAATGATGCTCCAATCTTGCCGAACGAACGACCTCTTGAAGCCCAAGACACGATGAGAGTCACGCCCAGCAGTACCGTTGCCACGCCAGCGATCAGATTGAAAGCGCTGCGCAAGCCAGAACGCGTGGATTCGATGTCCCGGTGTAACGGCCGTATTATGGAGAGGACTCCGGCTACATCGCCTTCACGCCAGTCCAGTTTTGGACTCATCGGGTCATTGTTGTGGCATTGAACACAGCTTTGTTTCATGATTTGGGCCCGGGCATAACGCAACACGGGCTCGCCGTCGGCTTCACCAAACTCATGATAAGAGCGTCCATCAAGATTCGCTTCGATGACTTTGCTTGTCACAGCGTCGCTCTTCTGCGATATCTCGGTGCGACAGCCAAGACCTAACGCCTGAATGGCCCTGGATTCAAACTCGCTATGAACCCAACCGCTTTTTCGCCATGGGTAGTCGCTGTAAATTTTGACCTGCATACCCGATTCGTCCTCCCTAATCCGCTTGCCCGCGTCGATCATGAATGTGAACGGGAGCGGTACGGAATTCGGTGTGGTCGAGTATTGGTGGGTAACGGGAACTTGAGCTTGATCCAATCGACCAACTACGCTTTCGCTATAGTACTCATTGATATCTTCGAGCATATTGGCTTCCATTCGAGTACTTTCCAAAGCAGTGCTTTGTACGAAATGCGTTGATAGCCAGGACAAATAGGCGAAACCGCCGATGGAAATAAGCGGTGCTGCCACGATCAGGCTCGCTGCTAGCGGATACGAACGACACCAGCGCCAGAGTTTCTCGCTGGACCCCATCGGCCGCGCTTTGATTGGCCTGCCGCTGGTGAAGCGGCGCAAGTCGCCAGACATGTCCGCAGCCGACTGATAGCGTCGGCCCTGCGATTTCGAAAGTGCCTTGAGGCATATCGTTTCGAGATCAAGCGGGATGTTTGCTCTGAGATGCCTTGGCGATCGCGGTTCGTCTTCCATCACTTGCAGCAGCAACATGCGTCGATTGCCTTGGAATGGGCGCTCCCCGGTCAGCATTTCGTAGAGTATCACACCAAGACTGTAGATGTCGCTTCGAGCATCGACGCGTCGTGAGTCACCCGTAGCCTGTTCAGGCGACATGTATGCGGGCGTGCCCATAACTCGGCCCTCGGAGGTCATCGTGTTTCCAATGTCCAAATCGCGTTTCGCCAATCCAAAATCCATGACGTGCGGACGGCCTGAGTTGTCAAGCAAAATATTGGAGGGCTTGACGTCGCGATGCACAATTCCATTTTCGTGGGCGTAGTGCAGGGCGTCACCGATCCGAGCAATCAGATCGGCACTGCTGTCGAAACTGAAATCACCGCGAGGCAATCTTGCGTCCAACGTTTCTCCATCGATGAACTCCGTAACCAGATAGCAGATGTC
>JBGSJT010000629.1:0-2852 GCA_041741715.1 Pirellulaceae bacterium | reverse complement strand
TCCGGTTACTTCGGCAGCTTCGATTCCAGGCTGTTTATGCTTTGGTATGTCACCGTTAAACGAAATCCACGACTCCGGTCCACTGGCGAAGCTCAGTGGCACCCGACCAGCGCGCAAAGGCTGCTCCGAGGGTAGATTTCGCGAATTTCCGGCGGCGAGCTGCCCAGACACGATTTAGTAAGAATCAACGAACTAAGGGATGAGCGCAAGCCGCCTCGGCTCTACGGCTTTGTTAAACTGTCAAGTCATGCGGTTTTCAAGTTCCCAGCATTCGCCACACAATGTAGGAGATGGGTATGAGTAACAAAAAGTTGCCGGTCCTTCTGGCCGCGATAACGATGGGTATGGGATTGACGCTTTCGCTGTCCAGGGCCGAAGATGGCGTGGGGGATGGCGTTTTCGAGCCGCCGATTCGCGTGCGTGCGGATGGGCAGTTTATCGATAGCGGGGCTGCGTGGGGGCACAGTGCTCCGTGCATTGAGGATATAGACGGCGACGGCTTGGAAGACTTGATCGTCGGCGACTTTAGCGGAACATTCAAAATCTATCAAAATATGGGGACCGCTAAGGAACCGGTTTATCAGCAGCAAGGCTTTGTTCAAGCAGGTGACGCAAAGGCGGCTGTGACCATCTACTGTTGCATCGGCGGTCAGGCACGGTTTCACGATCTCAACGGCGACGGAATTCGGGACATGATTTCCAACTCCTACGATCCAGGTCATTGTTATGTATTCTGGGGTATGCCGAATCAGCGTTTTGCTCCCCGCGAGGAACTGCTCGACAAGAACGGCGTGCCGGTACGTTCAACCCCCGACCAGGCCCAAGCTGTGCAGTCGTTCGGTAGCTTTTTCGAACTGGTTGATTGGGATGATGACGGCGACCTCGATATTCTGATTGGATGTTTCGACGGCACTCTCAAGCTTAGAATCAATGAAGGTACCGAGACAAAGCCGGAGTTCGCAGCAAATAACATCGATGTGCAGTTGGGCGATGAGCCGCTCAAGGTCAAAGCGCACCTTTGTCCAAAGGTCGCAGATTGGGATGGCGACGGTTCGTGGGATATCATCACCGGTTGTGACGATGGCAGCGTAACCTTCTTTCGGAATGTAGGCAGAAAGGCTATGCCGGTGTTCGCCTCGGGTGTGACGCTTGTTCCTGCGCATGCTGGAAACGGCTATAACCGAGCCATCTGGGATGACTCCCAAGTGGTACCGGGCATACGTTCCCAGGTCGAAGTCGTGGATTACAACGGCGATGGAAAACTCGATCTCATCCTCGGCGACTTTTATACCGCATACGATTTCAAGCCCGATCTGTCCGCGGAGCAGAAACAGGAGGTTCAGACGCTGATTGCGCACAGCGAGTCGTTGGGGAAAGCCTTTGCAGACAAAATGGATGCCTTGCGAAACGAGTTCGCTGAACGTTACCCAGGCGATGCGATCTATAGCGACGAAGCGAACAAAGCTTGGTCGACGGAATATGCCGCGCTGCGCGAGAGTCCGGAGGCAAAGGAAATGGAGAGTAGCGAGGTAGAGTTCGTCAAGTCGCTGCGTCCGTACCTAGCCTCCGTTAGCGGAACTGGGGAACAGAGTTACGAACTGGCTCCGTCTCATGGCCATGTATGGTTGTACCTGCGAAAATGAGTGACCTCACATCTCAAATTTCCGATGGTTGGGTTGGCTGTTTGGGCAAGTGCCAAATTGCGACGATGCTTTGTGTCGGGATGCTTGCGGCCGGGATACTTGCCGGTTGCGATCGCCGGCCCGAGGTAGTTCGCCAATCGCGGCCTGGGGCGGCGAGTGAATCGTCCATGTCGGTCGCTTCCTCGTCGGAGCCACTGGAAGCAGCGAGCGATGCGAACTCCTCGGGTGATACCGTGAATACTGAGCCTGCAAACCCTGAGCCTGCAAACCCTGAGCCTGCGAACGCCGAGCTTACGATTGTTCAGCCTAGGAAACCCCGGAGTGATGAAGACCCGGTGTCGATGCATTTGAGTGTTGCATCCGAGGCATTGAGGGCCGGTGAGACCGTTGAAGTGACCGTTACGCTTGGAATTGATACAGGATTTGAGATCCACAGTCTTACTGCCGTGCCCCCCAAGATCCCGACTCGGCTGGAACTCGAGTTGCCAATGGGATTTACCGCAGTGGAGGAATGGCGTGCGTCAGCGCCGGTTCGTTCGTACAATCCGGGAGGGGGTGCGGTATATGTTGGTGAAGCTCACTTTAAGCGGCGAATTCATGTGGCAGCGGATGCCAAGCCGGGTGATTACTTGATTGCGTGCGCCGTGTCCTACCAGGCTTGCAATTCGCGGCAGTGCTTAAGGCCGACGGAATCGCAGCTAAGCATTGCGGTTTCCATATCGCGTTGACGGATGAATGGACCACGTGGCGCGGCTGCGGGTTAAACGATTAAGTGGACGAATACGTTTTGCGGCCACGGAACAGTTTGCACCGGGTTTGTGAAATGGCTACAGTCGGAGGTAATTTGACTGCCCCGGAGCAGATTGTCATCATTTCCGCGGTGACTATCCAATTCGAGATCTCAAAGTAAAGACATGAATGAATCACCATCTCAATTGCCTTCGTCGAACAACGCCGAATCACCACCGAAATCAAAGCGGCTGTTCAACTTCTGGCGATACTTCGGGCTGACGTTTCTGGTTGTCTCACTCTCATATGCTTGGTACAGCTTTTATGTTCCCACGAATCGCATCGCTTGGTCTACCACGTACGCTGCGGCACAGCAACAGGCGGCGAAATCAGACAAGCCGATGATCCTATACTTTACTGGTGAGTGGTGTGTGCCGTGCCGCATAATGAAACGCGAAGTGTGGGCTGATGGCGACGTAG
>JBGSJT010000628.1:0-70796 GCA_041741715.1 Pirellulaceae bacterium | reverse complement strand
GTTGCGAGTACTCGCCGCGCCAGTATTCGGTTTCAACAGTAGGGTCAATATTCTCGGCTACCGCTTTGCCGGCGTAACCACCGGCGACGCCACCCGCGACTGCGCCGACTACCGCCCCCACTGGTCCACCCAAAGCGCCCGCAGCAGCACCTGCCGCCGCACCGCCTAGTGCCGCTCCTACGCCGGTTCCCACTGGGTGTGCTCCCGCCGCGCCCGAAAGAGGATCTTCGTTGCGAGCTTCTTCTCGTGTTTCACCAGGCTCGATGGTCGCATGGGGATCAAACGACTTCTTCTTCATAATATTCTTCTCCTAGTGTTGGTCTAGTCTGATACAGGAAAGAAAGTTTCCGGTTATGAAATCCCTTAAATTGGCATTTCGCGTGCCAAGGTTTTGTACTGAATAAGCTTTTCAATTACTGCTCGCCCATCAATCACGACGATGTCCAAAGTGTTCACCCGTGGATGATGACCGCTCAGTTTGTATTGCGCGCGATCGTCGGCTTAGCATCTTGCAGTTGACCATTGTATTACCACAGGACTTTACGAGTTCCGAAGCGTGGGACTCGCAAACTCCCCCACAACTTCCGATCACATGGATCTAATTTGATGCTATACCCAGTAACTCCCGATGGTCGCTACTTCGTCCACAATGGCCGCTTGTGGAGATGCACCAACCCTGAACTCTCGGATTCAGTTCGTCAGCACCTGGTGAATGAACTGATGCAAGCGCGGCGATCAGTTCGAGCGTCGCAGCGGTGCAATGATACCATCAGCCTGAAAGAAGCTCGCTCAGCCGTGCATAAATCCAAGGTGTCGCTCGGCGAGCGAGGTCCAACTTGGTGGAGCGACGATACCGATTTCAATCGCTACTTAGTGAAGAATACTCCCTACTGGGATTGGTTCACGCAGAAGGGCACCACTAAAGATGAGACTGCCTAAGTCAACATCTCGCGTGCACTAAGCCACAACGGTATCTTCGCACCCGCCCGGCTCGCCGATGCGCCGCACGACAACCGATATGTTGTCGTCTCCTCCTACGGAATTAGCTGCATCAATCAATCTCGACGACGCAATCTTGCTGGTTTCTGATGATGCGAGGATCGCCGCGATTTCCCAGTCGTCGATCATGCCAGTTAGCCCATCGCTGCACAACAGAATCACATCACCCGATTGCAACTGGCAGCGCACAGCCTCTGGGCGCACTTGTCGATCACCACCGACGCAATTCCATAGGACGTGTCGCCACAGAGCAACCACGGCATCGTTGATGTAGTCACCCCCTGAGTCGATCAATTGTTGAGCGATGTTGTGATCGGTTGTCAACTGGCTCAGTTCGCCATCTCGCATCAGGTAACATCGACTGTCCCCCGCGTGAATGACGAACATGCGCGGCCAGAGCACGTAGGCCATGGTCACCGTGGTCCCCATCTGACGACTGTGCGCCCCGCCGTCGGACCAAATCTTCTGCTGAACTGAGGTCAGACAATCGGAGAGCTCGTTTTCAAAATCCTGCTCGTCATCCTGAGACAATTTGAGGAACCAGTGCATCATGTCAAGGACATAACGCGCCGAAGTCTCAATGGCTGTTCGACTGGCGATCTCTCCGCCCTGATGGCCGCCCATGCCGTCGGCGACCATCAGCAGTTTACCCTCGTGGCAACCAAAAAGCTGATGCTGAAGCGTTTTAGAAACGTCAGTTTGCTCAACGATCAATTGCCGCCGCAGAGAAGCAACCAGGAAGTGGTCTTCGTTTCGAGAGCGCCGCTTGCCAATGTCGCTCGCACCACAAATGAAAAACTCGCCGATCCGGCTGTCCGACATGATTAGGCATTCTGAACCGGAGGGATCGCTAGTTTCTCCATAGGCTGACCTCAACAACTGAATTGGGTCGTACATTCTGAACATGGACAAGACTGCGTGACCTGTACTTCCAAACCGCACTGACTGCATTGGTAGCAGTCGCCAACTTGCGGTGATTCCATTGTAGTTCCCATGTCTGTTCTCCGAGTATTTGACTAAAAACGCCTCGGCGATACGCCAAGGCCCGAAGATGTAGTGGACGAGGCTACGAGTCCCTGAGATAAAGTAACGCGAGGGTACTCGTGACCTCGTCCAATACTCTCAAAGCGGACCCGTAACCTCGCCCGCTACTTTTAAGACGGACTCGAAACTTGGTCCACTACGAAATCACACCGACTGCGTCAAAGGACTAACCGACCGCCAATGCGTCTTGATTGATCGCCTCGGATAGCTGAGTTAGCTTCTCGTCGGCAGCTTCCTCTTCTGCAATGTTCTGCTTGAGCAGTTCCAGTGCTTGATCGTAGCCGAGCGCCTTGGCCCACGTGCAGAGCGTTCCGTAAGTCGCGATTTCGTAGTGCTCAACTTTTTGGGCACAGGCAATGATCAACGCGTCCTTCACCGCCGCTTCGCCATCCTCCTTCAACATATCTTCGGCTTCCGCGATCAAGCCCTTCATGGCTTCGCAGGTTTTAGCTTTGGCGGCTTTTCCGGTATCCTCGAAAGCTTGTTCGACGCGTTCCACCTGGTTTTTGGTCTCAGAAAGATGATCTTCAATCGCAGCAGTCAGTTTTTCACAATTTGCCGCTTTGGCCATCTTGGGAAGTGCTTTTAGCAGTTGTTTCTCTGCGCTGAGCACATCGCGTAGCTCATCATAAAAGGCGTCTGCAAGGGTGTTCATTGGCATGATTTGCTCTCCATGGTTAGTAACGAATTGATGCTAGAATGAGCCTGCGGCCCAGTAGCCAAGCAACGGTTGCAAACCCCGTGCCGCCATGACGGTTGGCGCGTTGAAAGTCCTATAGGCCACAGATCCAATCGCACGCAAATTATGATTGCGCGATGAGTTGCAACGAAACCATGAACTGTTCAGCCAAAAACATCGGGCGAACTTTGCAAGGAGCGGTGACATGGCGAGCGTCGCTAGCGTTGCTAAAACCGAGCAGGCTGAGCGGCGAACTGCCAAGGTTGCGAGGGTGATCGAGTTACATCCGTTGGTGGGTGATCTCGGCCGTCGAAACCGGCGAGTTGGTGAAACTGTTTAAGTTTACAATGTTATGCAATGTCTGCAGGCAGCTCATCGTTGGAGATATGTTCCACAGCGTCCGGAGGCAACTCAACTTCATCGACTTTAAGTGCTGAGTAGTTGGCAAAATCGTCGTCATGCAGTCGCTCCAACAAATTCTGCTCGATCGTTTTGCAGATGCCATCGAGTGGCAAGTAATCAACACGTCTTACATCGAAGGGGTTTTGCAGTTCCATGCCAATACTATCCATGGCGAGCAACATGTATGCGAGCAACATGATGAAAAGTGGCACCAGCCAGACCCGATTCGACTCGTTCGAGCCGAGAAGCGTTCCGATTACCGTTCCTTCAAAGTCGTGTAGCAGCGTGAATGGCAGTGCAGCCAGTAGGATGAAAATGAACTGTCGGACCTGAATGGCTCCCGAGCGCGCCAAGGGCGTTTTCAGAATGCGTTCACAACCTCCCACGTGGTCGACTAGCAGTGCGCGTTGTTTCTCGGCCTCCTGAAACGCAAAACCATTCATCCCCGCCGCTCGACCCTCCGAAAGTAGCGTCGCAATCCGCCGCGAAACCGCATCCGGGTAATGAATATTCTCGATCAGCCACACAAGCTGACTTTCGGAAAGTAGACGGGCCAACTCTGGCAACTGCCGCTGATCTCGGAGTGACCGGCGGGTAACGTGTGGAAATGCGGCGACCCACTCAATAAACTGCTCCCGCCATTGTTGATCCATCGGCCCATATGAGAGGCCGGCAATCGCCAAATTCCGTGACTGGTTGACAATCCCCCCCCAGAGCTTTCGAGCTTCCCGCCAACGCTCGTAGCCCGCATTGAGACGCAACACTAGCAGCAATCCCAACACTGCAGCGGACACCTCAAAGGGGCTTGACGGAATCCACAGACTGATCTCAAAACGCTTGGAAGCGATTTGACTCAGAAAAACAGTTGCCAGTGCAAGGACTCCAAATCCAACGACGTCGAGATTCTGGGTGCCACTGAACCGCGAACCACAAAAGTTCCGAGCCAATAGGAATAGGCGAGCGGTTTAGACTCATTCTGAAAACCAATCGCTGGGCTCTGAGGGGCCATTTCAATTCCACTTGTTCATATTTGACAGTAACCGAAGAGCCACGGAGAAGTTCTCGCTTCGAGATAAGCGTGAGTTTCGTTGATTCGAAGGATGGTCAACTTACGAGGTTTGGAAATAGAAAGTCCGCGTGACGCATTTGGTCGCTTAGTGAATAGCCAGGGTTTCGATTGCGATCAGAACAGCAACGATTAGGGTAATGCTTCCCAACGTGACAGCCGTACGATTCATGGGTAGCAGGTCGTGCAGAGTTAGCTTGCCTCGCTCCCCAATAGGGTCGATGCGGTGACTGATCCATCCTGACAACTCAGCGAACAAAAACGATCCGGCAATCATGCCTACGATCATCGCTAGAGCGTCGTAGTTTCCCTGACCCAATGCAGCGGCACCTGTACCGGGACAGTAGGCTGACAACGCAAAGCCAGCTCCGAATATTAATCCGCCGATAATATTGGAGGCGTAACGCGTCGGCTTAATGTGTAGCTCAACTAGTCCTGCACGGTGCAAAAAGTGAATCCCCAGAGATCCGACAACAACGGCCGACATCATGACTTTCACCACGGTGTAGTCAACTAGAAGAAGCTGGCCGATGAGTACGTGGTACTTCGCGACGCCACCCTTTTGCAACTAGAATCCGAAGACAACACCAAAAACCAAACCAAGGATGAGCGTTCCTGCCGGAGAGACTTCAGGCTTCGAGTCCGTCGGCGAGCCCGATTGGGAAGGCAGCTCCCGGTCTGTCACTGGGTCAGCAATCGTCGCCATGTTCATATCTCTCCCGCTGAATCAATTGAAATTATGTGCCTAACCGCAGATTGCATGTCGCTAGCTGGCGTACATCAACATGGCGACAGCCACTCCGCCAATAAAAAAGCAAATCGCAGATATCCACGAACCAACTGCCAGTTGCAGCGTTCCGCTGATTCCGTGCCCACTGGTGCAGCCACCGGCCATTCTCGCACCGAAAGCCATCAGCAGGCCACCGCCGAAAGCCGCGATGGTACGCAGCCAATAACTGTCAGCACCAAATCGTTCCTGCCACATCGCCGGCAAGAACCTGCCCGTCAATTCGCTTCCCGTCCAGGCTGCGAGGAACGAACCCGCGACCACGGCCAACACCAGCATCAATTCCCAGCCCACCTTCGGCGGATTGTCTTTGAAGTATTTCAAGGATCGCGTGTGCCTTGGTGCAACCAGTAACCCGATTATGCCGGCAACACGTGCGTAAGCGGTTGATGCTCCGAGTGGTTGGTTGGAAAAGTAAAACGTCAACATCGAGAGCACACCAATCAACGCACCGACTACGTAAGGTGACCAGTCTGGACCTGGATACTTCAGCGGATCAACTTCGGCTAGAAGGAGGCCCGATTCAAGAATATTAGGCATGACTCGTCTCTTTTTCTGTTTCGATGGTGTAACCTGCCGCAGTCCAGGCACTCCAACTGCCCGGTACATTGGAGACCTGTTTGAAACCACGCGATTTCATCAGACTCGACGCGATGCTTGCTCGGTAGCCGCTGGCACAGTACGTCGCGTAGGCTTGGTTTTTGTCCAGTCCTACTATCCGATCGCGCATATCAGCGATGAAATAATGCTCTGCGCCCGGAATATGCCCCGCTTGCCATTCGTCAGGCGAACGCACGTCGAGAATGATTGGGACCGTGGCTGATTTTTGATACTCGCGTAGCTCCTGAACCGGCATTTGCTCCAATCGTTCCATCGGCAAGCCAGCCATCTCCCAAGCCTTCATTCCCCCACTCAGATATCCGGCGAATTGGCTATGGCCGCTTCGAACGATTAATCGCTGAATCCTTGCGACCTGCGAGTCGTCATCGACGATCAGCAACAGCTGCTGGTCCAAATCAAACATCTGTCCGACCCAAGCCGACATCTCGGGGCGATCTCCAATGTTGATCGCTCCAGGAACATGCCCGCCACCAAACGCCGTCATTGAACGAGTGTCGATGGTAGTGACACCTGCTTCGCGCGACATTTTGCGGAACTCCCGTGGCGGTAAGGCTGGTATTGTTGGCAGGCGATCCATGACGGCTGGCCCCGACGCGTTCACCTTCTTCAATTCGGGATAGTGCCACGGCACAGGCGGCGCCTCATCAACGACGAACGCTCGAAACGCTTCCAAGGTTGGAAAAGATAGAAACTTGTTCGTTCTCCGCTCGTACCCAATAGTGCTGGTGAGTCGGTCGCCAATATCGGCCCCACAGGCTGAACCGGCTCCGTGTCCAGGAAAGATAGTCACGTAGTCTTCCAGCTTTAGATAGAACTCATAGAGCGTCTCATATAGCGACTCAGCCAACTCGTCGGATTGGCCAGAACCGAGCAAATCGGGACGACCGGCGGAGCCAACGAAAAGTGAGTCGCCGGTGAAAACCCCCCAGGGCTGATCCGCGTGCTTGGTTTCACACAGTAAATACGACAGGTGCTCTGGCGTATGACCGGGTGTATGACGCGCGATCAAGTTGAACGATCCGAAATCAAACTGTTGACCATTGTCCACGGACGCTGCAACGAATTGGTAGTTCGCCTGCACGCCACTGAGGTAAATTTTGGCTGAACCCATCCGCTCGGCAAGCGACCGACTGCCTGATACGAAATCCGCATGGATGTGGGTCTCGAAAATATGCGTTATTGACACGCCATGTTTGCGAGCCAGTTCTTCGTAAATTTCTACATCGCTTCGAGGGTCGATCACTGCTGCAACACCCAACTCGGTGTCAGCCACCAAGTATGAAAGTTGAGCGATTCCCTCGGTCAATATAGTTTCAAGCACAAACATGAGAATGCTCCCTCTCCCTCAACGAACTGGTTAGGAATGCGATAAAACTGAACAGCATTAGAACGTCATGTTTCTACACACAGCAGGTAATGTTGACGCACTAAGGACTAGCGAATCGTATACCACCTCGCCAACTTCGTAGTTCGATTTGATCGGCCAGCGGAGAAAGTCTACGTCGAGTTGATTGAAACGGCGTTGCGACTTGGACGCCGAACCCTCTCCACTTGAACATGCACGGCTTTGGCACTCGTTTTGCTTGGTCGCCATACAGCGATAGCGGCTCAACGGTGGCGTTCAGCCGCAACCTCATCTATCCAGGGAGAACATGATGAATTGGGATCAAATTTAGGGAGGCAGGGCTGTGAACCATCAACTCTGGCATTGGGATTTCGTGACATCCTGAAGCACACATGATGAGAACCGTTATTCCGTACCTGTCAGTTAAAATAAGGATGAAGATCGTGAGCCGTGCAAGTTGTATCGCTATCGTGCTGGGTTGCTTCCCAGCCGCTATCCACTTCTCGGATAAACTTGGCGCACAGACATACATGCCAGTCGTCGTCGATGACTTTGAACGCGTTCGTGACAAGGATGTGGGCGAAAAACAGGAGGTGATGGACGGCCAGCAGAAGCTGCTGGAACAGAGATACGACCTCAGCGATACTCCCTCAGGCACGATGATGTCGGCAGGCCGCAAAGCTGTTCAATCAGGCATTCGCGTTAAGCTAAATGAGAGTGTGACGTGGGAACAACTGTTAAGTCAATCCCCTCAGACAATTCGCGAACAGGATATCTTCCCAGCCGGCTTCCGTCCGCTGCCTCACGCAAAGCATTCAACAGGCGGGATGGTGTTCCCGAAAGTGCAAATCGAGAAAATCGCCGAAGCTGAACACCGCGACCTGCTGCGATTCGATGTCGACTTTGATTTGCCCAACCACTTGACTCCGGAATACCCGCCGCCGATGTATCTGACGACCCATCCGGGAGTTGATTTATCCAATGGCGAAGTCGTGACAATCAAGAACTACTATCGGTTGCTTAAAGGGAAGGTCACGCCGGTACAAATGGAGGGCATGAGGTTATTGTTGACTCCGTTTCCCCAACAACAGTTCAATCAAACGGAAGATCGAAAAGTCGCCCAGCCTGAACTTGGCGTATCCTGTCTCGACTGCCATGTAAACGGACACACCAACGCGACGTTTCATTTGAATCCAGATACACGACCACAGCAAAACGCTTTCGGATAGATACTGTCAGTCTGCGAGGGGTGTTCAACCAGCAGATACACGGATCAAAACGATCTCTCCGGAGCGTGGAAGACTTTACCGAGTTCGAGCAGCGGACAGCCTATTTCGACGGCGATCATGTTATCGCGGCAAAGAAAGGAGTGCATTTGCCAAATCGATCTGATCAAGTTGCGATGATGGCGCAAATGCAAAACATGTTCGACTTCCCCCCCGCTCAGAAACTGGATGTATTCGGTCATTTAATTCCAGAGAAGGCTACTGAACATGAACTCGCAGGCGAAAAGTTGTTCTTCGGCAAAGCCCGATGTGCCGAGTGTCATCCCGCTCCCTTCTACCTCGACAATAAAATGCACGATCTACAAGTTGGACGGTTTTACGACCCGCAGACAGTTCGCGATCACTACGATGTGCCCGCTGGTCCGATCAAGACGTTTACCCTGCGTGGTATCAAAGGCTCGCCACCCTATCTGCACGATGGTCGCTTGCTAACGCTCGATGACACGGTCGCCTTTTTTAATGTGGTTCTTGGACTGAAGCTCAGTAGTGATGAAAGCAAAGCGTTGGTCGCGTTCATGCGATGTCTGTAACGTGTGACTTGTCACTGCTGGCAAACGAATAATTCTCCCCGAACTTGGTCGGGGCTGAAAACGAACCTGTAGTTCGGCTGTCCTGGAAACGCCTGTCGAATTCAACAACTCACCATGGGAGTTTACGATGCCCGAATGGATCAACAAAGATGAACGACAGTATGCGCACATCAAGGAGAGTGAGCTCGACCGTGGCAAGTCTGAAGATGACGCGCAGGAGGTGGCAGCGCGGACGGTCAACAAGCGTCGGCGCGAAGAGGGCCGCACGCCTAACAAGACAACGCAGGGAACGGGCAATCCGAACTCCGCACTAGAAGACCGAACCGTCGACGAACTTCGCAATCGAGCCGCCGAGTTGCAAATCAAAGGTCGCAGCAGCATGAAAAAAGTCGAACTGATTCAAGCGATCCGTAACGCCAGCTAGTCTCTATGTTAGCACAATCCGTCGACCACTTGAGGTGTATCCGAAGAATCTGGGAGCCGTCGATCACCCACAGCTGTAAGATCGTTTGCGACAAGAACTTTCGCTCAACGGCCAAAACGAAAAAGTCTGCTAGAGTCTGGGTCGATTCCCTTTAAGAACTGAGAAACCAACTCGGTCGCTACCGAGCTGAAGGTAATCCCGTTGCCTCCGAAACCGAGAGCAAACAGACAACTCGGATACTCGTCGGTCGGACCGATGTAAGCTAGGCCGTCGCGTGTCTTGCCAAACGTTCCGGCCCATGCGAACTCTAGCTCCCACTCCAGATCCGGAATCAACTCGCGGACCTTTTCTGCGATCGTTTCCGCCTTGCGAGCAATACTCGCGTCTCGGCGTCGAGGGCTGTGAAAAGCGTCGTCTTCGCCCCCGACCAACAGGCGATTGTCGCTGGTGATTCGCAAGTAGAGGTACGGTTGCTTGGCCTGCCACATCATCCACTCTGCATTCCAAGGTTCGATGCGATCGAGCGGTGCCGAAATGAGGGCATAGGTGTTATCCAGGTTGACGACTTTCTCTCGCAACATACTATGTGCTTCGTAGCCATTGGCGATCACTGCCCGATGTGCAGAAATGGTAGGGCCACGGTCGGTTTTCAATTGCACGCCACTTTCAGAACAGTCGAACTGAGTGATTTCCGTCCGATCGTAGATTTCCGCGCCATGGTCGGTGGCGTTTTTGAGCAACGCATGCGCAAACCGATAGGGATCGCAACTTGCCGCTTGGCGACTGGAAAGAGCCGCTACACCGGAGATCCCAAACGTCGCCCGAACGGAATCGGCGTCATGGTAGGTGACGTCGAGTCCCATTGCCTTTCGCGCGCGTGCTTCCTCAGCCAGCAGCTTGGCCGATTTTCGATCATCAGCCAGATAGATGCTCATCTTGCGTGCAAAGTCACAACTGTCCTGCAGCGACGATGCCAATTCGCTCAAGTCGTCGATCGACTGATGCGAGATACGATAAGCTTGTTCGGCGGCGTCACGACCGATCAGCTTGGCCATCTCGATCAAAGTGATGTCGATCTCGTATTGCAGCAGCGCGGTACTAGCTGAGGTGCTTCCAGTACAAACGTCGCGTCGGTCAACGACAACTACATGATGTCCGTCTCGCGATAGTCGCTGCGCCACCATCGAACCGGTGATACCAGCACCGACGATGGCCACATCGCAGACGATGTCGTCACGTATCGCTGAGTAAGTATCAATCAGTCCGTTCTTGACAGTCCAGAACGGATGATCGGAGGTGAGATCCAAGTGGCTTATCCTTGACAGGCTGTTCAATGAGCGGACATGGAGCGGCAGGTTTCCACGCAGTCGCGGCATGCTTCGGCGCAAGAGCGGCAGTGATCGTGTTCGTGAGCACCACATTGCTAGGCGCACCACTCGCACACATCGGCGCATAAACCGCAGATGGCTTCGGAGAAACGACTCTCCCGTGCCATCGCTTGGGCACATAGTAAACAGATGTCAATGCATTCGCGACAGCAATGAGGGCAATCATTGTCGCTCTCAACGTCGATCATGGCCGTGAGGCACTTCTCGCATGCGATCGCACAGCGTTGACAGGCTTCAATATAGGCTTGGTTGCTTTTCATTTTCAAATCTCCTAGCGTGACTTGATTATCATGAGGACGCTTAGAGGCTTGAGTGCGATTGCCGTGCCAATCGGTGAAGGTGTTCACAGCGGCAACGAATAGGCTCGGGTTTTAGTTCTTGCGGGAATAGCGATCCACAGTTCGGCACGTCAACTGCGCTTTGCTCATCGCAACGTAACTCTACTTACGACTTCTGCCAGCATTGAATTCGCTTCTGGTAGACTTCATCGTGGAGAACGAGCAGAACGACGAGGCACGGTGAAGCGACCATTGCTCCGAGAAAGCCAAGAAGAAAACCGAAGAGCGCTTGAGTGCCAATCAACAGCGCGGGCGGAATATCGACTTGGTGCTTTTGAATCAGTGGCGTGATGATGTAGCTCTCAACTAGTTGAAAAGCGATGTAGAGCCCCACGACCCACCCGACAGTCGCTAGACCATTGGGCAGCGCCACGAACATCGCCAAACTCAGCGATAGCAAACCGCCAATGTTTGGCACAAAGGTCAGCAAACCTGTAACAACACCCAAGGTAATTGGCATGGGGACGCCCAAGAACCACAAGCCGACCCCTACGGACGCTCCAGTCACAGTCATCGTGGCGAACCGCCCGATGAGCCAGCTCCAGAGTGAATCGGCGATGCAATTCATCACGCGTCGCGCTTCGTCCCGGCCTGCGGGTACAACCAGTCGCACCACTCCATCGCGGGCCTTGGTGGGACTCAGCGCCATGAACAGCCCCATGAAAAAGATGATTAGAACATTGAGCGACAACCCGAACGTCGTCTGAATCATCCCACCCACGGCGGATAGCAGGCTACCGGCGACGGATGTGATCGCGTCGAGCGATTGAGAAAGCTTGCTCTTATTTCCTGCTGAAGTGGCTTGGTCAGTATTGTTTGCGGCGGGAGGCGACTCCTTTGTAGAATCCGACGAACTATCCGATGGTGGAAGCTGCTCTTTACCAGCCACTTCCGACTCTCGCTCACCTTCCCCAGCGGATGCCTCCGCTGAAGTTGAATCTGATTTTCCTTTCACCGCCTTAACCCATCTCCGCACAACCGGAGCTTCATTTAATATGGCTTCGAGGGCAGGGTACTGGTCAATTTTCCTGCTCAGCTCGGCTCGGGCTTCGTCAACGTGCCCAGCCGCTTTCGTCAGTTCGGCTCGGACCTTGGTACCGAAGTAGAACGCAAACCCCAGGGCCAGTCCGAGCAGGAGCGTCACCACGAGGCCAACAGCCGGCTTATATGGAATGGGAATGTAGTTCGCAGCTACTCCGGCCAGCTTGGAGAGAAAGACGGCGAAGAGGATACTAAGAAAGAAGATGATCAGTAGATCGCGGGCCATGTAGGCGATCGCCCCGAGGAAAATCAACAAGCCGGCCGCCAACATGCAAGTGAACAACAGCGGCAGTAAATTCCAATGTCGATTGTTGTACGAAAGTCGCTTGTCTTGGGACGAATCAGTCATTGGGCTCTCTCGCAAGTGATCTTCGAATCTAGGTTTGAATCGTCTGTCACGCAATTATCATGCCAGCGCGCTCGTCGGGCATATTTCCGCAATATAGATATCAGCGGAAGATAAGACCGCAGCCTTAATCTTCGACTTGGGAATTGAACAGCCGCTCCGCTCCCACGACCCCGCGTAGAAAGTCCGCCTCGAGTTCTATCTGGCTGTCACTGGAATGGAGGACTGAGATGTCGCCAGTCGTCTCGAACACAACTGCTCGGATTTGATCGTAGTTGAGGGCGTTGGCTTCACGCAATTTCCCGAAGATATCAGCTTCGGTAACGTTTGCCCGACGCAAGTTTTCGTGCAAGATTTTTCCACCTGCCATCAACAGCAGCGGTTGATTGTCGACCGCTTTGGAAAACCAACCAACCTTCTCCCGCAAAGTGGCGACCAGCCATTGTGCAAGGAACAAAAGGGCCAGGGAAAAAAGTCCAATGATCAGGGTCGGCTTGGCGGATGAGACGGTAGACGCGAAAAGCGAGCCCACGGCCACTGTCATCGCAAAGTCGGCGGCGGACATTTTTGAGAAACTTCGCAGTCCCGCCAGTCGGGTAAAGAGGATAATAGCGGCATAGGTCACGATCGCCGATACCAGCACCATCCCCAGTTCACCCCATTCAGAGTAGACCCACTCGTCAAAAAACATTTGAAATTCCCCAAACGGTTGATTGATTAAGACACAAGTTTGCCTCAAGAGCAAATGCCACTCCACAATCAAACTTGTCAGCCGAATGACAACTGGTCGGATAGGTTGCACCAATGCGGCCCGCTTGTCGGACTGGTCCATGAACGTAATCTGTCCTCTGTGGTTCGGCTTCCCGAGGTAGTAGCGGTCGCGGATCAATCCCCTGCCAGCCTTGCAGGTGATCTCAAGTTGACATTGAGAACCATGCTGCAGCGTTGGTTCACCATGGCGTACCCAATAGTCGTGCCCAGGCGAGATCACAATTTGAATAAGTTTCATAAGAGGATTTCATTGCAATTCGCGTTCCAGGCTACTGGCACAAAAGCTGCTCTAGTTGCGAGCCCCCTTCCACTTGTCGAAAGGAGGCACTGAGCCACGTTGTTTTGGAATCCCTTCAAAGTTCACCGAGAGTATGCGATGCAAACAGAATCGAAGTCGTTGTCGGCCGCGTTGAGGTTATCTCACACGACGGTGGGCAAACGTCTGTCGAGGTGAACAGTGAGAGCACCTCTACTTACAAATACCGAATGTTTGTGGATTGCACCGGGCAAGGGGCTGCTCAGCTAGAGAGCTTCCCGTTTCGAGCGTTGGTTCAGTCTGGCACCGTCCGCTCCGCCAGAGCGAAGTTTACTGATAGTTCGTCAGTGGCAAAATGGCCAAGTCAGGTCCGAGATCGATTGATAAAAGACTCTGACGAAATCGCCTAAGAGCTCGGCGGCATTGATGTCGATAGCAGCTATCGTGTTGTTGCTGCTGGTGGAACTCTGAACCAACGCGTCTACGATTTGGCGTCCCACACATTGCCGGCGTGTGATCGTACTCCTATGGCTTGCAAGCCTGCGAGTTGACCGCTAGGAAAGTTGTCAAAAGCTGGAAAGCTGCTCAGCGAGTTCGGTCACCGAAAGCGGAATCCAGGGAATCTCTGCAGGTGTGATTCTGTTGCTCAACAGACTGGCGTAAGATCGGCACAGCAAATGCTGCTGCAATTTTCGGTCTATTAACTACCGAACAATTATCAAGGGAGACTACTCCGATGAAGGCTGTTTGCTGGCACGGGCGTCGCGATATGCGAGTCGACACTGTCGATGATCCTCGAATTGAAAATCCACGAGACGCGATTATTAAGATCACCGCGACGGCGATCTGTGGCAGCGACTTGCATCTTTACAATGGGGTCATGCCGACGATGGAAGCGGGTGACATCATCGGACACGAACCCATGGGGGAAGTGATTGAAACCGGCAGCGCTGTGACCAATTTGAAAAAAGGGGATCGCGTTGTTGTGCCGTTCACGCTCGCCTGCGGTTCATGCTTCTTTTGTGATCGCGAACTCTATTCCTGTTGCGACAACAGCAATCGCAACGCGGACAAAGCGGCCTCCGCGATCGGTAGCTCACCCTCTGGAATGCTCGGCTATTCGCACATGATGGGGGGCTACCCTGGAGGACAAGCTGAATACCTCCGAGTCCCTTTTGCTGATGTGGGACCGCTAAAAGTTCCCGATGGAATTCCCGATGAGCAAGTCCTGTTTCTTTCGGATATCTTCCCGACTGGGTATATGGCAGCCGAAAGTTGTGGCATCGAAGCGGGCGACACAGTCGCTGTGTGGGGTTGCGGCCCTGTCGCGCAATTTGCCATTCAAAGCGCTTGGATGCTGGGGGCTGGTCGAGTGATCGCTATTGACCGTGTTGCGGAGCGACTGGAGCTAGCCCGAACAAAGGGTCGCGCAGAGACAATCAACTTCGAGGAGGAACAGGTCCAAGATCGCATTATGGAAATGACCAAGGGGCGCGGTGCCGATCGATGCATCGACGCTGTCGGCGCGGAAGCTCATGCGGCCGGCAGTTTGCAGGAGTTCGTAGATGACACTAAAGAGACGCTATACATGCCAACCAATCATCCTTATGCTTTGGCCGAAGCGATCATGTGCTGCCGAAAAGCGGGTACAGTTTCCATCCCTGGTGTCTACACCGATACGCTAGACAACGTCCCCATGCACGCAGCCATGAACAAAGGTTTGACGTTCAAAATGGGACAGACGCACATGCAACACTACATGCAACCACTGCTCGAAAAAGTGCTGGAAGGTGATATCGACCCATCCTTCATCATCACGCATCGGGGTAAGCTTGACGACGCCCCTGAGCTTTACAAGACGTTCGACGCACGCAAGGATGGTTGTGTTAAAGTTGTACTAACACCTTAGTACGATCCGAGCAATCGTCCGCTCGGTTCAGGGACTCGCGGGCCTTGTCCACTACGACGCAAGGACAGTCCGTCACTTGTTCGTTAGACGCGCGATAATCTCGATCAGCGCGTGTTGGTCCAAAGGTTTGGATGTATAGTCAGTGCAGCCAGCAGCCAGACAATCAGCGCGGTCGCTTTTCATGGCGTTGGCAGTCAAGGCAATGATTGGCAGCCTGCAGCCACGGCGGCGGAGTTCGGCCGTGGCTTCGTAGCCGTCCATCACAGGCATCTGCATATCCATCACGATGACGTCGATGGAGGGTGATTCAGGGGAAGCGATGAAATCGATAGCTTCCTGACCATTGGTCGCGGTTAGAACAGTGCCCCCCGCCTTTTCAATGAAATGCTGGGCGAGATAACGAATGTCGCGACGGTCGTCGACGACTAGGACTTTGGAATGCAGCATAGTCGGTTCACTAGGTGCATCGACGGTTGTCTTCAAGTTCAAATTTGGTTCAATAAGTTGGCCTGGATTCTGGACAGTTACCGACAAGGTAAAGCGGCTCCCCTTACCGTAAGTGCTCTGCACGCTGACTTCACCACCGAGTGCATGCGCCAGTCGCCGGCAAATTGCTAAGCCCAACCCCGTGCCGCCGAAGGAGCGTGTGGACGTACTATCGACTTGCGTAAAAGGTTCGAACAGCACTTGCAGTTTATCCGCCGCAATACCGAAGCCCGTATCGATCACATCGAAGTGAAGTATGCCCGCATGGTAGCGAACTACCAGGCGAACTTCGCCCGCATCGGTGAACTTGATGGCATTGCCTACCAAATTGAAAAGTATCTGTCGCAGTCGAATCGCATCCGTTTCGATCGTTTCTGGAATTGGACCTGTAAATTCAATTGTGAGCGGCAAGTCCTTTTCGACGGCGCGCACATCCATCAGTGATCTTACCTCGCCCACAATAGCATCGGGCCTAACCGCCCTTTTCTCAATCTCCATTTTGCCGGCGTCGATCTTTGACAGATCCAAAATGTCATTGATGATGTTGAGCAGAAAGTTTCCGTTGCGACGAATTGTGTCGACCAGTTGGACGTTGTCTGGGTCTTTGAGATGATCCTTCAAGATGTCAGCGTGACCTAGAATTGCAGCCATCGGAGTACGAATTTCGTGCGACATGTTGGCCAGAAATTCACCGCGCGATCGATTGGCCGTTTCCGCTGATTGTTTCGCCTGCTGTAGTGATTGCTCGAAAATCTTTCGATCGGTTATATCTTGTACGGTGCCAACTACGCGAACTGTTCGTTTCTGACTACCATCCCCTTCGCGAAAGACCGCACCCGAGTCGATAATCCAGCGTATTTCACCGCTTGGCCGGACCACGCGTAGTTCCAAGTGATGCCGATCAGGACCGTTGGGTGACAGCATCTGCGCGACTTTAGAGACAAAGGCCTCGCGATCGTCACGATGCACAATGGAGTTGATGGCTTGTTGATCAGGCGTTTCATTGGGAGGCAGGCCGCAGATTTGGAACAACTCGTCCGACCAAAAATTCTGATTGTTTACCACGTCAAAATCGTACGTACCGAAGCCGGTGGTCCCAGCCGCCAATCGCATTCTACTTTCGCTTTGCTCCAGTTCTCGCGCTCGCTGGCGGAGTGAGTCTTCAGCAACACGGCGATCATGGACATCGATCACGCTGCCGACAAAGCCTTCAAAATGTCCGTCGTTGTCGAATTTGGGGCGCCCCGAATCAATCGCCCAGCGATAGTCACCCGAGACGGTGCGCAATCGATAATCGTACGAGAACGTTTCGCGACGATCTAGCGCACCCATGAAGATCTTGGCTGCTTCCTCCCGATCATCAGGGTGGACCATATCGAGCCAGCCCACTCCCAAGCCTTCGTCGTGTGGCTGCCCGGTGTGGTCACACCAGCCGCGCGAGAGGAAATTGCAGTAGCCATTAGCATCCGTGACCCACACCATAGCTGGAGCCGCGTCGGCCATGTCGCGAAAGTACTGTTCGCGGCGACGCATCGTTGCAGCCACTTGCTCATGATGCGTGGCATCGTAGAAATAGCAAACCACTCCATCGCGACCATCGAGCAGTGGGATGCGATCCAGTTGCCATTCGTAGGACTCGACTTCTTTCGTGTCGTTACGCGATTCGACGAACGTAGGCGCAAGATAACGTTCACCGGTCGCCAGCGTGTGCCGGAAATGCTGCAAAATTTCTTCCGCAAAGTCAGCGGGCCAGATCGCGTGCATGATTTTGGCGAAATCATAACCAATCATCGGCTCGAACTGCGCGAAAACCTTCATCGCCCCGGCACTGACATGGCGCAGCGTCATCTCCGCATCGACTGCATAAATGCCGAAGGGACTGTTCTCGATCAGTTGCAGGAAGCTGGCACTGTTCACGTGAGTGCCTCGACCATCCGAACCAGCCGGTCGGCGTTAATGGGCTTACTCAGATAATCGTTGCAGCCCGCTTCGATACACTGATTCATATCGCCTTGCATCGCGTCGGCCGTGAGAGCGATAATCGGGCCAGCATAACCCAATTCACGCAACTCGCGAGCCGTTTGATAGCCGTCCAGATTCGGCATCTGCATGTCCAACAGGATGAGATCCGGACAGTCGTTACTCTCTAGACAGCCAGCGATCCGGTCGACTGCGATTTGACCGTCTTCACATTCTTCCACAGTGGCGCCAGCCTTAGTTAGAATATGTTTGCTGAGAAAACGGATGTCGCGTCGGTCATCGACGACCAGCACATGGCAATCCAGTTGGACCGGCTCAAAGTCTGAGAGACTTATCGAGTCTCTACCAGGTTGAGACTCGTTGTAGTCGACCAATTCGACCTTAGTTCCTGTACCGATTGCCACACTGACCGAAAATGTGCTACCAATCCCGAGCGTACTGCTGACTGCGATGGTTCCTCCTAGCATCCCGGTCAATCGCTGACTGATCGCTAACCCCAAGCCAGTGCCACCGAAATGACGGCTAACACTTGAATCGCCCTGTGAAAACGGTTTGAACAGTTTCTCTTGCTGCTCGGGCGACATGCCAACCCCAGTATCGGTAACGTCGAAACGTATAGAACGAGCAGTAGCGTCAAATTTCACTCGAATATCTACACGACCCTCACGAGTAAATTTGATCGCATTGCCTATTAGGTTGATCAAGATTTGCTTCAATCGCTTAGCGTCGGATTGGATGATTTTTGGTAGCTTGCCATCGTATTCGACCGCCAGCGACAGGCCTCCCTCGGACGCTCGCACCGCCATGATGCTGCGCACATCCTCGACCACGCGACGTAGCTCGAACCGCTCTTGCTCAACTTCAAATTTGCCGGCCTCAATTTTGGAAAGGTCCAAAATATCATTGATGATTTCCAGGAGGTAATCACCATTGCGGCGAATCGTTCTCAAATAGCCACGGGCTTCCTCCTGCTCGACCAATTCTCTTAACAGATCGGCATAGCCCAAGATGGCTGTCATCGGCGTGCGAATTTCGTGCGACATATTGGCCAGGAATTCACTTTTCGAAGCGTTAGCCGCCTCGGCAGCGGCTCGGGCAATACGAACCTGTTCGAGCGATTCTCGCCGTTCTGTGATATCGGCACTCGCGCCGACATGTCCAAGATACTCTCCAGTCTCAGAGAATGTCGGCTGGCCCCATGATTCCAGCCACCGCCACTGGCCATCCGCCCGCCGAACGCGCACTTCGCCATGAAACGGAGACCGATCTTTGACGCAGCGAGCGAACTCCTGCGTGTATTGCTGGAAGTCGTCTGGATGGGCCAGTTTCTGCCACTCCATGTCGCGCATCTGCTCTTCACGAACATTATAGAAGTCGCAGAACGCCTTATTCACCGCAGTCTGCCTGCCTGTGTGGTCATGTACCCACACCAGTAGTGGCATACCATCAGCCATTACTCGGAATCGGTTTTCACTTTCCTTCAAACGGTTTTGAGCAGCATAGCGCTGACGGATATCGACCCCCGAGGGAATTAAGTATTCAACTTTCCCGTCAGCATCGAAGACTGGCGCGATCATGAAGTCGATCATCATTCCTTCGTCACCGTGCGAAAATAATGATACATCGTAACGCACGACTTCTCCCGCAAATGCTCTCTGCATCGCGTCACGCATTTGCTGAGCAACTGCCTCGTCGTAACTCCACCATGGTGCGTCAGCGAAATGCCGACCGATGACAACTTCACGCCTTGTCCGTGCAGCGGCCAGCGATCGATCGTCCACTTCTAGTAAGATCCCATCGCGATCAATGACGCCGACCAGGCCAAGTTGATTGTTGATCACGCGCCGCAGGTGGGCTTCGCGGTCAATCAATTCGGTCTGTCGACGTTTGCTGTCCGTTATATCTCGTATTGTACCGACAAAAATTCGCTGGCCCAGTGAGACAGCTTCACCGACCTGCAAGTCCATATCGAACTCGCTGCCGTCCTTCCGCAACCCGCGAACTTCGCGCCCAATCCCAATCACCTTAGCTTCACTAGTTTCCATATACCTTGACAGATACGAATCATGCTCGCTGTGCCATGGCTCTGGCATGAGCATGCTGACGTTCTGGCCAATCAACTCTTCTGAAGAGTATCCGAACAGTTTAAGTGCGGCCGGGTTAGCTGAGGCGATCACGCCGCGAGCATTGATCGTTATGATCCCATCAATGGCAGAGTTGAGCATCGATTCTAGTCGCGCCGCGATCTCGGCCAGCTTCTGTTCATTGCGAACTCGCTCGGTCACGTCAGTAATGACAACATGGACGGCTTCGACCTTGCCATTTGGGCCCGACTGTGGAACGTATACGACTTCCTCGTACATCAGCTCGCCGTGGTCTGGACGGTGCAGAGTCAACTCGAATCTCACTCGCTCGCCGGCCAAAGCTCTCTGCATATTAGGCTTAATGGCGGCGTAGGCTTCTTCGCTAACGATATCTTGAATTCCGGCACCGATGACTTCTTCGACGGACCGCTGCCAATAATCCGCGTACGCTTGATTCGCAAAAACGAAGCGTTTGTCGTCATCTACTATCGCCATCAGCGGTGGAACAGTGTCGGTAAAGGTTCGAAGTTGCCGCCCAGTCGCTTCGACCTCCGCTTTGGCGCGGTGCAACTCCGTGACATCCACGAATGTGAGGACGATACCCTCGAAATCGCCCGCATGAGATTGGTATGGTAGACTACGGCGAAGGAACGTTTTGCCAGAATCAGCGACGATCGTGTCCTCGATGACCTGATTGCCATTGTCAACCTGCTGTGTCCTGGAATTGCCGAGGATTGTTTCTGCTGCAGAAAACCGGCGCTTCTGAAACGCCTCAGGACTGGGCAGCGGTGGCATGTCGTTAACCAGCGGCACGAAACGCGCCAACGGTCGACCTACGTCCGCTTCCTGCAAGTCGTAGATTTCGCAAACCGCTGGCGTGAAGCCACGAATTCGCAATTCGTTGTCCAGAAATACTGTCGCGATTCGGGTGCTGCGGAGCAAATTCTGAATGTCGTTATTGCTGCGGGCAAGCTGCTCGTTGCTAGTCTGCAATTCTTCTTTGGACGTTTCCAACTCTTCGTTCGCGGATTGCAACTCCTCGTTCATCGAAAGCAGTTCTTCATTCGATGATTTGAGTTCTTCGTTGGAGGACTCCAGTTCCTGAACGGTACGCTCTAACGCATCGCGAATTCGCGAAAGTTCGAGCTCAAGCTGTTCGATCACTCTTCTAGCAGTCTTATCGACGATGGTAGTAGCGTCGATCTTCGGATCAGTATTGGGATCTTCGTCGATTCGCAGCGGTGTGCCGATGCGATGGAACGCCACCAGATGCAGGCCTTCGTCTGCGCCCATCTCGGGCATCGGTTGGACAGTGATATGTACGCGCTGAAGTCCACCATCAACAGTGATTGACATGTCCTCAGCCAGGGCGCGACGGCGGTGACGTTTGGCTTCGGTAAACGCCGCGCGCAAGCCGATCCGGATGTTCTCATGCGCCATCGCGATAAAGTTGTTGTTGAACTTACCCGACGACATTTGCAAAAATGGAGCTGGGTCCGACGATAACGAATGTATTTCGCCATCGTCGTCAACAATTGCCCACTGCGGCGAAAACTCTCCCAAGATAATTTGCTGGGCGTATCGAAATAGATCGACTTCGCCCCCTTCTGACTCACCCAACTGTGAGAAACGGCTCAAATTGACGAGACGAACATCGAGCGTCGGTGGTGAATCGAGCGCGGTCAATCGTCGCTGAAATAATCGGTGCTGTTGATGCATTGTGCGAAACAATTCTCGATTGACCGACAGAGTCTCCCATGGCCCCAGGAACAGAAATCCGCCTGGCTTGATCGCGTAATGAAACAAAGGAATCAACTTCTTCTGCAGGTGACTGCCGAGATAGATCAATAGGTTGCGACATGAAATCAGATCGAGCTTGGTGAATGGTGGATCGCTAATCAAGTTGTGGGCAGAAAACACGATTGAGTCGCGGATCATTTTCGAGACGTAGAACTTGTTGCCACGTTTAGTAAAGTACTTCTGCAAGCGACCGCTGGCCACTTCGTCTTGAATACCAACCGGATAGCCACCCGCACGTGCGATGTTTAGTGCTCGGTCATCAAGATCCGTGGCGAAGATTTGGAACGATACGCTGCGCTCCGATCGCTCAACGATTTCGTGCAACAAGATGGCGATCGAGTAGGCCTCTTGGCCTGTTGCGCAGCCGGGCACCCAGATTCGAAGCGGCCCATCGCCCATGTGGGTGTTGACGAGCTGGGTCAAGACACTATCCGCTAGCGAATCGAACGCTTTGGGGTCGCGAAAAAAGGCCGTAACGCTGATCAGTAAATCGCGAAACAACTGCAACGATTCTTCCCGCGACGATTGCAGCAATTCAACGTACGTATCGACGTTGGGTAGTTTTAGAACGTGAATCCGCCGCCGGATTCGACGCGCCAGCGTGGTGGTCTTGTAATGTTTGAAATCGTTTTGAGTGTGGGTTTCGATGGCGGCAGCGATTTGTGGGATAGCGACAATGATTTGGCGGTTCAACTCGCTAACATCATCGCTTTCGTCGGCTGCTGTCATATGCTGGGTGTGGCTACGGATTTCAGCGGCGATCCGCTCCGCGGACAGAATATGGTCGACTATGCCCAGGGCTAGGGCGGACTGCGGCATAGAACGCTGCGCAGCGGTCTCTGGATCTTGAGCAATTGTCATGCCACCTGCGTCGCTGATCGCCCTTAAGCCAAGCGTGCCGTCGGTGCCACGGCCTGACAAGATCACGCCTACCGCTAGCTCGCCGCAGCAATTCGCCAAGCTTTCGAACAAATGATCGATGGGCGTATTCTGCTCATTGCCGTTTATTTCGACGGCGTGTAGCTCACCCTCCCGAAGTAGCAAGGATGCCCCTGCTTCACCGACATACACCCCTCCCGGTTGAATTGGCAATGGTTTTCGCCGGCTAACCACCGTAAGATTGGCGATCTCATTCTTCGACAATTCGGCAAGGTCTGACAAGCCTACGATGGCAAGCACGACCGAAACGGATGCGGAGGCCCAGTGTGTTTGATTGCCAGCCGTTTGATTGCCAGCCGAGGGATCAAGCAAGGAGGCATTGGGGAGCAGCTCTTCGACGACAAGACACGCTTCCTGCCAGCTTTCCGCGCTCACGCCAATGCCCGCAATGACCAGCGGTTTGTCGCTCAACCGGCCCAGAGTTTTTGCGTCATTCAGTTCCATAGTTGCCTTTCAATCTGAATAGACCTTGGTGGCGTGAAGACATTTCAGCTCCATTTGAAATGGCAGTTTGACGACGCCTGACGCGGCTCGGGGGTGACATCGATCTACTGCCAACAATGGCGGCAATTGTAGTCGAGGATGGCCTCCTTTTACAGCGGCGAATCGCGCGCAATTGCTGTGCGTAATTGGAAGTGCGTCGCTGAAACGCACCACAGTTTGCGTGAGCCTATTGGTCACTTTTTAATCAGACGGCGCGGTTGGCGAGCTACAACGATTGGAATCGATGCCCTCGCCCGAGCGATGAACAAGGGGTCGGAATCTTTCGCCAATGCTACATGGCTGAGCTGCGGCAGGAAGGCCATACGATTCCCATCATCGCTCTAACAGCCGACGCCATGGAAGGTGAGCGACAGTCGTGTATCGCTATGAGGTGCGACGAGTACTTGCCCAAGCCAATTGACGGTCCCCAGTTGACTGCGATGGTGGCGGAATTGATCGAAAGATCATCCTCCACTACGGCTTAGGCGATCAGCAAGCTGCATCGATCTTGGCGATGAGATCTTCGACTGGGTGCGAACTTTCACCAAATGGCTCTGCGCCGCGACCAAATCTCCATTAATGGTAGCCTGCTCGATTCGTTGGAGGCCAGACACTGAAGCGGATTGCTCAAAAGTTGTCAACATACCCATAAGCGCATGGGCTGAGGCTTGCACCTTGGCGGCATCTTGCCTTTGCAACGCGGCAACTAACTGCTGGAGCTCGATAGGAGCATCTTCGACGACAATTGTGGCTGTGGTAATCAACATGTCGACGTCGCCATCACAACGCTTCCAGGCTTCGGGAAAATCTGCTTATTCATCTGAGACCTCCTGTGGGGGTTGGGTTTCGACGGAAAGCGTTGCGCGGAGCGCCTGCAGCCGTTCGATTCGCAATTGCTGCAATTCCTGTGAAGAAATGTGCTTTGTGTACTTGGCTACCATGCTAACCAGCTTGGCTTGATCGATTGGCTTGGAGAGATAATCGTCGCAGCCACCGCTAAGGCATTTGTCGCGGTCTCCTTTCATGGCGTCGGCGGTCAGAGCGATAATCGGCCAATCGATACCAGCCGAGCGCAGCTCCGCAACCGCTTGTAAACCATCGACATTGGGCATTTGCATGTCCATCACAATGACAGCGAAGGGTTCGCCTGCTTCGCGAGCGGCTAAGGAGGCGTCGATCGCTTGTTGCCCATCCTCGACAGTCGCCACTGTCGCACCAGCCTTTTCCAAAAAGTGTTGACTGATATGTCTCACGTCACGGCGATCGTCCACAACCAGCACTCGGCATCTGAGATTTTCGGGTTTGGCCTTTTCTTCCGCAACCGCCAGCGCGCGATGTTGGAGGTCTGGCTTGACGAGCTGCGAGTCATCGATGGACGCGAGCGGCAACCGTAGAGTGAACGTCGAGCCCACTCCCAATTCGCTTTCCAATGAGATGGTTCCGCCCAGCATTTCCGTCAGCCGCTTGCTGATCGCCAGACCAAGCCCGCTGCCTCCGTAGGTTCGTGTCACGGAGGAATCGCCTTGCGAGAATGGTTTAAATAGTCGCTCCTGCTGCGCTGGGCTCATGCCGATCCCGGTATCGCGCACTTCGAACTGCAGATAACCGGTCGTCGGAAGGTCCAACTCGGTTGAAGATCTTGTCAAAAGCGGTTGGTATTTCTCAATTGGCAAATCCTCGCGACGCACATAAGCCACGGAGAGCAGCACGCTTCCTCGCTCGGTAAACTTCATCGCGTTCCCGATTAGATTTATCAGAACTTGTCGCAACCGCGTGGGGTCTGTTTCGATTTCCTCGGGGACGCGACTGCTGAATTCGGCGTGGAATTCCAAATTTTTCTCGTCCGCGCGCACGTGCATTAGCGACTGCAGCTCACTTACCAATTGAGCGAGGGAAACGCGCTCCACATCGATTTCTAATTTGCCCGCTTCGATTCGCGATAGATCCAGGATGTCGTTAATCAATGACAACAAATGCTGTCCGTTGCGTTTCATCACCAGCACGCAATTGCGATTGTCGGGATCTTTCAAGTGACCGAGCAACACATCGGCATAACCCAATATCGCCGCCATCGGTGTACGGATTTCGTGCGACATGTTCGCAAGAAATTCGCTCTTCGATCGACTGGCGGCCAAAGCCATGGCTTCGCTCTCCTTCAATCGCTGTTCCGTTTTCATACGTTGATCCATCTCCAACGTTAGGCGCTCGTTCGCTGCCGCCATGGATGGAAGGTGCAGGATGCGCGGCGTGTAACGAATCAGCGCAAAAACGGTGATCCATGAGATAAACGCCGTAAAGAACTTCATCAGGCCCGAAACGCGATAGATCGGATGCCAAAAGATGATCGCTTCGATCAGGTGGACTGTTCCACAAGCAAAGATGAAGCCGCCAAACAGCCAAAACAATTTGTGAAACGGAAAATCATCTCGCTTCCGGACGAAGTAGACCAACACCGCTGGAATCGTAAAATAGGCCACAAACGTCGCCACGTCGCTGATTATATGCAGCCAGCCGAGGAACTCGGACCAGTTGCCGCAGCGCCAACGTGCGGGGAAGTCGGAGGTATCAAGAAATTTTGTAAAATACTCGCTCATCGAGAAACCCCTATTTCTAGTCGACAGGCTGATATTGTGGGCGATCAAATTCAGTCCGTCTACCAGAAATGCGGACTTCCGGCACGCAAATTGCCATTTGGGGCGTGCACAGAAGCGTCATGGGATGGCGCTGTTTAAGACTAACTCATGGAAGGAGTCTACGATGGTCAAGCTTGCATCCGAAAATTCGCGCGAGTTTTATTTTCCGCACCTAAAAATCTGTATCAAAGTTACTATTGCGAAAGGCGATTCCACACGCGTAGTTGTGGCAATGCCTGAGGAGTTTGGGTCCAAAGACTTCTTTCCACAGCCCCGATCAATTGGGGCAGCTGGCTCGCAATTGCCAGAAGAAAGGCCAAAGTGGCGTCACGAACTTTGCAACCGCCTACATGTGGCTGGACTCTGTTTGGAGATGCTCAAAAGCCGAGCTTGCACAGAGATTGAAGACAACAACGAGCTCGAAATGATCCTAAAATTGGCAATCGAGTCGTTGAGCGAATTGGAAGAACTCAGGGGCGCTGAGTAAGTAAATTGCGGATGGCAGCCGAATGTTTGAGCATTCGGTGATGCTACGCTCTTCGAGGCAGTGACAGCGAGCCATCGAGCTTGACAGCTACGTTTGCCTCGACAAAGCTCTCTATCCGAGCCATGATCTCCTCATGGAATTCGAGCAAAGCCAGATGCCCGCCAGCATTGCGGGAGAGTTCGCTTCCTGTGACCAGGGAGTTAATTTCCTCTGAGGCTGAGGGCTTAGTGATACGGTCGTGTTCTCCGCCAATGACCAACAGAGGCACGTTGATTTGCCTGAGTGCTGATTGAGCATCGTAGCGAAACATGGCCAAATTACCTCGCGCTACTACTCCTGGCCAGGCGTTGGTTGAAAGCCAAGCTGCGTAATCCATCTGCTCGTAAGACTGTTTGCCCGTAAAACTTGTAAATCGTGTTGTTAACTGCATCGATCCGTTTAGGTAACTTTGCCAATTCGATAGGTAGGCCAGCGGAGCTAAACCCAGCATCAGATACTGACTTGGGACAATCACAAGTTTTTCAATCGCGTTCCACAATGGTGCACCCAGCATGGTCCGCAGTGGGTTGGTGTAAGTGGTATGAAGAAGAACGATACCAGCCACGTGCTCGCGTAGTCGCTCACTGTACCGGCCACCGTAGATTTGGGTAATCATGCCACCGATGCTATGCCCCACTAGAAAGACTTTCTGCGAGCCGCCAAGAAAGTCGACAACGGCGGCTAGGTCGTCGGCCATCTTTTCGATTTCAAAGTTGTGGTCGGTTGGCGACTTGGACAAGCCCAGCCCTGGCAGATCCCAGAGTACCAGTCGGAAGCGATTGCCCAACAAATCTTTCGCGTAATGCCAGGCCGTGCTATCGAGCGACCAACCATGGGTGAACACAATGGTGGGACCGTTTGTATTACCGTAGGTTTCGACATTCAGCTCGGTACCATCGGGCCTTTTCAGCCGCACTCCCTCTTCGCGCGAAGGATTTAACGGCAGTTGCGAGTTCGAAGAGAGCAGCCTGGCAGACCACATTAAGGGCCAACGGCCAAATAAGCTCAACGATATTAGAAGTATCCCGCTAGCAATCCATACCCAAGGTGGAACTTCGCTTGCGGATTTGGTTGGAACTACAAGGCGGTCCTCGAATCGAACTAGTTCAACGGTATCCACTTCGTCTCGTGAAATTTCTCGATCTAAATCGACTGTGTCCTGCAATTCGGCGATCACAGATGATGGTTGCCGATCGTCCACGAATCGCCAAATGCAATAACCACCTACCCCCAGCAGCAAAAGTCCAAAAACTCCCGTGAACAATATCCGTAGCGGGGCAAGCGGCGTCATTATGCGTTTCCATTGCAAGGTATGGATGGTGAAGATTAGGTGACGATGCAAAAAATGCGCCGTCGGATTCTTAACCTTAATCCCCAACGTCGGAGCGATGCCCCAGAGACGAATGAGACGCCCGGGATGAACGTGCACCGGACACTCTGGTCGCAAACCGTTCGTTGAACGACTACTGCTACAATCAAATTCCGCCAGGAAACTTTCGGTACATCGTTTGCGTTGAAGCAACCTAGTTCGTCGTTTACTAAGTTGCAATCTTCCTATCGAAGGAAACATCGGTGGCCACTATCCTGCTTGTTGACGATGACCATGACATCCTTGATTTGATGACCCGAAAACTTCAGAATCACGGCTTCACTGTGGTAACAGCCTCTAACGGAGCGGAAGCCGTGACGGCCGTCGCGGAATCGGCTCCGTCTTTGATTTTGATGGACATCAACATGCCTGAACTCGACGGCATCGAAGCGACTCGGCAAATTCGAGCCGCCGAGCCTGAAAAGCAAATACCAGTCATCGCCATCACAGCGTACTCGCTACCAGGGGATCAAGACCGAGCGTTTGCGGCAGGCTGCAATGCCTTTCATTCTAAACCAGTCGACTTCGATGAACTCTTCGACCAAATAAGTGACTTGACTAACGAACTCCCGAGAGTGCGGTGCGATGCAAATTAATGGCCGCATGCCATCGCGTTTTCATTTCGGCGCTGAGCGTCTGTATTCCTAACCTTATAAACCACGGTGGCTTTGACCTGTCATTTGGCGAAACGGCGTGGCAGCAGACCGCTCAGCTTACGAGCCGGTAGGCGTATTGCGGCCGACCAGGCTAGCAAAATCTGCACTTTTGATTACCAGATACGACTTTCAAATGGAGGTGAAATCCGTCCTAGAATCGCCGACTCAACTGCGCCGCATCACTTGGCACATGCTTTGCTCACGGGGAATGAATACAATCGCTTTAACTTGGAGTGACTTACTCCAGAGCGGCTCCCCAAAGCAACGAAGGCGGCAATCATGGCTACGAAACAACAAGCAAGTGGGCAGTGGAAGCAAATCAAGGGTGCTGTCAAAGAGAAGTACGGACAGCTTACTGACGACGAACTAAGCGAGGTGGAAGGCAACCGTGACCAGCTCATTGGTCTGATCCAAAAGAAGGTCGGTGCCGCTCGCTCCGAAGTTGAGAATTTTGTAAGCCAAGTCTACGAGAGTTGGGGCGAGGGTTGCTCAACTTTTGCTCAGCAAGCTTCGGAGTATGCCGAGGCGACTGGGGAAAGGCTGCTTCAAGGCTATGAACAGTCCACGAAGACGATGTCACGGCATCCGATGGAGTCAGTAGTGTCAGCCTTGGGAATCGGTGTGGTGATCGGCATCGCAATCGGTTACTCGCTCGCCTCAGATCGTAACCGCGAACCCACTTGGCGCGAACGTTGGACCGGCCGCTGATCCGCCAAGCTCTCGATCATTTTACGCACGTTAACCCAGAACTTGAGATAAACCTAGCAATCATGTCCACCAAAACTCAGCAATCAAACCAAACATCATCACGAAGTTCGACACAGCAAAAGGTCCAAGAGGGAGCGGATTCGGCAGCGGAGAGTCTGCAGCAATACGGCAGCCACTACGTGGCCGAACCAGCCCAAGATATTTTTGCTATGCTCCGCAACTACGCCAAGGACCGACCTGATGTTGCCGCCGTTTGGTGCTTCGGACTGGGGCTCATTGTGGGTTGGAAACTGCGTGGCTAGTTCCTGCCCTGCCGCCGCACGCTCGTCAGTTAAACTTGTCTTTCCAACATTCAGACATGGCTTCGCCCAACGGGAAGACAAGAACGAGAATCGTAATTGGATAGCAGCGAACATACTCTTGTTGCAATAGCTGGCATTCTTGTCATTGGCATCGGCAGTCAATGGCTAGCAAGCATTCTGCGACTCCCTTCCATACTGCTGTTACTGGTCGCCGGAGTGGTCGCGGGGCCTGTCAGCGGCTTCATTGATCCAGACCACCTGCTCGGCGAATTAGTGTTGCCGCTGGTATCTCTTTCGGTGGCCGTCATTCTGTTTGAAGGCAGCATGGGGTTGCGAGTCTCGCACTTGTCCGATATCGGTCGCCCGTTAGTTATGTTGTTGACCGTCGGAGTGTTTATAACTGCAATCATTTGCTCTGTTTCCGCGTATTGGATTTTGCAGTTCGATTTTGAACAATCGGTTCTATTGGGGACGCTGCTGACAGTAACTGGGCCAACGGTCGTCGCTCCGTTGTTGCAGCACATTCGACCTATTGGACGCGTTGGTTCGCTCGCCAAGTGGGAAGGGATCGTCGTTGATCCGATTGGAGCCGTCCTGGCCGTGTTGGTTTTTGCGGGCGCGAGGGCGATGAGAGTGGCCGAACTAGAAGACGCGGCGATGATTGGCGCTGTTGGATTCCTAAAGACGCTCCTCGTCGGCGTCGTTATCGGATCGGTGATGGCAATTGCATTGCGAGAATTCTTGCGTAGGCATTGGATACTTGACCAACTGCAAAGTCCAGTGGCACTGGCGATGGTCATCCTTACCTTTGCTTTGTCAAACTCGTTGCAGCACGAATCGGGCTTGGTCGCCGTGACCGCAATGGGACTCGTCTTGGCGAACCAGCGGAAGGTCGCTGTTCACGACATACTGCATTTCAAGGAAAACTTGACAGTTCTGCTCATTTCGAGCCTCTTTATTGTGCTGACCGCGCGGCTGAGTATCAGTAGTATTGTCGAGTTCGGGTGGCGTGGCCCAGCGTTTGTTGCGGTTGTAATCTTAGTTGCCCGACCTGTTAGTGTGATGATCTCAACGCTAGGATGCGGCATGTCGCTCAACGAGCGCTTGTTCCTGTCATGGCTTGCCCCGCGTGGCATTGTCGCGGCAGCCGTGGCATCCGTGTTCGCTATCGAGTTGGGTGGGGCGACGGATTTCGTGGCTGCTACGTTCTTGGTCATCATTAGCACTGTGTTTGTGTACGGACTGACGGCTGGCTGGGTCGCACGCCGCCTAGGCCTGAGCGTGCGCGATCCACAAGGCGTACTGATAGTTAGCGCACATGCGGCCGCTCGCGCTGTAGGGCATGCATTGACGAAAGCTGGTTTACGAGTGCGACTGGTTGACACCAACCTGGAGCACATTAAGCAGGCTCGGATGGAAGGGCTGCCAACTTACTATGCGAACATTTTATCAGAGCTTATCCACGATGCCGATCTCGGTGGCTTGGGGCGCATGATAGCGTTGACCAGCAACGACGAAGTTAATTTGTTGGCGGCGACTCGCGGTGCCGAGCTTTTCGGACGTAAACAAACGTACCGGCTTAGTATGGCAACTGTGGCGCACCAGAGATACGCTCCGTCACATGAGGTGCTGGCGGGCCGTGTACTATTTGCGGACGATGTAACGTATGCGGAACTCGATCGCAGATTCGCAGCAGGCGATGTTATTAAATCGACGAAACTCACCAACGAATTTGGCTTGAATGATTTCGAGGAGCAACATCCGAACGCGCTGTTAATGTTCCTGCTCGATGCCGGCGGAAAACTCCATATACGAAGTACCGATGCAGAGCTCACTCCCGTAGCCGGCCAAACGGTGGTAGCCTTGGTCGCAGCCAAATCAAAACAGCCGCTTGCGACCTGAACAACACCCTTGTCGCACTTGATTACGCGCACTTAACGCATCCGACAAATTGCACTCTGTTTAGAAGTTCGTGTCTTGCCAGCACTTGGGCAGCGTCTCTCCAGACGGAAAAACCAAATCTTGTTTGCAAAAGTCGGCGGGATCTTGTTCTTCCTCGCCGGCTTGGCGGCGACCGCAGACGTGCAGCACGGTCGGATCGATTAGTTGACCAACGTCGACAATCTTGATCAGGTCGCCCGACTTCGCTTCTTTAACGAACATATTCGTTTTCCCAAGTTGAAAGACAGTCGGATTTTTCCTGCAGGGTTGCTTCGTAATCGGACAGTCAGTTGGTCTTCGATCGAGCAGCGAGTACGCTTCTACAGTTAAGACGGAACCTGCGCAATTCACGTTAAGCGAGTCACAGAAACCAAAATAGTATCACCAATCGCTTAATCGCCTCTAGCTTGTCAGAAAGCACTCTTTTGCTGAGGCTGGTTGATCTAGCATCAATGCAAATGCCATTCCACGCATTGAGTACCCGGCACGGCTTTTGCTAGCATTGCGATCAGTTCAGTCAATGGATGACTTCGTCGAGTTTACTTTTGAGGTCCTTCAAATGCCTGCACGTCCCACCTGGAAAGGTTATTTAAAACTGTCTCTGGTTTCAGTTCCAGTGAAAGCATTCACCGTCTCCGACAGCAGTCAAAGCGATATTCGGCTTAACCAATTGCACGCCGAGTGTCATCGTCGCATCCAGTATAAAAAGACCTGTCCAGAACATGGTGAAGTGCCTAACGACGAAATAATCTCGGGCTACCAAATCGGTGAAGATCAATATGTACCGATCGACAAAGAGGAACTAGCCGCGATTCGCACCAAGAGCGACCAGTCGATCGACATTGCCACCTTCATCGGTGACGACCAATTGGACGATCGCTATTTGACCGAGCGGTCCTATTACTTGGTACCCGATGACAAAGTTGCTCAAAAGCCCTATGCGCTAATTCGTGAGACACTAGCCAAGGAGAAATTGCGTGCCATAGCTGAGGTGATCCTCAGCCAACGAGAGCAACATGTGGTGATTAGGGCGTTAGGGGAACTTTTGATTATGACTGTGCTTCAACGTCAGCAGGAACTTAAATCTGCCAACGACTTTGAGCAAGAAGTCGACAACCCCGAGGTGACGGAGCAAGAGCTGATGTTGACCAAACAGCTTGTCACCGGTTTAACGCAAAAGGACTGGGACTTTGGAAACTATCAGGACACGTACCAGCAACGATTGAGTCAATTGATCGAAACTAAAATCGAAGGCAAAGAGCTGATCAAACCACCTGAAACAGAGGCACCGAACATTATCAATCTGATGGACGCTCTAAAGGCAAGCATCGAACAAATTCCAGTTCCTCAACAGGACAAGGGTCTATCGACAGGCAAGGAATCGAAGGCCTCCAGAGGCTCCAAGCCCTCGGGAAAAGTAAAACCCGCCAAGAAAATGGCTGCGAGCAAGCCGGCGTCGGAATCGAGGCGAAAGTCGTCCAAACGAAAAACCGGCTGATGGAGATGACGGTATCCTTTCCAACTGGGCTGCGGATTGCCATCACTGGCAGGTTGGCATCGTTGAGTCGCGCCGCTGCGATGGAAGTTCTCGCTCGCCGAGGTGGATTCTTTCAGGAGCGAGTGACACACCATACGGATCTTTTGGTGATCGGAGCAGATGGCTGGCCACTTCGCAGGTCGGGCACTATTACTCGAAATTTGCGACGGGCAAGCGAATTGCAGCAGGCTGGCTGCAAATTGTCAATCGTTAGCGAAGCGGAGTTCCTCAGTCGACTGAATGATAGTCAGGAAGCTGACTCCATTCGCCGCGTGCATACCGTGGAGCAACTTAGCCAAATACTGGGTATCAGCGGGCTGCGAATTCGCCGTTGGATCGATATCGGACTGATAGAGCCGACCGACCCATCCTCGCTCACACAGACGTTCGATTATCAGCAAGTCGCAACGGCCAGAACTCTCATACGCTTAATCAACCAAGGAGTCGCCCCACGAAAATTGGTAACAAGTTTACGGAGGTTGCAGAAATGGTTCGCAGATGACCATCAACTGGGGATGACGATCTCTGCACTGGAAGGCCAATTGCTGGCTCGGCGTGGAATTGAGTGGCTCGATTGGCGAGGTCAGTTGTATTTCTCATTCGAAGATACAGGCGAAAATGGAACCCGCATTCGGTTTGAGAAACGATCGTCTGCAGGCAGCTTAACCGCCACTGGAGACGAAGCTGCAGTGCTCTTCGACACGGCCTACCGTCTGGAAGTAGAGGGTAGCTTTGAACAGGCTGCGACGGTTTACTCTGAATGGCTCAAGCGATTCGGTGAAGACGGCGCGGTGTTATTCAACCTAGCCAATGTTCACTTCCACCTCGCGATGACAGAACTGGCGATCAACCACTATCGCCACAGCGTTGCCTCAGATCCAGCTTGCGCTTCCGCCTGGAACAATCTAGGACTTTGCCTGCATGAGTTGGGAGACAATTCAGAAGCCATCGAAGCGTTGCGAATAGCGGCTCAACTAGAACCAGAGAACACAGAAACGCTCTACAGTTTAGCTGACATACTTGACGTGGTAGGGAGTGATCCCGAAGCTAGATTGTTGTGGATGCGAATCGTGCGGCTTGGCGACGATAGCGACATAGTAGGCTATGCGTGCGAACGTCTAACCAGGAGTGGCGTAGCGCGTTACTAACATGACTCGTAACCTCGTCCACTACACAGGGAGTCGAAACCTCGCCCACCAGGTTCTGTAATACTCAAAGCCGGTTGGCTACAGCATCCATTTCACGCCAAGGATCGTCATTGATGGTAGCCAGCCTCGTTGGCACCGACCGAAGTGTAAACTCAGTGGGATGAATCTGAGGCAATTCGTCCCACGCGATGGGAGTTGACACTGTGGCACCCGCTCGGGCTCTCAGCGAATACGCAGCGACGGATGTCGAGCCACGGCGGTTGCGGTGGTAGTCCACATAAATCCTCTCACGGCGACGCGACTTGGACATATTGGCCACGAACAGGTTCTTGCTGGACTTCTCCAGCTCAATCGCTAATTTTTTTGAAAAGTCAAACACTTTCTGCCAATCTTGATCTCCGGCAAGCGGCACCACAACGTGCAAGCCCTTTCCGCCGGTAGTTTTTACGAAGGATCGTAGTTCGTGGAGTTCTAGTGCCGAGCGGACGAGGAATGCGGCTTCCACCACAACATTCCAAGACAGTTCAGGATCGGGGTCCAAATCGATGATCATTTGATCGGGGTGTTCAAGATCATCGCTCTGGCAACCCCAAGGGTGCAGCTCGATCGCATTGATCTGAGCGGTCGCCAGTAAAGCTTGAAGGTCGCCGATAGTTAACAATGGCTCTTTTTCCGAAACTATGTCTAGCGTCGATATTTGCGATGTCAGGCCTCTACCAGGATGTCGCTGGAAAAAAGTTTCACCCGCTATGCCGTTCGAGCAGCGCAGTAGACTTACCGGACGATTGCGCAGGTGGGGTAGCAGCCACTGATTGACTTGAAACAGATAGGTGGCAACATCGGCTTTAGTTATGCCGTCCGCAGGAAACAATACACGGTCTGAATGAGTTAATCCAGGCAGTTCAGCGATTTGCGCCAATTTAACTGGTGGTTGCGGCATGGCAGATCTCTCTTCCGAGCGGATCACGGGCCTATTGTCGGAGAACAGTTGGGCTGCACTCACATCTAGTGCCGCAGCCTCTTGAGCGAAACCGGCCAGCGACGCCTGCCGCACTTGTTTCGATTCTGTCCAGCTCGCAAAGTCCACCACGGCGACGAGTACCGGCTGCACCCATGTTATGCTCACATCTTTGTTTCGGGCTCTTTTGGACGCCCATACTTTCGACGCCAAAGAAGATTTATCAGTGGCTAACGTCGACAGTCGCTCAAGGATTTGCACCGCTGTCTTTTCATCCCATCCAGTTCCCACTCTCCCAGCAAATTGCAGTTGGTCGTTTTCGTCATGATAGGCAACAAGAAGGCAACTGAGAGCTGGCGGCGAACCTGAGATTTCACAGCCGACCACCACGAGGTTTTCCCGGAAGCGAAGTTTAGTCTTGAGCCAATCGCTAGCCCGACCCGAGGTGTAATTCCGATCGATGCGTTTCGAAACGATGCCTTCCAGACCCAGTGCACGGCAATGTTCGATCAATGCATCCGTATTGGAAGCGATGTGATCGAGATACTGAAGTCTCGGCGACAAGGTAGTACCATGCTCGGCAACAAGTAGTTTCTTAAGCTCCGCCTTGCGTTCGAGCAGTGTTCGTTGGCGCTGGTCAACGCCCCGCGAATACAGCAGATCAAAGGCGAACAACGCCAGTGGGACGTTGGTGCGGTTGCTCGATTGCCGAAGCAAATCGAAATTGCTCTTCCCATGTTCGTCGATAGCCGTCAACTCTCCATCCAGGATCGTACCCAGCAAATTGAGCTTGGAAAGTTCATTCGCGACGACTTGGTAGCGGTGCGTCCAATCGTGTCCCGCGCGAGTGAGCAAATGCACGCCCTCGCTGCGCCAATGTACCTGCATGCGGTAGCCGTCCAACTTGAGTTCGTGAATCCAGCCCTTCTCTCGCGGTGGATCATTAGTCAAAGTTGGCAACTTCGGCGGTATGAAATTGGGGATCGCTCCTGCATTAACGGAAGAATCGCCACTCAAGACACTGCCAACGAACCGCTCGGTGATTTCGCCGTCTGAGCTTGCTTCGCTATCCTCTTGTTTCGTTAGAAGCCATTGCTGCTGATTGCCTTTCATGCCGGTGCGAACCAATACCCAATCACCCTGCAGACGCAGCCCATGCAGTCGAAACTTGAGTTTCCCGCTGCGTAGCATGTCAGTTGCATCGCCGTGAGGTTGCCAAGTTCCTGTATCCCACACCACTACTCGCCCTGCGCCGTAGTGTCCCTCAGGAATGGTTCCTTCAAAACCAGCGTACTCAAGAGGGTGATCTTCGACTTCGACCGCCAGTCGTTTGACCGTTGGATTCAGGCTCGGGCCTCGCGGCACTGCCCAGCTTTTCAGTACGCCCGTGTGTTCGAGTCGAAAGTCATAATGCAGATTGCGTGCATCGTGTTTTTGCACGACGAAGCGTAAGCCATTTGCCGCTGTGTCCGCGCGGACTCGGCCTGTAGGCTCTGGGCTCTGACCGAAGTCTCGTTTCCGTTGGTACGCGTCGAGCGGCAATTATCGGATCTCCCTCTTAAGGCCATTAGTCGCTCGGATTACGCGTTCTGACCCATAATCGTTACACTACCCTTAGAATTCAAATTGCGAGTGCTAGGAGTTACAGCATATTCTGTGCCGATTTTCCAGCTTGGTATGGTTTTTGCGTTACGGAGGTCACGGAAGACGTGGCCCTGAGAAGCCACGAGGAGCACCAAGTCCCCTAGACCTAGACGAAAGGCAGACATGAACTTTATTAATGACTTTAAGAAGTTCGCGCTGCGAGGTAACATGGTTGATCTTGCCATAGGCTTCACAGTCGGTTCGGCCTTCACGACCGTGGTGAAATCGCTAGTAAACGATATCATCATGCCACCGATCGGTTTGGTAACCGGCAATGCAGACTTTAGAGATCTATTCTGGATTCTGGATTTGCCAAACGGCATCGAAGAACCAGTCGGTGGGTTCCAAACGTTAGCCGATGCGCAAGCCGCCGGTGCCGTGACGATCAACTATGGAGAGTTTTTCAATTCCTGTTTGGCACTGCTGATCGTCGCCCTCGCAATGTTCATGATCATCCTCCTAGTCAAACGCTTGGACGACCAACTTGACGAAACCTTTGGCGAGAAGCCGCCAAAATCTGAACCGAATGAAAAGAAATGCCAATACTGTCGAACAACGATTGCGTACCGCGCCAGCCGATGCCCAAACTGCACTTCTCAGCTAGAGGTTTTCCAATCTCAATAAAAAGCTCCAGGCCTCGCCATTTAACAGAACCGATTGGTCGCCAATCGATCAAATACTAACACGGTTGATGGAGTCACTGAGAGATATCAAAGTAGCGAGGCGGCAGCCGATCCGTTGATCGTTGTTGTTTCGCATAGTCGAGCCTTGTTGAATAAGTCCCGCGACGCCAGCGATTCCCGCGTCAAATTCGTCGGTACGCGGTTTGCTGTCCTCGATGCGATCACCCCATTTCAGTTTTAACCCGAATAGGCAGGCGCTAAATTGGCAAAAAAAACAAACGAAAAGTCAGACCTAGAATCTCACGTCGGAAATGGCGGCGAACTGCACCAAACGAATTCAGGGAATCGTCGATTGACGACCAACCAGGGCGTGGTCGTCGCAGATGACCAGAACACGCTGACCGTGGGACCACGCGGACCACAGTTACTCGAAGACTTCATCCTTCGAGAAAAGATCACACATTTTGACCACGAACGGATTCCTGAGCGGGTCGTCCATGCACGAGGGTATGCGGCTCATGGTTATTTCCAGTGCTATGAATCTCATTCACGTCTGACGAAGGCATCCTTCCTCCAAGATCCGTCGATTAAAACGCCGGTGTTCTGTCGCTTCTCGACCGTCGCCGGTAGCGAAGGCTCCCACGATACCGCTCGCGATGTACGTGGGTTCTCGGTAAAGTTTTACACCGATCAAGGCAACTACGACTTGGTCGGTAACAATATTCCGGTCTTCTTCATTCATGACGCGATCAAGTTTCCAGACCTCATCCACGCGGTGAAGCCGGCACCCGACCGTGGCTTCCCCCAAGCCCAATCCGCGCACGATACATTCTGGGATTACGTCTCGCTCAGTCCCGAGTCAATGCACATGCTGATGTGGATTATGTCGGACCGTGCCATCCCGCGATCTTTTCGGATGATGGAAGGTTTCGGCGTTCATACTTTCCGCATGATCAATGCCGACGGTGACGCCAAATTCGTGAAATTTCACTGGCGACCGGCGCTCGGCACATTCTCTCTGATTTGGGACGAAGCAGTAAAAATTGGTGGTGCTGACCCAGACTTCCACCGCCGCGACCTCTTTAATTCGATCGCAATGAAAAGTTACCCCGAGTGGGAACTTAGTGTCCAAGTCTTCACTGAGGAGCAAGCTAACAAATTTGACTTTGACGTTCTCGATCCGACTAAGTTGGTTCCTGAAGAACTCGTGCCGTTGACGCCATTGGGAAAAATGGTCCTGGATCGCAATGTCGATAATTTCTTTGCCGAGACCGAGCAAGTTGCCTTCTGCCCGTCACATGTAGTGCCCGGCATCGACTTTTCCAACGACCCACTTCTACAAGGCCGATTATTCTCCTATCTTGACACACAACTTTCACGACTGGGAAGCCCCAACTTTCATCAAATTCCAGTTAACAAACCGAAGTGTCCATTCGCCAACTTTCAACGCGACGGTCACATGCAGACGGAAGTGCCAATGGGACGCGTCGCCAATGAGCCGAACAGCCTCGACGATGGCACGCTGCGCGAAGATCCGACAAACGGATTCGCGACGTTTCCTGTCGAGGAATCGGGGCAGAAACTCCGTCTCCGTCCAGAAAGTTTCGCCGATCACTACACTCAAGCCCGCCTGTTCTATATTTCGATGACCGAACCGGAAAAGCGCCATATTGCTGGAGGTTTTGGGTTTGAACTGAGCAAGTGCGAGAACCCAAAAATCCGTACACGGATGCTTGGTCATTTGAACAACGTTGACAAAGATCTCACCCGAGCCGTCGCCAGAGCGCTCGGCATGACCGGTCAAGCTGACTCGATTAAGCCGAAGGTGAAAGTTGGCGATCCCCAACCCTCGCCAGCGTTGTCTCAATATACAAAGGCACCCGCTAGCCTCGCTGGGAAAAAGATCGGCCTATTAACAACCGACGGCCTCGAAGCGAAGCTGTATGCATCGCTGAAGAAGGAGGCGAAGTCCGCTAAAGCGGTTCTAGAGATCATCACGCCAACGATTGGAATGATCCACCTTAGCAACGGAGACGAGATCAAACCGGACCACTTTTTATCCGGTGCACCTTCGTGTTTGTTTGACTGTGTGGTGATCGCTCCCGCGCCTGACAAAAACGAAATGCTCATTTCCCAAGCCGCCGCCGTGGAGTTCGTTCGTGATGCCTTTGCCCATTTAAAAGTAATTGGCTTCACTGAGCCCGCCGTAGAACTGCTCGCGAAGGCTAGTGTTGCCTCCGACGCCGATGAAGGTTTGGTAAACCTTACCAGCGGAAAGCTGGCGAACTTTGTCGACATTTCAAAACAGCACCGTATCTGGCATCGGGAACCGATAATCCGCGCGTTTTAGTCGCAAGAAGTTGCATCGACAGCCGCAAAATCGAGTCGTGCTAATCGACATTGCAAAGTGGTGCTAACGATTTGCGAACGAAGGTTTCATCAACCGGCAAACGCTGTGCTGCCGGTAAATTGTCTGGTTGGCTATGGGCTCAACGCGGGGAAAGTGCCATCGGAGTCGTTTCACGGCCGTCGGTCCGCGAAGCTACGGTCCACAGAAGTCAGACATGGAGCAAGTCAACTGACACAACTAGTCGTCGTAAGGCTTATCGCTGCCGGCAACTCATCCATGGCGATGGCCATGAACTCTCCGCAGTGCTCACTCGCTGCGAACTCTTTTGTCCGACGACTCGTTAACGTCAAATCTCCCACGCGTTGAAGACGAGCGTTTAACTTCGCGACACTCGTTCATGTCGCTTTCCATCGCATCTGCGGTTTAATGCAATAATCGGGCCGCTGTAACCCAATTGACCCAGATTGCGAGCCGTTTGGTAGCCATTCAGGTGAGCATTTACATTTCTAGCAGCAGTAGGATCGGGCAGCGTGCCAGCCTTCAGGGTTTCCGCATTTTCTTCAACCCATCTTCACACATCTCTACCGTTGCTCTCGCATTGAATAAAGGTGAGCGTGTTGGCAGGGACAGTGGTTGTTTGTACGCACATCGCTTCCAGTCAACATCAGAAATCGAAATCAAGGCTGACTTTTCCATCGATCAGCTTCAGACACGCACTGAAAGGCTGACCTGATTTTGATTTGAATCCCTTCAACTCGGCAGTCTTCCCGTCGCGCACAAGTACCTTCGCGGTGCGACTCGAAATCCGTTTGCCCGAAATTGACTTCCAGATCGTCAAGCCGCAACCTTCTCGCCAGTGGCTGCAACTGAACGATTTGGGCTGCTCGACAACTTGTGACCCACAAAGCGGACAGAGGCCAAGCTCCGTCGACGGCTTCTCTGTCTTTGGTCGACTCGAACCATCCGCAGCACGCGACATCCGTGATGAGTTTCGGGTACTCGACGATTTCTTCAGCCGGCCATTGGACTTCCCATTGCTCTGTTCGTCGCCTTGCGGTACCGAGATCTCGACCAACTCGCCCGAGTCCAACAAACTCAAAATGAATTGCTGGCCGTCGGCGAGCTTGATTGGCTCACTAAGTACGCCATGCTGCAGCAGCTCGCGAATTTGACAAGTGTCTAGTTGGCTGTCGCGGTAGGTTGGCTGAAGTACAAACCGGCATCCTTTGCGCCACGCGGAACAGCCAAAGGCCTGATTGCCGGTAATGATAGGCTGTCCGCATTGTGGGCATTCACCAAGTTTTGTTTCGTCAATCCCTTTGTTGTCGCTGGACTGAATGAGTTCTCGCGTATATTCAGCAATCTCCTGCATGAATTGTTCAGCGGCCGCACTGCCAGTCTCAATTCTATTGAGTTTTGACTCCCATTCGCCGGTGAGCTCGGGTGATTTGAGGTTCCGATCCCGCACAATCGCCACGAGGTAACGACCAAGTTCGGTTGCGACTAGGATCTTCTTCTCGCGGAGTATGTATTTGCGCTTCAACAGAGTTTCGATGATGGCCGCGCGTGTTGCCGGAGTGCCCAGTCCCTTCTCTTTAAGCGCTTCCCGAAGCTCGCCTTCCTCGACGAGCTTACCCGCGGTGTCCATCGCGCCCAGAAGTGTGTTCTCGCTGAAATGTTTGGGTGGGGTGGTTTGCCCTGGCTTAATTACGGGCTCGTGGGGGCCACTTTCACGCGGTGCAAAATTCGGCAAGGTCTGTTCGTTTTCCCTTTCCGGCTCCGCAGACCTCCGGGGAAACAACTCAGTCCAGCCGGGATCAACCAGTCGCACACCACGCGCGCGAAATTGCACGTCATTGGCGATACCATCGACCGTTGTCACTTCCTTCAAACAAGGCGGATAGAAAGCTGCGATAAAGCGGAGCACGATCGAGTCGTAGACTTTCTGATCTTGGTCACGAAGTGCTCCCGGCGCGGAACCGGTCGGGATAATTGCATGGTGGTCTTTTACTTTCTGATTGTTGACTATTCGCCCATTGAACGGAATCGCCTTCAAATCAAGTTTCGACACTTCGTTGGGTTTGATCGATTGCAGCTCCCGCAGGATTCCAGGGACCTCTTTCTGCATGTCCGAAGTTAAGTAACACGAGTCGGTGCGGGGATATGTAATCAGTTTAGCTTCATAAAGCGACTGGGCACTTTGCAGTGTGCTGGCGGCCGATATTCCGAAGCGGCGATTCATATCGCGTTGCAGTTCCGTCAAGTCGAACAACTGAGGTGGGAGCGACTTCTCCGGCTTTCTTTCTATCCTCTGGATAACCAGCGGATGTTTGCTGACGCGGTTTAGCAAGGCTTGTGCCTCTATCTGTTTGTCGAAGCGTTCACCTGTGTAGCGAAAGCACACTTTGCGGTAATTGGTCATCAACTCCCAAAATGGCTGCGACTTAAACGTCCGAATCTCGTCATCGCGACGCACGATCATGGCTAACACTGGAGTCTGTACGCGCCCAAGGCTCCAGAGAATCCCCGCACCTCCATATCGCAACGTATAGTTGCGCGTCGCATTCAATCCGACGATCCAGTCGGCTTCGCTCCGACATTTGGCGGCGGCATACAGATTGTCATAGTCCGCCAACGGTCGTAGCGATCGGAACGCAGATTGAATGGCCTGAGGTGTGAGTGAACTGAGCCAAAGCCTTTGAGTTGGTTTGCGTGTGCAACCTGTGAGCGTCTGGATATAGCGAAAGATCAGTTCGCCTTCACGGCCCGCGTCCGTAGCGCAAATCAAGGCATCCGCCGCGCGGAACAGTCGCTTCACGATCGCGAACTGTTGCTTGGTTCCCTTGTCATCGCGCAACTTCAACTCGAATTCGTCTGGGATGAACGGCAGTGTACCCAGCGACCAAGTCTTCAATGACGGGTCATAATCAGCGGGTTCCTTCAGCTCGACGAGGTGCCCCAGAGCCCAGGTCACTTGATAGCCGTTACCTTCAAAGTAGCCGTCACGCCGCGAAGTTGCCTTCAGGAAGGCAGCCAGTTCACGGGCCACCGATGGCTTTTCGGCAAGTATTACCTTCACGTGTCACCAAACCATTCATGCGGTAGTTCAGAAATCAGTTGCCATTCTTGTTGATCAACCGAGCGCGTCAATGGCAGCCAACCATCTGGCTCGCGGTTGAGAGTTGCAACTACCGCGTTCTACGCGCAAGTTTTGTCAAGCAAAATGTTCTTTGTAGTGCCTACTGAGAACTTCATGAGGCAAAGTGAGCTTTGGTTATGACACTTATTACTCGGCATCGCGAGTATCGGTTAGATTGCTGATGCGAACGCAGGCTCATCGCGACAGGCGCGGGTTGGAATAACCACATAACACGTGGAGTAGCATTTACTGCTAGACAAAGGACGTTATGGAGCGTTACTTGTTGAAAGTCGAAAAACTCACCAAAGCGCAATTATATCGTTTCCCTATGCTTGAATGCCTTGTTCGGGGAATCGATGATCTGCATGGAGGACCATGGAAGACAAGGATAAGGGGCCTACTACATCGACTGCCATTCGATCGATTGGCGCACCAGCGCCTGTGCCAATAGCTGTCGAGCGATCGCCACTACCAGCCTTGGTGCAATCGTCGGGACCAGCGGCGACATTTGCTTGGGAGGAATTTCTGTACGGCAAGATTCGCAATGCTAACACTCGCACTGCTTACGGACATGCTGTCCGACAGTTTCTGGCTCACTGCTACCAGCTAGGACGCGAACTTCACCAAGTGACGCCGCGCGATGTCGGTTGTTACCTGGATGGCCTTAGCAATGCACCTGCTACGAAGAAACTGCATCTATCTGCCATCCGCCACTTCTTCGATTTGCTGGTGACTCGGCATGTGATCGTGCTGAACCCGGCGCTATCGGTGCGCAGCGAGCGACTTCAGGTCATCGAAGGAAAAACGCCAGAGATCAGCGTCGCGAGCGCCCGCAAGTTGCTTCAGCATATCGATCCATCGACGCTGGTCGGGCAGCGAGATCGAGCCATCGTTGCAATACTCATCTATACCGCAGTCCGAGTTGGTGCCGTCGCAAAGCTCCGTCGACGTGACTTCTACGATGTGGGTGAGCAATTCTGTTTGCGATTTTCCGAAAAGGGCGGCAAGTCTCGCGAAGTGCCAGCGCGGCATGATCTCCGACAGTATATCGGCAGCTACATAGTTCAATGTAGTCTCGATCGAGCTGACAAGGACAGTCCGCTATTTCGCACCACCGTTCGCCGCACCGGCAAGCTGACGGACCATTCCATGACAGGCGGTGATATCAACCGCATGGTTAAACGCCGCTTGCGAGCTGCTGGCCTGCCCATGAGCTTTTCTCCGCATTCATTCCGAGTGACCACCATCACCGACCTCCTCAGTCAGGGTGTACCTCTGGAAGATATTCAGAATCTGGCTGGACACGCAGATCCACGCACGACCAGGCTCTACGACCGCCGCCAGCGTAAGGTAACTCGCAATATCGTCGAGCGGATATCCATTTGAGACTGGATTTTCTGAGGCATGGCTCGAATCAAAGTGACCTGATGGGAGAAGTTGAGTGAAGACCGAATGGGTAAGCAAGACCACATCCGTACGAGCGGCTTGAGACAAATGGGGGAGTGCGACCTATTACCAGCCGGGCCGCGTCGGCGAAAACCATGGCCGGCCGCTTCGATGGAATCAGCCTGAGCAAAAAACGAGTGGTGCGTTCAGCTTTTCAAGCTCGATCGCACCACCCTGGGCGTCACTTCGACCTTTCGACGGAAGTATCCCTGGCAAGTTGCGTCCCCGCAGAGCTTGCGTCCGTTTCCTCCCGCTCGGTAAACCTGCCACAGAGCTGGGGTCGATGTCACGCGGTTCCTCTGGACGACTCTCCGCAGCATCGCTCAGTTGCCTTTCGGTGTCGATTGTGGGATCTGATGGCTCATGTTCTATTCTTCTGCAGCGATTCGCTGCCTTCTAATCTGGAAGTTTTGCAACGTTAATTCTCGGCCAACCCTTAATCGCGAACTGATCCAGCTCTACTGGGACATAGGAGGCCAAATCGCTCAGCGGCAACAGGACGTTGGGTGGGGACGAAGCGTCGTCGATCGGCTATCGAAGGACTTGCGTTCCGCTTTCTCGGACGTGACCGACTTTTCCGCTTCCAATTTGTGGCGAATGCGGGCATTTTGCCTCGCCTATCAAGATCTCGCACAGCCTGTGCGAGAATTCCGACAAAGAAGAACTCGCACAGTCTGTGCGAGTTTCTCAGCAGCCCCCCGACGCTCTGCTGGGAACCTCTTGGGGACACAACGTTGTATTGTGTGAAATGGTCAAAGGCATCTCAGAGCGACTTTGGTAGGCAAGCAAAGCGACCGAGCACGGTTGGAGCCGAGCTGTCTTGACGGCGCAGATTGAAGGCGGTCTGTAAGCCCTCTAGTGGAGTTTCTGGCTGAAATTCGCTTGTGAGATCTTCGAACTGTTTTGCGACAGGATCCGGTTGGTTGAATTACCTGAGAATATTCGAAAGCTGGGTTTTCGTAAGGGTTGAGCTCGATGAGTTTGCACGAGTGGCGAATGCTGCTCGACCGATTTGGACCTACGACTACAAGACACCGAAATTTTTTGTCAATTCGAGCCAGGGAGAAAAGAGCCTCCCACCTCTGAGTACGAGCCATGCACACAAAGTGTCAGCATCGGGGCAGTTCGGACACGAATGAGTGGATGAGTTGATTTCGCCAATGCCTATTGAGTTGCGTTGATGGATCTGGGAGTATCTCAAGCTCGGTGATCCGGCGGCGGACTGCCTTCGCTTTCGGCGAACGACGCTGATATACTTGTGGACAGGCAAGGCTTTTCTTGCCGATGATCTGTGAGCGGTGTGTCCATGCGGCTCGTGCTAGCATAGCAAGCGGGGAAAATCTACGATTCAACGTGTGTATCCATGGCAACGGCAAACCAACTTAAAGCACTCCTTCGCAGCTACAGCGAAGCGGACGGCGAGAAATTTCTGTCGATTGCGACGCAGATCGCAGCGCATGCTGCACGTTCCGGCAAGTCGCGGGTCGCTAACGACCTGAAGGAGCTCGTCGACGAGATTCGTTTGAAGCAAAAATCCGGCAAGGTCGGTGGAGCTGTTCCGATAGTTCGCCCCAGCGGTGAGCTTGGGACGATCCTCGCAGTCTCCTACCCAAAGACGCGATTCGCTGAGATGGTACTCGAGGATGAACAGAGCGATGACTTGCAGCGCGTCCTGCGCGAGTTTCGCCAAGACAAAAAATTGCGGGAGTATGCGTTGTCAGCGCGACGGAAACTACTGCTCGTTGGACCGCCGGGTTGTGGAAAAACGATGACATCGCATGCGCTGGCCGGCGAGTTGTCGCTACCGCATTTTTCGGTTCAGCTTCACGCACTGATTACGAAGTTCATGGGAGAGACCGCAGCTAAGTTGCACGCGGTGTTCGAAGCTATGAACGAAACTCGCGGGGTCTATTTGTTCGACGAGTTCGACGCCATTGGTGGTGATCGAGCGTTGCGAAACGACGTGGGTGAGATTCGTCGCGTACTGAATTCGTTTCTCACTTTCCTTGAGGAAGATGATTCGGATAGTCTGATAGTTGCGGCAACCAACAATGTCGGTATGCTGGATAATGCGTTGTTTCGAAGATTCGACGATATCGTCGTCTATCGGCATCCAACAGCAGACCAAGCTAAGAAACTAGTCGCAAATCGCCTGTCGGTTTTCAGTACCGGTTCGCTCAATTTGGATGATGTAAGTGGACACGTTGGCGGCCTCTCTCATGCTGAGATTTGCCGAGCTTGCGATGACGCAGCCAAGGATGCGATTTTGAGCGGTACGACAGAGATTTCGAGCGGCGCACTGATTCGAGCCATCGAGGCTCGACGCGCCCGCCTCGATCTCTACTCTAGCAAGTCGTAAATGGCTGAGTTCAAGCACTTCTTTCTGACCAACACGTCACAAAGTGAAAGTTACACAGCTACCGGTGGTGGTTCTGGTACGTTTCGCTCACCACCACGGGATTCTCGCGAGATCCACGGTGAGAAACTACTTGGCCAGTTTGATACAGCTAAGACCGCCGCAGCAGCGCGGGAAGAGGCCGGAGAACCGAATGCTTCTGGTATCGAGTTTGTCACGTTCGCCATTGAGGGCTTTGTCGGAGAAAAAGATGGGATTCGGCAAAGTGGACTCGATCTGGAAAAACTCGACAGCGAATCCAAGCAAATTCGAATTATCAGCGTCCGAGAAGAGGGCGATCGACAGATTGCTACTGTCGCCGTTCCCAAAGATCAGCTCGACTATTTCGAAACGAAGTTCTCGGACTATGTCAGCAAAGACGACGTTCGCACCAAAAAAGATGGCTCCATTTCTTCAAAGCCGAAGAACAAGAAGCTGGTCGAGAGCATCAGTGAGCTACGGCTTGCGGTACTTCCGGATTTCTACACTGACGCAGATTGCGCCATTCCGCTCCCCAGTGAGTCAATCTGGTGGGAAGTGTGGTTGGAATTCTTGACCTCAGCAGACGAACTGGCTGAATTTAAAGCGCGAGCAGTAGCAGCGGGAATTGAGTTTAGCGAACAATCGGTGCGTTTCCCAGAAGTTATGGTTGTATTGGCCAAAGGATCGCTGAGCCAGTGGGCGGCCGTTGAAGGCTTGTTCCGAAACTTGGCAGAGTTTAGACGAGCCAAGATTGTCGCGTCGGAGTTTATTGAATTGCCGCCTTCAGACCAGGCCGAATTCATTAACGACCTGTTGGGAAGAACCACATTTGCCGACGAAGATTCTCCGGCGGTGACCATATTGGACACGGGAACCAATCGGGGACATCCGCTACTTAGGCAGGCGCTCGATGAGAAAGATACGCAAGCGTGGCGAGACGATTGGAACGCAAGCGACATCCATGGCCATGGAACGGAGATGGCGGGCGTCTCGTTGTTTGGTGCTAGATTGAAGGACTTGCTTCTGAGTAGGGATGACGTGGTTCTGAACCATCGGCTAGAGTCCATAAAAATCCTTCCAGATAAAAGCGAGAATGAACCGCCAGATTACGGACCGATCACCGTCGGCTCAATGGCCAAAGCCGAAAATGCGGCTCCCAATCGAAATCGGGTTTTTTGTTTAGCCGTCACAGCCGACGACCGAGACCAGTTTCGCCCTACGCTTTGGTCTGCGGCGATCGACCAAGCCTTGTCCGGCAAAGATAGCAATAAGCGTAGAATTCTGACTATTTCTGCGGGCAATCTGTTGTCGCAGCCAGGCGAGGGGTATCCCGACACAAACCACCTTGCAAGTATCCAAGACCCAGCCCAGTCCTGGAATAGCTTGACCGTAGGGGCCTTTACGGAACTAGTTCAAATCAGTGAACGCGATTTCGCTGGGTGGAGTCCGGTTGCTCCCAAGGGGCGGCTTTCGCCGGCAAGTACGACATCAATTGGTTGGCGCGAGAAGTCATGGCCAATCAAACCCGAACTTGTCCTTGAGGGAGGCAATTACGCGACTGATGGCAGCGGTGCATTCTCGGACACCGCAGACCTATCGATACTTACAACGAGACTTGCACCGTCCGGTGCGTTGCTCGGATTGACACGGGCCACGAGTCCTGCGGCAGGTCAAGCCGCTAGGATGGCTGCGATTATACAAGCAAACTACCCCAACTACTGGCCGGAAACCGTGCGCGGGATGCTGGTACACAATGCCAGCTGGACTAAAGAGATGCGGGCAGAGTTTCCAACTTCAAAGCAAGCCGGCAAGATCACAAAGGTTCCAGCCGCTCGACTGCGGGCCTACGGATGGGGAGTGCCCAGCCTAGATCGCAGCTTGGCTTGCGCTAAGCACTTCGCGACGATGGTTATTCAAGACGCGATACAACCGTACTGTTTTGGTGACGATGGGAAACCCACAACCAACGAAATGGATTTCCATGCGTTGCCATTGCCAAGTGCCGCATTAAGCGCGATTGGTGATGAAGAAGTCGAGATGCGAGTCACTCTCTCGTATTTCATTGAGCCCAGTCCCGGTCGTAAAGGCTGGAACGTGAATCATCGATATGCGTCGCACGGTTTAAGATTCGACGTACTGCGCCCGCTTGAAGATATGACGCAATTCAAGCAACGAATATCTAGAGACTTTTGGGATGGTTCCGACGAGGCACCAGAGAAGCGCATTCGTCCGAAAAAGGGACCATCGGATGATCGGCAGTGGGCCATCGGCGAGTTTGGTCAGAAACGGGGCTCTATTCACTCAGACTTTTGGCGCGGAACGGCTGGCCAGCTCGCTGATTCCAACTCCATTGCTATTTTTCCCGTAACTGGCTGGTGGCGAGAGCGCCCAAGTCAGGGATGCGTTGAGAATTCAGCCAGATACAGTCTGATTGTCACGATCCGCACGAAGAAGTTGGATTTGGATGTCTATAGTTGGGTCGCCAACGAAATCGGAATTCCGATAGAGATTGAAACTGATTGACCATTTATCTCCTCATAGGAACCACCCGAAAGCGATTCCAGTTTTTGGGCAACACTAGTGTAGGCAGAAGGGGTAGCCATGGAACAAGTTAAGAACACTGCTGGAGTCGAAGTTCCCCCGTTTCTTTACGGCACAGCTTGGAAAGAAACTGCGACTCAGGAGCTTACCGAACTAGCCATCGCTCAGGGGTTTCGCGGCATTGATACTGCCAATCAACGCAAACACTACGACGAGGCGGCAGTAGGACGCGCGATTGCGGCGGCGATGGCTGGAGGTCAAATTGCTCGTGATGATTTGTTTTTGCAGACCAAGTATACCTTCCAGCGCGGACAAGATCACCGGCTGCCTTACAATCCTTCATCGCCAATCCCGCTCCAAGTGCAAGAGTCGTTTGCTAGTTCACTGGAGCACTTAGGCGTCGAGCGAGTCGACTCGTATCTCCTGCATGGCCCAAGTGGGTCCACCGGACTCGGCGTTGAAGACTGGGCGGCCTGGCAGGCAATGGAGAAGATTCATGATAGCAGTCGTGCTGGCCTGCTTGGCGTCAGCAATGTTTCCCTCGATCAACTAGAGATTCTATGTAAGGACGCTAAGGTCAAACCGCATTTTGTACAAAATCGGTGCTTCGCCGTGAGTGGCTGGGATCGCGCCATTCGTTCGTTTTGCAACGCCAAAGGTATTGTGTATCAAGGTTTCTCACTGTTGACGGCCAATCGTAACGTGCTGGCCAGCCAGCAGTTGGCAATTATTGCAAAGCGTCATAACTGCTCGCCTGCACAGCTCATTTTTCGTTTTGCCGTCGATGTGGGGATGATCCCGCTGATCGGAACGACGGACGCACAGCATATGCAGCGAGACCTAGAGATTTTCGACATTCAATTGCAGCCGAAAGAAATTGACTCAATCGAGTGCATTGCTGGGTAACTCGACCGCCCCAAGCTGAGAGTCGTACGCACGGTCGATTAAGTAGCCAAAGAAGAAGGACCAGAGCTCGCGATGAGTTCGGCTCCCGTCCAGCCGCTGTTGGCAGTTCGAGTTGGCCGTCCCGCCTTGCATGTTTGCTTTTGGGCGATTGACGTGATATGCAGATCGTATGTGGCAATCATTTGTTGGAATTGTTAGCAGCCGAGGGGTGGAGCTGTTTTGTGCCGAGCATCCGCACACGATTAAATTCCTGTGGCATCGGTTTGCGCGGGAGCAAGGGCGAGTAAGCTGTTTCTGGGCGGTAATGCCCGAAAGCACAGCAAGTCTAGTCGCGAGGGCTGTGGAATTGGGGCGATCGCGCGAGGCGTTCAATATCGTTCGGAACCATGCCCGCGAATGCGGATTGCTTTTGCCTAATGACAATGATCATCATCCCTTGCAGGAACACTGCGACTGCGGTTGATGGCGGCGAAATCATTGAGTTTACATCCGCTTGGCTGAACGGAAGCCAGTGACGGCAGACGGCGCGTCACCAGCACGGTGTTGACGTAATTATTGCCCATGAAAAGCGTAATCAATCTCACTGCTGATGAACTTCAGCAATTCCGCATGCCAGCCACTGTGGCTGGTGCGGCTTGTTGCGTGGTCTTCCTAGCCTGGGGACTGCTCCCGTTAGGTGGCCTAGTCGTCGTCGTCGGACTAATGGTGAGCGTGTTGGCAGGGATTGTGGTGGGCTCCAAATCACCAGCGAAAACACGCACGGAAATGCCGCTGGAACTGGAAATCCCGTTCCTGTTGGCGAGCGATGAAGCTGTATTTCTAAGATACCGGCGGGCCGCCGAGTTGCTGCTCAAGATTAGTCGGCGGCAAGATCCGATTTATCGCGGCATAGCGCTGGACCAATTAGACGAGCTCGTCCAAAGGCTCACGACGATTGCTTCGGGAACACTGGTGTTCGATGGAACCGAAGCGTGGCGGATCGTCTACGAACGCTTGTTGAGGAGCACCGGACTCTATCTGTACCGCTCAGTGGCCTGGGTGAAGAATGGCCATTACTGGCAGGACGAGCTGGGGCGGAATAGTATGGCAGTCAACTACAACTTACAAGACAGGGAGCAACTAAGTATCGAACGCATTGCCATTGTTGCAGACGAACTTTGGCCAGCTACGGCGGACTGGCCGTCCGAACCAATTCGAGCTTGGCTGCATCAACAGCACGCGCACGGCATTTTGGTGAAGTTGGTTAGGGAATCTGCGTTACAAAGCGAGCGGGACCTGCTGCAAGACATAGGGATTTATGGCTCAAGAGCGCTTGGGATCCAGGAACTGGACGAAAAGTGCCGAACGGTACGCTTTGTGCTGACCTTTGACTATGCCAAAGTAGTTGATGCGGAATCGCGCTGGGATCGCTTGGCATTTTTTGCCGAATCTTATGCTGGACATCTGGATCGTTTCGAGTTACCGAGGTAAGGTGATCTTGTACCCGAGCCAAATCTTAATGGCTCGCCATGAGGTACATGCTTGCCACCGCTCGTTTATTTGGATACAGCGCGGCTAGGCCAAATGTCTCCGGCCGCAAATGATGCTCAACTCGACTTCGTTCGACTTTCGTCCGAAGAACCATCCAGCCTGTACTTCGAACAGCTTCTTCAAGAAGGCTTCTCGGCTTGGCATTCCCGCTACGCAACGCGATTTCCAGGACTACGCACTTGGCCAGGTATTGAGGGACTGAAGCAATCCATTCGTACGCTCGCGGGCGGCGACAACGATTGTGATGTGCGGTTGGCCTCTCGCTCACTATCGCTAGTCCGCTTCGCGGCCGACGCGATGTTTCAAGTCTGTCGTAACGTATTATCTACGGACCTTTGTTGGTCAACCTATGGACAAGCACTGGCTACTCAAGCGCGTCGCGCGGGCAAACGCGTCACAACACTCAAGCTGCGTGACAGAATTCTTTATCAAGGTTGGACGACGACCGAAGTCGTCAACTATGTCGCCGCTGCGTACGAGCAGCTCCAGTGCGATGGATTGTTCCTGCCCGCTGTGGATCAGTTTGGTATCCGTCTGCCGATTCGTCAAATCGTCGACCATATCGGTGACGGTAGCAAAATAAAATTCTGTTTGATCGATGCGGCCCAAGCTTTCTGCCATGTGCCCATCGATGATGCACTGGCCGTGGCTGACTTCGTCGTGGCGGGGAGCCACAAGTGGATGGGCGCCTACCTGCCAACGGGAATCGGCATGTTCGGCACGCGTGGAACACGAGACTGGCTTCAATGTCGGTTGCGGGATCTGCTCAGCACTGGGTTCGTGGACGACCCGCTGCTGTCGTTCACAGAGCAACTAAAAACTGGTCGGCTTGATCGACATGACGAAACGGTCAATCTTACCCCACTGTTTGCTTGCGCTGGTGCCGCCTCGGATCAATTGTCAGTTGCAGGTACGACTCCGGTCCACAATCCCAAGGACCGGTGGCGCGACAGTCTATCTATTGACGACCAATGGCAGCCGCTAGACTTGTCCCCTGCTTATAGCACTCACATCAGGCTTTATGAATCCGCGAAACCAGCCACAAGACTATTGCCAGTACAAACCATCCGTCGGAATTGGTTGAATGCTGGGTACATCATTTCGGCCTATCCCGGTGCGCGAGTGCGAGTGTCCGTGCCGCTCGCGATGAAGGTCAACGTAGGCTCCACGCCCATGAGTGCCTTGAGTTAATTCCATTGGGCGTTACCCGTTGGGTCGGGCTGCTACGGGGTCCGCTTGCGCTCCGTCCGGCGTACCGGACTGCTTCGCACCCTGCACATCCCTAACGCGAAATACAGGATAACGCTCGCTGGTCTTCTGATCGTACCACGGCGTCAAGGTCCGCTCGCGGTGCTCGCTGCTGCTTGGCCTGTGGCCAAGACTCCACCTTGACTTGCCGTGTTGGGCTGCAGGCCGACCAACGGCTGGTCTGACGAATTAAACGATTGCATGGCCGAATGCAATACACACTGGAGAACTGCTATGAAGCTGAAGATTGAAATTAACGACGAACTTAAGTCCGCAGACTGCACAGAATCGCTCCGTCGGCAACGGCTCGGCGAAATCAATTCCGAATCCGGCTCCCGAGCTGCTTTAGAGCAGACATACGGACAAGTCTGGGATACCACGCAACTACAACAGGAATTCACTGTCACTGGATTCTTGGCTCCCTACGTGGTTGTAAGCCGCAGGGATAACTTTGAGGTAGGAACACTCGAATTCCAGCATCAGCCCCGATTCTATTTTAACTATCGGAAGGATGGCTGAATTTGATTCCGGATCGGTGGGAAAGCTCCCACAGATTCTGAAGTCGCAAGACTCAAATTCGTACAAGTGTGCTCGCGACTCCAAGCGCTCGTCATCAACATTTCGGTTGAAAGCATCATCGCCAAGTCCTGTCCGCACATGCGGTTTCCTCAAGCTACTCAGGCACTGCCTGTCTTCTGAATACGTCGTTCACATGAAGCAGGACTGTTTAAAGGTTACTAGCTCGCTGGTCTTCTGATGGTACCACGGCGTCAAGGTCCGCTCGCGGTGCTCGCTGCTGCTTGGCCTGCGGCCAAGACTCCACCTTGACTTGCCGTGCTGGTGAGATGGCGACCAGCCGATGTCAAGTTCATGAACATATCGCGTGGCTGGCTGCGATATCAAGTAAAGGAAAATACGATGACAACTGAAGAAGCAATGAAGCAAGTGGAAGCCGGCCTAGAAGCACTCAGCGAATCTCTGAAGGCAGGCAAAAGTGAGACTCTGCAAAAATTCATAGAGACGATGGCCCGATTCCATAAATACAGTTTCCAAAATGCCCTGTTGATCTTTGCCCAGATGCAGGACGCCACACACGTGGCAGGGTTTGGAACATGGAAAAAGCTCGATCGCTTCGTGAAGAAAGGCGAACGTGGGATTGCAATCATCGCACCCATATTCGCACGAAAGAATAGTGAGGGCGAACCGGGCGAGTCATCAGGCGAGAATAAGAAGTACATTCACGGTTTCCGAGTCGCGTATGTATTTGACGTTTCTCAAACGGAGGGTGCGGTGCTACCTGAATTTGGTTCGGTCGTTGGTGAACCGGGGGAGTGGCTCAGCCATCTCGAAGGATTAACCCAGGAATTGAGGATAGTGCTCGATTACCGTAGAATTCCCGGTGGCTCGTACGGTGTCTCATTAGATGGCATGATCATGGTGCGAAATGACCTACTTCCGAATGAAACGTTCGCGGTATTGGCACATGAACTTGCTCATGAGCTGCTGCATAAGGACATCGAACGGCGTCAGACCACGACTGTCCAAGTTCGCGAAACTGAGGCGGAAGCGGTGGCTTATGCAGTTTGTCGGGCATGTGCCATGGACACAATGTCCCGCAGTGCAAACTACATTCAGTTGTGGCAGGGAAGTCCGGAAATGCTTCAACGATCACTTGTCGCGGTACGAGACACGGCCGCCTTCATTATCGGCAAACTCTATCAAAGATCCGAACAGCGATTATCCAAGTTGGTCGCCTGAAGTAAAGCGGCGAGCGGGGCTCGCCGCTAATTGTCCTGCAGATTTCGTATGGCTCCTGAGCTCACAAAGCGCGCCGAAATTACTGAGCTGCCAACACCTGTAGCTCATCGGCGCTGTTTTTATCAGCTAGCGACTCTTCAAAACGATTTGCGAGTAACTTCCGCCAGTGAGCCAAGCCCGCCTAGAGTTAGCGGGAATCGAATGGTCGCACCACCCGACGGCGGAGCGGCAGGATTTCGACGGGAATGGGCGACTTTCTCGCTGCTAAGCGTATGCGGTTGACCGTCCGCAGCAACATGAGGAGCTGACGTCGGACGGGCGCGTAAGCGGCGACAGGGAGCGTCGAAAGCGTATGGGCTAGTTTGGCAGCCGATTCCGTATGAGCCCATTCCGTCAAGGTCGCGCGAAGGTCCAAGTACTGCTGGCGATCCAAGCGAACATGAGCGTGCCAGTTCGCGTCCGGTGCGCCTTGCTTCGTTAGCCCACCACGACGGTAGCTTATCGAATATCCGGCGTAACGCAGCGGTAGTCGCCGAATATCTCGAATCGAATCACTCTCGTGTTGGTAAAAAGGATGCTCACCGTGTGTCGCTAGCACCACAAAGAATCGTTCGTGACGAAGATATTGCAGGTTAGCCCGACCTGCTTGTTTGCGACGCGCTCGCGTCGACTCCGATACGGCAATTCCGTATTTCTTAATAAGCTTCTCATCGACCGCCAGCGGATCCTTGTCTGGTGGTATCCAGCCGGAGACGTAGAACCAGTAGCCAAATCTCAGATAACAACAAGCGATTTGCTGAACGAATCCTTCGACGCTGGTCGCCACAGCTCGATACTGCATGAGCCTCCGTAAACTTCACGAAAGTGGGAACTTGTTCATCGGCACAAGCATCCCCAAAGCCGTACAACTCCTTCGCAAGAACCTTTGAACGAGGCACACATGATCCCAGCCCAGTTTGGAACGAATTCGCTCCTTGACCGCAATTGGGGCGCAGGTGCGACCTCTGGCGGCGGGCAGCCACATTCTTTATGTTGCTGCCCGCCAATCCATACTACCACTCATACAAAAAACCCTTGGCGGACGACTCCGCGCTTAGATACACGAAGCACGTCCACCGTCGAACTACTGCCATAGGAGAATTGTGCTCCCGCACATTTCTCGTATGACCGCGTGCGCCTTACCAAGGATCAGCGACCCGAATTGGGTCGCTGACACAACACAATTGACAAGAAATTCCCGTCAGCCCTTTCGTCGTGGTTATGCGTAACGGCACCACCCGCCACGCACCAGCGAGTCCTCACTGCCTTGCAAGGAACATCGCCCAGCCTGCCTGTCCGCTCCCGCGGAACCAAGCAGGCCAGCTTCTACTTAGGCCACACTCCCAGACTTGAGCGTTTGAAATGCTGAGCTGACTAGGCCCAGTGCCGCGCGACCAAGCGCGGAAGCTCAAGTCCTTCCTGCGTTAACCATCATCTTCGCTCAACGGATCACGTAACTATCCCAGGGAACTGGGAGGGACCAATGTCGGATGCGCACGTCTTCCGACGCCACATCGTTTGCCGCAACCGGAGTTGCGGATTTCGGGGGACCGAACGTGGAAGCATCCCCTTACCCATCAACATTGGCCATTCGCGGTTTGGCACCGTCTTCCGTCAATCTTACCGACAAGCCCTTACGGGCCTTTCATGGTTGAGCTATTCACGGCCGTCGCATTTTTCGACGGTCCCCGGACTAGTCGGTCCGGTTTCGCCTGTCACCAGACGAAAGCTCCCCACGTCGGCCAGGTTGCACGATCCGCTTGCGCGGACCTGCGCCCCCTTGGATGGGATTTGGCAGTTTACAACTGCCTCACCCATTTTGATCGATGGCGGCCTCATTCAGAAAACTGAACAAGGCATTTCCGCATCGCCCTCGGTCAGGCAAAATCCGAAGATCGTTGGTAGGGAATACTTACTCGGTTGCCATGCGAGAATTAGTGCATCCCAGTCCCAACGGATCGACGATTTCAGCCACCCTTTTTCATCGGATAGAATGTCGGGATTACTCTGAAGCTACCTTGCAACTGCTTTACAGACGCAGTGGACAAGGTTCCGCAGCAGGATTAGTCCGACAAGCCTCCGTCGAGCGCAGCGAACGCCTCTCGACGTACCGCGCTCTACGGGACAACCGCATAACGAGTGGTTAATTCGTTCCCTTAGCCGCACTGGTGAGGTGCGATTTACCGGGTGCGATCGCTTGTCAATGATTGTCTTGCCTTCCACCTCTTGCCGAGCGTTTTTTGCACTCAGCTCGAAGCAGCGCGTTGAACAGAAACGACAGCTGTGACCGGATATCCGACATCCAATCACCAAACACTATCTAGCGTACTAATCAGCAATTTCAAGCCGCTTATACGGCAAGCACCAGGATGCTCAAAGTTGTCGTTGGCAAGTGACTGTGGTAAGCGCGACCCTGTTGGCCGCGTTTTCTATCGTGACGGCCAACTGTCAATGGAGGAACATGGACAGCTTATTCCTTGGATGTTTAGTATTGTTTTTCTTACAAGGCGTATTTGGGCGCGATAACCGATTCGCTCGGGGACTGTGCATGTTGTTCGTTTTCGCGCTGTCTTGGGCAATGCTGCACTCACTCCGTTAACACGCTCGTCTAGCCAGAAAAATCCATTCGACGACGTGTCTACCGCGTGACCATTTTGGACTCCGCAGGTGTCGCTTGCGTGACCTTTACAATGAAAGGACGTGTCGTTTGCGTTACCAATTTTGGCGTTATGGCCGCAGGGAACGCAGTCTAATTGCCCACAGCCATTGTACTTTTCGGAATGATGCATCGCCCGTAGCAATTCGGCAAAGATCTGGATCAAAGATCTGTAGGCAAATAGAGGGCTGATTGCTTATGGGAATTTGATAGGGAGTGAGCTGAGAATGGCCTTGGCCGAGGTCAGCTTTGGTTTCGTACCATTGCTGTAGGCGGCCACACGATCGCGCGCCAGTCGATTGGCTTCATCCAAGGCGGACTTCTCGCTCAATCCGCTGGACTGGAGCTGCGAAAACAGTTCGCCACGAATTCGGTCGAACAATTCACGGCCACCAGTTTCCGACGATGATTGCCGCTGGACAACTGCCGAGCGCTTGCGATCCTGGTACCCTTGCCGCCGCTCTTCCTCTTTGCGAATGTCGAGCCACCAATCCGGCGGAGTGCGACCTTCCTCAGACGACTTCTTCACGTTGTCCAGAAAGTAGGCTACGGGACTACGCTTGAAAAAACTGGATCCAAAACGCTCCTTGGCAGCCAGCGTAATGTCAGCCCATTCCCGCAGCAATGTACAAGGGTACTTTCTCAGCGTACGAGTCACAGTATCTTCGTCCAAACCAATCAGTCTTAGTGGTTCGACCAGCGGAGATTCCATGGCATTGGCTGGATTGGCGGCCTTCGCTTGGCCGCGTCCACGGCACAGCATGACCGTGTAGTTCCCCTTGCCGACCTTTCGGATATTGTCGCTATGCAGCTCCATGATGACTCCTGTTGTAGCCAATTCAGCGCAGATTCGGCGCAACTTGGCAAGCAAGTGCTTCGTCAACAGCTTTGGCGATAGTCCCAGGATATCGACCGCAAGCTGTCGCAACTGCATTCGCGGCGTCTGAGCTGATCGTGAAAACACCTTCGATACGAATAGGAATAGTCGTCGTGCACCTGGGCTGAGACGCCGGTAGAGGCCAAGATCGAAACGCAATGAGCCGCCTACTGCTTTCACAAGCTCGAAAAACTGACTGTCCCAATAGAACCGCCACGCTCGGTTGGAATCGCTGTCGTGTGGTGAACGATAACTAAAGAATCCGAATCGAACAACACAGTGTTCCGCACGGATAGGATCGTAAAAGGCGTCGCATCCATACTTGACCCATGACAGACGCTCAACGGCTGCTGAGAACTGTTGATATTGTCGACCACCACGGCGGGAACGCACATCGATCAAGCCGAGCTGCCGCAAACAGTAGTGAGGTGTTGCGTGAAACTCGTTATCAAGAGTCGGCTGACTAAGCGCCAGAGCGAGTAGACCCCAGAGGTAATACTCGTCATGCGCACTGAGGCCATGCGGGCACGAGATTTCGACGTGCGCCGTTCTGCGTCTTCGCTTGGCATCGGAATACTGGAAGGTGGACGCGTGCCGCAACCCGGGCTGCAGCGAAGCACGGGTGTCCAGTGGACAGAGCGAGTGCTCCACCAGTGATAGCTGCCCTACACCAGGCGCAGCACTTGCGACCTTGCTGCTTTGGGACCGGGTTTTCTTGGTTGCCTCCATGCTGACGTCGATAGCATACGAAAACAATCGGAGAAAGCAGACATTTCAGATGCATTCATCGCGACACTCGGTATCTCGCTGTGCGTTCGCACTACCACTTAGCTCCACACGAATCCTGTTGACCAAGTTCGACCGTTTGTGCGACGCTTTAGTCAGTCGCCACAAGCCGTTAGCTAAAAATTGCCAGTGGCAATCGTCAGACGGGCCGAAGGCAGACAAATAAAGGAGACCAGTTGGGAATCACAATCTGTTTCATTAATCAGAAGGGAGGTTGCGGCAAAAGTTCGACCTGCTTTCATCTGGCCGGCGTGTTGGCCCAATCTGGCTTGCACGTGTTGACGGTCGACGTCGACCCTCAGGGATCGATGAGCCAGGGTTTTCTCGGCTCGCAACAGGTGGAGTGCTTGGAACCAGGTGAGACGCTCACAACTCAGTTTCAGGCTCACAGTTTTGTCGCGTTAAAATCGGTCGTTATTCCTACCCCAATCCATGGCATTGATATTCTTCCGGCGAACCAGCATTTGGCTGCCTACAACACTCCCACTCCCGAGGAGCTCGGTTTGCAACAGTTTGCCTTGGCGTCGCTGCTGGAACAGGGGCATGAACATGAAATAACATTGATCGACTGTCCCCCCAATCTCTATGGTTGCAGTTGGAATGCGCTGCTGGCAGCCGATTACGTGGTGATTCCAGTACCGCCCGAGGATTTTGGAACGCAAGGTCTAAGCACCGTGCAACAAGCGATCGAGCAAGCGCGATGTCTCAACCCCAAGTTGTCGCTGCTGGGAATGCTAGTTACACGCATGGATCGTCGATTGCTTGTCCACCGCGCTTATGAACAGAAGCTGCGTAAGCTGTACGGCGAGTCCGTTTTTGAGACCGTAGTCCCTGAAGCAGCCGCGTTCAAAATGGCACTTGCCTGCCGCCAGCCTGTTAGCCACTACAGTGCCAAGTCTGGAGCAACTGTCATAATGTCGCAGTTGGCAGCCGAGATTCGCAACCGAATTCACCGGCAACTGAACTACCAGAGCGTCGCCTAGTATGGCTCAAACTCGTGACACCTTAGCAAAGATTGACGATCACGTCGCCGAATCCATGGGCGTGCGATCCAATTGGGGGCCAGTACGCTTGAGCCCCATACCTCGGCCGCAGGACATTGGGCGTCGACCGAGCACGGGCTTTGGTAAAGTCGTCATCGACCAAGTGGTTCCGGATCCGCAACAACCACGCGTCGAATTTTCCGTCGATGCCATTGATCGATTGGCAGCCAGCATACGCGATCAAGGTCAACTGTCTCCGATCCGCGTGCGCTGGTCAGCCGAGCTCGGAAAGTGGCTCATCATCGCCGGCGAACGCCGCTGGCGAGCTACTAAGCATGCTGGGTTATCAACCATCGAATGCTATTTCCATGAACAAGAGCTTTCGCGTTCGCAAGTTTTGGAGCAGCAACTGATCGAGAACTTATTGCGCGAAGACCTCAAGCCGGTAGAAGAGGCGCGTGCATATACCGAACTCATGACCATCAACGGCTGGAACGGCAAGCAGGTGGCCGAATCGCTTCGCGTTCCCCCATCAAAGGTTAGCCGCTCGCTGGCCCTCTTGCGATTACCCGCCGAGGTCCAAGCGCAAGTCGATCACGGTCAAATTTCCGCCAGGACAGGTTACGAGCTATCGCGGCTTCCAAGCGATTCATTGCATGCCCCCCTCCTCGCCGACGCGGCGGCTGGCAACGTAACTCATGCCCAGGCAGCCGAGTTAGTGCGCAAATCTCGTCAGCGCAAGCCGAGTCGTCGAAATAAAGCAAAGTCAGGAATCAAGCTTTCGTTTGATACCGGCGACAGTTGGCAGGTGACAGTATCCTCCCCCGAAAACGGAACCTATCATCACGTCGAACAGGCGTTACAACGAGCACTGTCCGAAGTCCGACATCGAATCGAGAATAACGTCGTCCTCTACTAGTTCGCTCGCAACGCTCCGAAGAATCGTTGAGTTTTCGGCGCACCTGTGTGTCAAACCGGTGCGAGCTGAGCGCTCTTGAAGACGCTTACTAACGGAGAACAGCTTATAATGGTTCGCCAGGAAACCAGAGCGGGTCACCGGGAGCTCGCCATATCAGTTTCGAATAAATCCACTAACCCACGATACCTTTATCAAAGTAGGCGTCCTATGTCGGCCCTTTTTTTGCGAATCCAAGCATCTATCGCGTTGGTGCTCGCAGGTGCGGTCACGCTCGTCGGAGCCGATGAATCGCGTCCGAAACCGCTGTTTCCCGAAACGGCACCTGTTTGCTCCTGCACGGACCTCATGAAACTCTCGCTGCCGAACACAACGATCGATTCCGCAGTCATCGATCCCTCCGACGGGTCGTGCCGCGTGACGGCCACTGTCACGCACCCGCCGGCCGGCGATCGGGTCAAGGTGTTCATCGGCTTGCCGATGAAGGGTTGGAATGGACGATTCCGAGGAACGGGGGGCGGCGGATTCCTGGGGGGTCGCCCCAGCAGTCTGAGCGGGCCGGTGGGTCTCGGTTACGCCACCGGTGCAACTGACACGGGACATGAAGGCGGCAGCGCCAGCTTCGCACTCGACGCGAACGGACGGTTGAACTGGCCGTTGATCCAAGACAATGCTTATCTCGGTATCCATGAAATGACGGTGCTGGGTAAGTCGCTCGCACAGGCGTTCTACGGCAAAGCCCCGGGCCGATCCTATTTTGCGGGCAGTTCGACGGGCGGTCGTCAGGGTTTAATGGAAGCGCAACGGTTCCCGAACGACTACGATGGGATCGTCTCCGCCTGCCCCGCGATTAACTGGCATAGATTTCTTCCAAGCGATCTTTGGCCGCAGGTGGTGATGCGCGCCGCTGGGAACTTTTTGCCGAAGGCAAAACTCGATGCGGCCACGGCCGCGGCGGTGGCGGCGTGCGATGGGTTGGATGGAGTAACAGATGGTGTTATCGACGATCCCGCGCGGTGCACCTACGACCCGAATGCGCTCGTGGGCACGATGGTCGGCGAGAGCACGTTTACCGCGGCCGACGCGGAGGTGGTACGCAAGATCTGGGAAGGCCCGCGGGCCCAGGATGGGACATTCATCTGGTACGGCATGACGCCCGGCACCGATCTCTTCGAGACTGCGGGCACCACTGGTTCACCGCTGACGGGTAAGCCCTTTGGGATAGCACTGGATTATGTCCGGCATTATCTCGTTCAAGATCCAAAATGGGACTGCACCAACCTCACGCCGGCCGGATTTGAACTGCTCTGGAGGCAATCCGTCGAGCAGTACGGAGCGGTCATCGGAACGGATAACCCCGACCTCTCCACCTTTCGCGATCGCGGCGGCAAAATCATCATTTACCATGGGCTAGCCGATCAGCAAATCCCATCGGGCGGCACCATCGATTACTACAAGCGGGTTCAGCAACAGATGGATGGTGCGGAAAAGACGGCGCAGTTTGCGCGATTGTTCCTGGTGCCGGGGGTCAATCACGGATTCCGCGGCGCTGGTCCCGCTCCCACCGGGCAGATCGATGCGATCATCCGCTGGGTTGAAGAGGGCCAGCCACCGGACAAACTCATCGCGGAGCTCAGGGATAAGGATGGAAAGGTTGTGCGGACGCGTCCCTTGTTTCCCTACCCGCGGGTCGCGAAATATAAAGGCAGCGGCAGCACCGACGATGCCGCGAATTTCGTGAGTAGCCCGTCCGCACCCTGAAAAAAGATGTTTTCGAGATGCAAGGTCGTTCCTGAACACGCTCGATAACTAGCACAGGTCACATCGGATCGGAGGAGTCCGCTTTGACGCACCGGCGTGTCCAACCGGTGCGAGTTAGAGGTTCAATCCAAACCCCTTCGGTTTGTCTAAGGTCGCCAATATCTAGGTGCCTGAACTTGCGTCGGACGATGAAGCCGACGCAGTTTCGGACCAGGCCACCAATTGCACCAGGTCGCTTCGTCCTGGGGCAGCAACGGCAACCGCAGCGGGCCAAGATTCGACCGTTCCGCGCATTCAAAACAATATCCGGGAGGACGATCCTTTGCTCCTAAACTGGTTTGGTCGATGCAACTGAGGCCACGCTTGGGTCGCTGGGATCTCTGTTCGATTTGTAAAAAATGGCTTTCAGCGCTTATAGTTGGGGGGGCCGCCAATTGAGAAGTGACTGGTAGACGCTTGAGATTTAACCGATCTATATCTCTGGCTGGGAGTTCGGACGTAGATCTCCGATGCACTCGCCTGCGGGCAGCTTTCCTCTAAGTCTGTCCCTGGGGCGGTCCTGATGACACCAACGGGCCTTTGGACGACGGCCAATCATAGGGACAAGCCCTCAAAAAATTGCATATCGGATATACTGATCAACTATGAGCAATGATCTAGTTCCTGGCACGATCGATATCGACAACAAACAACAGAAAAAGGCGTTTTCTGTCGTCGGTGTGGGTTCATCGGCGGGTGGGTTGGAAGCGTTCACGCAACTGTTGACACACCTGGACGACGCTACCGGGATGGCGTTCGTATTGATTCAGCACTTGGATCCGTTGCACGACAGCAAGCTAACCGATCTGCTGGTCAAGGCAACGTCGATGCCTTTGGTCGAAGTCACCGAGGGCATGCAGGTTTGTCCCAATCACGTCTACGTGATTCCGAAGAACACTAACTTGGCAATCGATGGCAACCTACTCCGACTCACTCCCCGTGACCCAAAACATCTGCATCTACCGATCGACCACTTCTTCCGCTCCTTGGTGTCAGGTCGCCTGAGCGATGAAAGGCGCCATGGAGATGATCGTAGCGAAGAGGGACTAGATGACAAACGGCCACCTGAAGTATGGCCGGGACAGGCGATCGGAATTGTGCTCTCGGGCACCGGGTCAGACGGCACGCTGGGACTTCAGGAGATCAAGGCAGCTGGCGGAATCACATTCGCTCAAGACGCATCATCGGCCAAGTTTCCCGGCATGCCACTGAGCGCGGTGGCACTTGGCTGCGTCGATTATGTTATGTCGCCTGAAAAAATCGCGGGCGAGTTGGCTCGCATCGCGCAGTATTTTAGCTCGCGCCCTACGCTCAGCCTCAACTCGGCTGAACCGAATTTGAGCGAACGGAATTCGAACGAGACCGCTGAGGATAAGCAACGGGAATTGTCCGACGTCGATGAAGAGCTATTTCGCAAAGTCATCACGATGTTGCGTAAATCCGCCGGCGTCGACTTCACGCATTATCGAGACAGCACGATTAAGCGGCGGATCATGCGACGAATGACGCTGCATAACCGACACTCGCTCGCCGAATACGTGAAACTCATTGAGTCCGACCCTGGCGAAGTGCAGACGTTGTTCCATGAGATTCTGATCAACGTCACCAGCTTCTTTCGTGATCCCGAGATATTCGAGACGCTCAAGGTCGACGTCTTTCCTCGCATCATTCAGGATAAGTCGATTGGCAGGCCGATCCGCATTTGGTCAGCCGGTTGTTCCACGGGAGAGGAAGCGTACTCGCTGGCGATGGCACTGTTGGAGTTTTTGGATGACAAACCGGTGCGTCCGCCGATTCAAATCTTCGCCACGGACCTGAGCCATGACGTGTCGCTCAGTGCGGCCCGCGCAGGCGTTTATCCGCAGAGCATCGCGTCCGAAGTATCTCCCGAGCGGCTACGGCGATTTTTCACCAAAGAAGACGGGAAATATCGGATCAACAAGTCGATTCGCGATCTGTGCGTGTTTGCTAAACAGAACATTGTGGCGGACCCACCGTTCTCTCGAGTCGATTTGATCAGTTGTCGCAACGTGCTAATCTATTTGTCGCCCACGTTGCAGAAGCGGGTCATCCCAACCTTTCACTACGCATTGAATCCGTCCGGCGTGCTCATGCTGGGGAATGCGGAATCCATTGGCAGCTTCACGAATCTCTTTGAAACACTGGACAAGTCGCACCGCATCTATTCCAAAAAGACAAGTGCGTTTTGCCAGTATCCGCATTTTCAAACTGACGAATATGCCATGACGAGAGACGGAGACGACAAGCCCGTTGCGATTCAAGCCGCCAGTCCGGCTGATTTCCAGATCGCAGCCGATCGCATCGTGTTGGGCCAATATGCTCCGCCGGGTGTACTGGTCAACGAGGCACTGGAGATCTTGCAATTCCGCGGCCGCACGAGTGCCTATCTGGAACCGTCGGCGGGGACAGCCAGCCTGAAATTGCTAAAGATGGTTCGCGACGGGCTATTCGTGGAAATCAAACAGGCACTGGCCGAAGCAAAACAAACGAACGCTCCGGTCGAGCGATCGGGTGTTCAGCTTCGCGACGGCGCAAACACTCGCGACATCAGCTTGCGAGTCAGCCCCGTAAAACTTCCTGGACACGGTGAATGCTGTTACCTGGTGCTGTTTGAAGAGATCGACCCGCACGCTCGATCACGCTCCGCCAGACTATCCAGCACTGCGTCTTCCGGCGGCATGCTGGCTTTCTTGGGAGCCATCTTTCGTCGACCAAAAATCTTTGCGAGTTCCGCTAACCCAGATTCCGGTGAGCGTGAGCGGAATGAGCTTCATCGCGAGCTGGCGGCAACGCGTGAACAATCCCAAGCGACGGCAGAACAGCACGATGCCGCGATCGAGGAATTGAAATCGGCGAATGAAGAAATCCTCTCTTCCAACGAGGAGCTGCAGAGCACGAACGAAGAAATGGAAACCGCCAAGGAGGAACTGCAATCGATCAACGAGGAACTAACCACAGTTAACGATCAACTGCAGACGCGAAATCTGGAACTGAACCTATTGTCCAACGACCTCACGAACTTGCTTGCCAGCGCTGGTGTTCCGCTGGTCGTCCTTAGCAGCGATTTGCGAGTTCGACGGTTCAGCCCAGCCGCGGGCAAAGTCCTTAATCTGACTGCTGACACCGTGGGCCGGCCAGTCAGCCATGTCAAGCTGGGAATTGAAGTCGCCAGCTTGGAGTCGTTAGTGGACGAGGTACAGGCGACGGTTCAAGTGATCGAGCGCGAAATCCAGGACAGCGATGGCCACTGGTACGACGTTCGACTGCATCCCTACCGAACTGCGGACAACAGAATCGACGGTGCGGTGCTGGTGTTCTCGGACATCCACGCGGTCAAGATGAGTCAGTTGCAATTGCAAGTCGCAAATGATTTTACCGATGCGATTGTCGAGACACTTCGCGAGCCGTTTCTGGTATTGACAAGCGACTTACGAGTCAATTCCGCCAATCAAGCATTCTTTGAAGCGTTTCAGGTCACCCCGCAGGAGACCGAGCAGCGGCTGATTTACGAACTGGGCAGTGGGCAATGGGATCAACCGTTGCTGCGAACGCTGCTGACCGAGGTGCTGACGACGGAAGCCGCGTTTGACAATTACGAAGTCAAGTTTGACTTCCCCAAAATTGGCGCACGGGTGATGTTGCTCAATGCCCGCCGCTTGATGCAAGCAGATGGAGTAACCGAGTTGATTCTTCTGGCGCTGCAAGACATTACCGACCGCGTGAAATTGCAAAACGATTTGATTGAAATCAGCAGGAACAAAGACAACTTTCTGTCCATGCTAGGTCATGAATTGCGAAATCCATTGTCTTCGGTCGTCAGCGGCCTTGAGGCTTTGACTACACACGAACTTGACGAATCCGACGAGCGAGAACTGTTCGACGTAATCGGTCGTCAAACGAAGCTGATCACCCGCTTGGTCGACGATCTGTTGGATATGTCGCGCATATCTGCCGGCAAAATCAAAATGCAGGAAAAGCGATTTGATCTCGTCAAGTTGGTTAGCCATGTGATCGGCGATCATCGGCATCATGTCGAATCGAATCAATTGACCTTGACGAAACAGTTGCCCCCATCGCCGCTGTGGATCGTAGGCGACGAGGTGAGGCTTTCACAAGTTATCAAGAACCTGCTTAATAACGCAACAAAGTTTACCGACTCAGGCGGTGCGATCCAGGTCACGCTCGAGGCGGGCGAGGACGCATCTCACCAAAACCAAGCTACGATCCGAGTCCGAGATACGGGCATCGGCATGGAGCCGGCCACCGTGGAGACGATGTTTCAGGAATTCCGTCAAGCAGAATCGAGCATCGCGCGCAGCCGAGGTGGATTAGGTTTGGGCATGGCCCTGAGTCGGCGGCTGGTGACAATGCAAGGCGGCAAAATCAGCGCAGCTAGCGATGGATTGGGGCACGGTTCTTGCTTCACGCTTAAACTGCCGTTATGTAGAGATCAAACTACTGCACCGGAGTCTACCAAGCCATCGGAAACGATGGAGTTGAAATCGCATCGCATCTTGGTCGTCGATGACCAACGTGCTTTGCGGTTGCCGATGAAGTACTTGCTGAGGTCACTAGGTCAAGAAGTCGAGGAGGCATGCGACGGAACCACAGCTTTGGAAACTGCTGTGAAATATCGCCCCGAGATCATCCTTTGTGACATCGGCCTACCCGACATCGACGGTTACGCAGTAGCCCGCGCGATTCGTGACAATCCCGAGTTTTCCGGCATTTTCTTAGTAGCCGTGACCGGCTACGGCCAGGATGCAGACCGAGTACTCGCTCATGAGGCTGGATTCGATCGACACATTACCAAACCAATCGGCATCCTAGCGCTGCGCGACGTCATCCAACAGGCCAGTAAAAGAATAGTTTGATCAAGTGCTACTTTTACCGTCACAAATCCAGTCTGGGCCAACGCCTTTCTCCGCTTTTTTGGACGGGCCATGTAAAAACCGCCTCACCAAGTTTTCATCGAATTGCTTCCCCGCGATTCTCCTAGGCGCATCCTGTTTCGGGAGAGAGTCCAGTATTTCTTGAAATTATCAAGCAGAGGCAAATAATGTCCCTCCAACTGCGTCGGCGTGAAACGCCGTGGGCACAACGGACGATGAAGCCGAAGGCATTTCGCAAATTCGGCCAAGTGATTCAGGACACCCTTCGGGAAATTTGATGGAGCCAGTATGATCGAGCGAACAGGGGCGCATGGTGTTTGCTCGAAAACCTGCGATCATTATCGAACCTCCATGCCGTCAACTGAGTCAATTGATAACGGATATGAATAAGCCCATTCGCTGTCAGGAACACACAAGTGGAAACAGGCCCTTCACAACATTACGTGCCGCAACAGATGATCCGTCGCTTTGCGAATGGGCGCAACCAATTGCGTGCCCTTCGCAAGCCAAGCTTGACAATCGTGAAAAGGCCTAAGGGCCCCAAGAAGATTCTCTGTAAGAACAACTACTACAAAGACAACGGCGGCGACTTGGACGCAGAATGGCTGACTCCAATCGAACAACAATTTGCAAAGTATTATCGGAAACTTGCCGACGAACCATGGCAAACAGAGCCCGCTTCAAAGGAAGAAGGCGAGGTATTCGTCGACTGGACGATTTCTCAGCTTTGCCGAACGCAGTTCCTTCCCGCATTAACCGATTCGATCATGCCGAATAAACCGTTGCTTTTTCAGTCAGCGTATGCGAGAAATCAGACGCTATTCCACAGTAGGTTTCGTCACGGTCTGTTTGAACATTTGAAAGAGATTTACACACTTCCAGGCTGGAAATGGAAGTGTTTTATCATCAGCACTGATGCAAACTTAATTCTTACTGATCATCCAGTCTGCTCAACACCATCAAACAGCTCGATCGGACACGTAATCTTTGTACCGCTCTCAAAGAAACGGATCATTTTAGGCGGGGGAATAGATTCGCTCAAACAGGTCGAGGCCCTTTCGTTGCGCAATATGAACTACATTCTCGCGTCCTGGGCCGAGGAGTGGATCTATGCGGCTGACGAGGCAACATTGCTTGAGGTCGTCCGTGACTTGAAAGGTGAAGAATCAATCCGGGACAGCGTGCGGCTTACGGAAGCGCGAAAGCCGTTTTTCGGTTTGCCAGTACGAGCCGCGAGTGTTCTCTCGCCGAACTCTTCAGATATTTTCGAGGAAATGAAACACCACTATAAGCAGGTAGTTTCAGAATCGCAGTAGACGAAATCTTATTCAACCACTCTTTCGGCAGGTTCACCGATTTGGGAGAACGACAAGCCGCTCCTTTCCGCATCGGTCACAGCGACCGACGGCGCTAACTACCACTGCTAACCTGCATCGGCGTGAAACTCCGAACGCCCGTCGGGCGATGAAGTCGACGGACTTCCGGAGGCTGCATTTCGCGGTCGATGTGTTAGACCGATACGCGACAGAGTGCGGGGTTCGACGGGAAACTCAGTACAGCCGCCGACGTGTCTATCCCCAGCGATCTGTCACACGTGGCGAGCCGCTACAATTTAGCTGCCCGGCAGACCAAACGTTGACCGTGAAATTCGAGGAGCTGAGCCCCCCTCGCCTCCTCCTTGTGTAGCGAGAACTCCCATGGAAATCAAGTGTCCCTTTTGCGATAAGTCCTTTGAGGTCGCGCCACGACCCGAAAGATGGACGGGGAACTTCAGACTCAAAGTCACCTGCCCACACTGCACCCAACAGTATCCCTGGAAGTTCTTGCCCCAAGGACCGATGCGTGACCAAGAGCCAGTGGAAGCAGTTCGCATCGATGACAATACCCCAGTCCTGATCCAGGAGTATGACGGCACGATCGAAAACGCGAGACGATTTGCCTCGTGCCTGAAGACAGCGTGGAATCGAGTTCCTCAGCGTGCTCACGATTCCATTGTCGGCCACTGGAGAAAAACAGCGGGTGCTCCTTTCGTTTGGCTGCTGAAGGACCGAAACGAATGGGGTGGGGCCGGATGGGCTGCAGCCCACGGCGGTACGACGCTACTCGTAGTCGATAGCGTTGCCAAAGCCCTGCCGGACGAACACCTGAAATCGTTGTTGGTGCACGAGTTCGGCCATTTTCTTTTCATTGCTGAAGGCGACGAGCATCATTGCACGAACACTGGTCCGGATCGCCATTTACGATGCGAGAAGCTCGTGTGGGATTTGACGGCAACATGGGGCGTTGACATCTCGCAAGCCGAGCTCTGGATGAAGGAACACTTCATAGACAATAAGGACGAGTTGCGATTAAGGGACATGCCGCTCCCGCATGATGAAGCGGAACGCGCGTTCAACGAGTCGCGGGCGCCGATCCTCGAAAAGATGGGAGCGTTCGAGTTCCCGAAAAAGTACCGAAAGTTTTGTACCTGAGGCATGTCCAATGGCGAAAAAGAAAGCGGTCAGACGTGCACCGGTCATCGACGCCGTTCAAACATCCGTCCTTACGAAGAGCCGGCGCCGATGCTGTTTGTGCTTCTGGCTCAGGGGTGAGGACGAGATGATGAAGGGGCAGATTGCCCATCTTGATCATGACAGTTCGAATTCCGAGGAAGACAACCTCTGCTTCCTCTGCTTTAATCACCACGACGAGTACGATTCGGGCACACGGCAATCCAAGGGGCTACGCGAAAGCGAGGTCCAGCACTGGCGAGACGAGCTCTACCGCGAAATGGCGTATCGGTTCCGAGAACACACGGCAGAGAGTCAACGCAACAAGGAAATGTTTGACCACCTGGAGTCGATAGCCGGCGATTTTTTGACGGCCTTGCGTTCGGACTTGAGTAACAGTCCATTGACCCGACTGATATGTATATCAGACCCAATGGCCAAATGGAGCGGCCCCCGGAGCATGTTCGTTTACCGAACGAACGGAATCGATGAACTTCTTGAGAAGGCAGACGTGCTTCACAACCACGGTCTTCTGCGACATGACGAGGGGCCGATGTACTGGATCACGGAGAACTTCGCGACCTACCTGCGGAATTCGCACCGCCAATGAACTAGCAACGACCAGCGGCAATCCGGCGAATGGAGAACGGGAGAAGCCCAAGCAACGGCGATGCCAGAAACTTCAATTCGCTGACTAGCGTAGGAATGAAACGCCGTGGGTACGTCGTGCACGGAATTATAGTGGAATCATGTGGGCAGTAGTTTTCCGCTGCCAGTTGATTTCCCCTTGCGTTGACGAGCAACGCATTCGCTCGCAAGACGCAAAGCAATCGCTCCGTCCATGTAGGACACGCATTGACGCAAGTGGCGGATGCCGGAGCCACTCTGATGCCGACATCTCTGAAAAATGCCACCAAGAAGTATATTCAAGCACGAAACCTAGCCCGAGGAACCAGAAGCGAATATCAAACTACAATTACAAAGTGGCAGCAG
>JBGSJT010000627.1:0-3588 GCA_041741715.1 Pirellulaceae bacterium | reverse complement strand
AAAGCCTTTAGCGTGCCATCCACTTCAAATGCTCTTCGCCAGTTATGCAACAGGCTATCACCAATGCCCAGATCACGAGCAACTTGACTGTATGACAGCCCATGCTCCACGATCCTCTTGACTGCAGCCAGCTTGTATTCTTGACTAAAGACTCGTCGCTTTTCCATGAATCATTCTCCTGTCATGCTATCATGACATAAGGTGACTCACTGTCTACCAATCTTGGGGAACTTCAAGCCTTCGGGATTCTGGCTGAAGTATTCGAGGTTCTGGCAGTAGTCGAAGATGTAGAAAAACTCTTTGTCCAGCCCAGGGCCGAACAGATCGGGACACAATCGCGTAGGCTTGCCATTACCGTGGCTGTCCCATGTCAAAAGCTTTTGCTTCCAGTTGCAGACTGGCTTGCCGCCTGAGTCGATCCAGTCGCCAGCCTCGAAGTAGTCGTGAAACTTCTTGGGATCCACCGATAAGCTTTTTTCTTTGCAGTAAGCTTCGATGTCGGCTAGCTCTGGCTTCTTGAATTTGCGCACTCTCTTATTAGGGACAGGGACAGGGTTAGGAAGTGGGTCGTTTCCCGTAACCTTCCTGTTCCGCTTCCCGTTCCCAAAACGACCCACAAAGTCCCTTTCCTGTTCCGTTTCCTGTTCCGTACTTGGAATAGAAAACGGCTCGATAGGCTCATCGTTGAACCGCTCAACGTAGGGTGGGATTGTGGTCCAGTACCTTCCATCCGCTCTGTCGTGCGGTCGTTCATAGACAAGCCAGCCAGCCTCTACAGCTTTGGCTCTGGCGTTATTGAGCGACTTGGGACTACGAAAGCCGAGAACCTCATTTAGCTGGCTGTTCCAAAACCTGACTGGTCCCTGGTATCGTGCTGCATCTTCGGTATGTGCGATGTGGATTACAAGCAAAACCGCATCCTGTCCAATACGCTGTGCCGCGCAACTTTTGAACAGCAACCTCGTTATGCGATGTGCAAAATACGGCTTTCGGTCGGTCGGGTAGCTGCTCACTCGATGGACTCCCTATCAAGCTGGTCGGCAGTCGTGATATGCAGCTCGACTTCATCCAGCCGGCGCAGTATCGCTGCGATCTCCGCCCGTCGCCTATCGGCGGCTGCGGTGGCACGCAGGCAGTCTGGACAATCGCAGGGGGGCGTTAAGCAGTGGACTTGCGTTGCCATCAGTGGCATAATGTGAAGACTCCTTGCCTGGGGTATGAGACGAACTGAGACGCCTAGCTTGCCACTAGGCGTTTCGCATTTACTGGACGGTCAACTCTGAAGCTCGAACCAGCACGAAGCCGGCGCGGGCGGCGGCGTCGATAATCGATTGAACGGGGTCGGGGATGATCATTGCGAGAGCCTTGACGAAACGAAGTTAGCCCACGCCCGATAAAATCAGACGAAGGCTAGGTACGGACTACTCGTGTGCAGTGCGCTCGAATTCTTCGATTGTGTGCTTGAACCAACTCAAGCCAGATAGCTTGATTGGCTTTGGGATTAGACCATCCTCAATGCGTCGCTCGATGGTTCTCCGAGAAACGCCCCAACGATCACATAGATCAAAAATCGTTAGGCGGGTTTGGTTTTCAGATGACGGAACGACTTTCCGACTTTTGACTGTAGATGCCATCACGTTTTCCTGTTAGTTGCGTTCTAGCCAACAGGTTTCTTGCGATGGGCGCATAGCGGTAGCTGCTGACTGGAACTAAGGGTCCAACCTGCAACTCCACCGCTAAAGAGTCTGGGAGTCTACTCGCCCACTGCTAAAGAGTCGGGAGCGAGAAGTGTCGCTCTAGGCGACACGCTCTTTTACATTTGTAAAACTAGCTTGTTGAAAAGCTGTCAGTAATGTACGAACGTTGGCGACTAGAGTCAAGCTATGCTAGCATTTTTCCTAAAATATTTCTGTTGCGGCTCTCTGCATTCTTGGCGAGGTGTCCGTATCGATCGACGGTAAGAGTGATCGAGCTGTGCCGCATAATGCGTTGAACTTCGTGCAGGGGGACGCCGGCGCTAGCGAGCCAACTGCCGGTCGTGTGGCGTAGGCAATGAAAATCAAGCACTTCGGTATTCTTTACAGTCGCGTCGACACAATCGCGGCGCAAAATGTCCGCCATCGCTGTGGGGTCGATCACGTTGAAGATTGTTGCCGACGGCGTCTTGTGGGAAACGAAGTCCGCAAGTTTCGCTGCTAGTTCATCCGAGATGAATTGCTGCGCATCTCTTTTATTCTTAGTGACAACGCCGTCGCACAAAATGTGAGGCTCAGCGGTGTTGATCACGATATCCGCCCTGGTCAAGCTCCGGAGCTCCTTTGACCGCAACCCCGTCTCGATAGCCGTCCAGTACATTACCAATCGTTCGCGGCTGTCCTGTCCATTGCGAATCGAATCGGCCGTGTCGAGCCAGTCGGCCAGCAATTCCCATTCGTCGCGCTCGAGCATCCTTCTAGTGGACTTCCCAAGCGTAGGCTTCTGGACAGTGGCCGTGGGGTCGGACGGCAACTTGCCGCGACTGACACACCAGCGGCAAAATGTCCTCATAGCGGTGATGTGGGAGTGCTTGGTGCGGTTGCTGCCGTCCATGCCCTTGATGAACTTTTCCATGCCCTCGGCCGTGATCTCCGACAACTTGGTCCACTTCCGGTCCTCGGCGATCCGCTCGACTTGCAGGCGACTGTAGGCCAGATACTTTCCGGACTTGTGGCTAGCCTGCTCATATTCGTCCAGGCAGGCGAAAATAGCGTGATCCACTGCCTTGGATTTAAGCCCGCCGCGGATCTCCCTGGCTTCGTTCTGCCAAGCCGACAACTGTTCCTGGGCCTTACGCTGCGTCTTGCACTTGGTTGACTTGCGGACCCGCTTTCCGTTCTCGTCAATGAAGTCAGCGAAGTAGAACTCCGACACTGCCTGCTTGTAAACTCGTCCCATGATCGAATCCCCTATGCCGCGCTATGCCATTTTTATGCCATATTTTCTGCCAAACGCTAGCATTACCTGACATTGTATGGCATAGGCTGTCCAAGGCAATAGATACGAAAAAACGCTGTAAACCCAATGTTTTGCAGGATTTACAGCGTTTTAAAGGCTTTTTAACTAGTACCCCCGCAAGGACTCGAACCTTGGACCCGCTGATTAAGAGTCAGCTGCTCTAACCAACTGAGCTACGGAGGCGCTTGATGTGCTGGTCAAACTGGATGAGGATGGTAAACGAACTCGCAGAACTCGCAACCCCCGTTTGCTGTCTCCAACCTGCCTAAACTGAATTGTAATACTTCTCTGGGGCAGGTTATGAGGATCCGGTAAAGTCTTTACACCCAGAGATCCTATAATCTAAGCGAAACCAGGGCTTCATTTTGGGGTTTAATTCGACGTAAGATTACGATTGAAGGCTTTGGAATGGGCCGTTCGGGTTTCCCTCCTTGCAGCAGACGAGTTGAAGATCATGCGTAAACCACTGGGCTGTCTGTTCTTAGTTGCTCTGACTCTCTCACCCGCCTTGGGTCAACCTCCCGGTGGAGGAGATCGTGGAAGTCGCGGTGGTGGTGGTTTCCCGGGTGGTGGTGGTTTTCCGGGAGGTGGAGG
>JBGSJT010000626.1:0-6268 GCA_041741715.1 Pirellulaceae bacterium | reverse complement strand
GTCCAATTCGAACATTAGTGTGGTCCCGCAGTTTAGTCCCGTTCCATCGCCCAAGGACATTGGTCGCGTCCCGGTTCGCGGCTTCGGTGAAGTGCAGCTCGAACAAGTCATCGTCGACCCAGGGCAACCTCGCGTTGAATTTAACGACGACGAGATCGAACGGCTGGCGCACAGCATCCGCGAGAAGGGACAGTTGCAGCCTATCCGAGTCCGCTGGGATGCTTCGCATGAGAAGTGGGTAATCATTGCGGGCGAACGTCGATTTCGAGCAACGCAGGTCGCGGGCTTGAGTTCCATTCAATGCTATTTCCACGAAGGGGAGATTTCCGAGTCGGAGATTTTGGAGCAACAGTTAATCGAAAATTTGCTGCGTGCCGATCTAAAACCGATTGAAGAGGGCCGTGCATACGCCGCACTCATGGAGTTGAACGATTGGAATGGTAAGCAAGTGGCAGCGGCGCTGCGACTGTCGCCATCGCGTGTCAGTCGCGGATTGGCTCTACTCGACTTGCCTGCCGCCATGCAGAGGCAAATAGAAACTGGTCAACTGGGCAAGACTGCCGCTTACGAACTCAGCAAACTAAAAGATGAAGAAGTGCTAGAGCGCGTTGCCGCCGACTCCGCCGAGTCGGCAGTCACCACCCGCCAGGCGACCAATTTGGTCAATCAGCGGCGCGGCAAGCGCAAGGCACCCAGTGCCAACTCAAGTCAGACTTTCGCCGGGGAGAATGGTATTCGCGTGGTCGTGACCTACCGCAAGCAACAGAATTACCACGACTTGCTTGAGGCACTTGAGGCCGTCGTGGAGGAAATCCGGTTGCGCATCGACAACAACGTCCATCTGACCTAGCGATTGTGAGTGTAGAGCGATTGTCCCCAATCGCTTCGTGCGTTTTGTAAACGATTGAGGACAATCGTTCGACACTAGACCGTTACCAAGATAGACCGATACTTTTGTTCACGTCACTCGGCGAAGTTGCTTTACTTTGTACGTTCGGCTGTGGTACATCTAGACAATGCTAAAGTCATTTGTTGGAACATATAACGAAAAGGGGCTCCAATCTCTTCGCAACGACGAGGGACTGGGGCCAATCCCAAACTTTCCATCGGCTGGATTTGTTCCGTTTTGGGCAATCCTTGAGCCTGATGTATTGCCGCAGATCGAGCGGGCGATCCGCAATGGAGATCGCCAAGCGGCGTTGGCCATCCTGGCGAACCATGCCCGCCACGGCGGTACGTTGCCAGGTTAGCCGAACGATAAGCAGGATACCGGCGGCCGCGTCTTGTCGCACACCAATCAAGTGGCATGAGTCTAGCGTCACAATGTACTTGCGCCGCTTCGTCCAGCAGCTCATATTAGACGCGGACGTTTCCACGACTCCATGGTGACAGACCTATGATGCCGGACGCTTGGCTGAAGAATTCGAGAACTGTTTGTGCCGTTGCCGGTGTCCTACTTGGCCTCGCGGGCATCGGCTGGTGGTTGGCATCGTTCAACGCTCAGATTTTAGCAATGGTCGGCCTGCAAATTCTATTGCTAGCTGTGGCACTGCGCATCCTACGCAAAGTGAGCGAGAAGGGACCGGAAACTGTCAACTTAGGCGAGTCGCTGGAGACATTGCTTAAATTGTCCGCTGACCGGCAAATTGCCGAGGTTCACAGCTCGACGGCTGAGTCACTGCAACGCATCGCTACCAAGGCGGATCCGATCTACCGCAAGCTCGCATTGCAGCAGCTAAGTTCCCTAACTGATCAATGCCGACGACTCGCCGATGATTCGGTTGAATTCCCATCAACTGAGAGCTGGCGAGTCGTATACGAGGAGTTGTTGCGGAGTCCTGGTTTGCATCATTACCGTAGTGTCGCGCACATCGAATCAGCGCACTACTGGCAAGAGGGGCCCGGCCAGCAGAGCACACTGCTCAACTTGGAGTTACACGACGCGGGAATCATCAGCATCGAACGGATTGCGATCATTGCCGATCATCTGTGGCGAGACGGTGAGACATTTCCGGTGGAGCCTGTGCATGCTTGGCTAGACCAACAGTACCGGCACGGCATCTGGCTCAGGTTAGTTCGAGAATCTCAGCTAGCTGGTGAAACTGACTTAGTTTTTGATTTTGGGATATACGGTACGCGAGCCGTGGGAACGCAGTTGGCAGACATGACTGGGCGCACCATTCGTTTTGATCTCAGCTTTGATTTCGAGAAGGTCAAAAGGGCAGAGGAGGTTTGGAAGCGGCTACAAGTTTTTTCGACTTCTTATTCCGATCTGCTGGATCGCATTGCGTGATCACTCTATGATCGAGTGAGTTGTCGAGATTTTCTTTTAAGGTTCTTGAGCCTTGCGAGACGTGTTGTACTTAGATACGGCACGGCTTGGCCGAATGTCACCTCGAGCATGCCGTGCCTCGATCGATTTTGCTCGTCTTGCCTGTGAGCACGGTTCGACCCTGTACTCAGATGACTTCTTTCGCTTCGGCAGCGGAAGCCTTTCAGATGCCTCAAGTGACCGGTATCCTGGCCTCAGTGATTGGCACGGGCCAGAGCAGCTCAGCCGTCAATTAAGCCAACTGATGGAGGTTCCACCTCAACACCCAATACTGTTTGCGTCGCGATCTGCCAGTTTGATGAAGTGTGCTGCCAAGCTCTTGTTCCGTCGATGCCGCAATGTCTTGATCACCGATCTCACATGGCCGGCATACGAACGCATCTTGCGTCGCGAACAACGTCGCACGGGAAATCGCATTCACAAGGTTGCCGTACGGCGGCTAATGCTGCAAGGAAGGCTGGCACCGTCAGAGTTAATCGAACGATTGGCCGAGCAATTTGCCAGCTTGCATTGCGACGGCCTGTTTCTCCCATTAGTCGACAACTTAGGCCTGCATCTGCCCGCTCCGGAAATTGTGTCTCGCATTCGGAGTCAGTCGGAACTGCGATTCTGTGTCATTGACGGAGCGCAAGCGTTTCGACATGTACCGCTCGAACTCGACCTCGACTACTGCGATTTTATGGTAGCCGGTTGTCACAAGTGGTTGTATGCCCATAACCCCATGGGTCTGGGCATACTCGGTCGGAACAGCTCGCGAGACTATATCAATGCCTCGATCGCTCGTTGGCTCAAGGACGGAACAGTTGATGACCCACTGATGGTCTATTCGCAGGAGCTCATCACCGGCGAGCATTTTCCGTTTGGCGAGACCGCCCCCATACTTCCGCTGTTAACCGCCAATGCCGCCGCAGTTGATGCGTTGAAGTCAGCGACTGAGATGTCTTTGGAAGCAACTCGTCGCAACGTGATCGAGTGTGTCCGCCAAGCCGGCTGGACTGTTGTCTCACCTGAGTCAGATTACGCAAGCCGCATCCTGCTCATTCGCTCGGCCCACGTCCACCGCGGCCTGACCACAGCATCGTATCATCTGAGGCGGCGACTACTCGAGCACCAAATCGCCGCCACTACGTACGACCGCTCACTGGTCCGCTTAGCACTTCCCCGCAGCTCCCTCCAATCGGGCGCACTCGATCATCTGCGAGATGCTCTGAGTCAAATCAACCGACAGAACAGCAAGGCACAAATTGCTCACAATCGGTAAACCGCGTGCGCACCCGTCCACGCCACGATGCAAAACCTCAACTTGAGGCCGACCACTAGTGCAAGTGCCACCTACCTTGCGTTCGCAATGCAGTACAATCATGTCGACGGAATTGGAAAAAAAGTCCCTGAACTTGACTGAGACATCACCAATTATTCATCAAGGCCCACCCCATGAACGAACTTCCACCTCCCGACAAGCCCTATACCTGCGAAGGGGTCATGAAGAGGCTCCGCGACGGCAATGATATGTACTGTCGCCGATTGAAGGCCAAGACCACTACGTTTAGCGAGAAGGATTACGTTCTACCCACCGATCCACCGAAGCAAGAGCCTTATGCTGCCATTCTCAGCTGTGCCGATTCACGCGTGATTCCAGAGCACGCTTTCTGGGCGGGTGAAGGCGAACTATTCGTCTGCCGCAATGCGGGCAATATCTCTCCTCCTACGACGATTGCCAGTCTCGAATACGCGGTTGAGCACTTGAAAGTGCCTGTCATTGTTGTCATGGGGCATGAAGTCTGTGGTGCCGTTCAAGCAACATTGGATTTAGTGAACAAACGTCAGAGCTTGGGCGACAACCTCAACGAGATGGCTGCCTATATTTTGCCTGCGGTCAACAAGCCCAAAGCGAAAGACATCAAATCTGCGGTGATTCGAAACGCGAAAATCTCCGCCGAAGGGCTCACACGGCGAAGTGACCTGCTAAAGGAGAAAGTGGAATGCGGAAAACTGTTCATTTGTGCCGCTTACTTCCATCTATCCGCCCCCAGTCCCGGCAAGGTTGACTGGCTAGGTGACTGCACCTGTCCTCAGTTCGTCAGCTAACCTAGCTGACATAGATTGATGGAAGGAGCCGCACCAAGGTCGACGAAGTGATGTACCCGGCCCACTCTAATTCCGAAGCCAAGGACACGCCCTCCTGAGTCAGTTTGGCTCACCTGTGCGTTCGATCCGCCTAGCGTCAAAATCGAGAATCCCTACAACGTAGTCATCTTCATAGCCGACACTCAACCAATAGTAACCGCTAATGCAGAAGACCTACTCATGATTAAATCGATCCACCACGTGCTTCAATCTCGCATGTTCGGAATCGTAGCCGTGCTTGCTTCCGCAACGATCGCGACTCTTATCGCAACGGACGCGGTCAATCCATATCCTACCCTGAAGCTCGCCTATTTTATCTGCGCTGTCATGGGGCTCACAGGCTTGTTACAACTCGCGTACCAGCCGTATCTCCAGCGGAATCGTCGCTCGCGGCGGTGCCAGATCGCAGGATCTGAGCGTAACCAATTCCACGGTTGATTTGGGTGTAGAGGCTATCTACCGGCATTGTTATCCGCGATAATACGGCGGGTGTATTGTCAATGGATCGACAGGTCAGTTCCTTGTTTTCCACGAAAGGCTCAGCCATGTTGCGATATATCCTATTGCCCCTGATCGCTTTGACAGTTTTTTGTTCGGCAGCCGACGCGCAGCTCAGAATTCAACGGGTCGCAAATTTTGGATCTCCGAGCGAAGATTCGCGACGATTCACCGGCGGCCGTGAAGTGGAGTTTACCAGCGACGGAAAGAAAATGATCGCCGCGTTCTTCGGATCTACCGTCCAGCTCTTCGATCTCACAAGGAATGTGCCGATTGGGGAACCGATTGGCACTGCTGGCGATGGCGGAGTCGGATTCGTGAGCAACGAAATCGCCTACACCGCTGACTGGAATTCTGTGCGATTATGGGACACCAATTCGGGCCAAAGAATCGGTGATCCGATCCCACACCAGCTTCGTGAAGATACCATTATCCACCCAGCCATTAACCCAACTGGCAAGCTCATCGCGTCCCGGGCAACCATGAAGTCAGTTCAACTTTGGGAAGTGGCGACTCGCAGACTGATCGGAAAGCAACTGAATTATTCGACTGATGTCCATTCGATCCGCTTTTCAGATGATGGCTTACTTCTGTTCGTAAATACAGGTGGATCGTTGTATGCGATTGACTCCGAGACTGGCGAAGACGTGGCGGGTCCAATCACATCGGAATGGCAGTTCAGTCATTTCCCGAAACAACAAAAACTGGTAACGACCGAACAGGTAGGAGAAGGCTTTTACCAGTTGGTCATGCGCTCGACGGTTCAGCAGGGTTGGCCCGAAATACATCGCTCGGATCTACCGGGTTCACTCACGAGGATGGTCACACTAAACGACAATCAAGTTTTGGTGCAATTGTCCAAGAATGACCACACCCCCGCGATCTTTATCATTCGCCTCGACAAACCAGAGACTCGTATCGAGGTCGAAACGAATGCCGACCGCGCGTTCGGGCTTGTCGTCTCTCAAGACAAACGGCAGTGGATATGTAGCAATATTCGAAGTATCAGCTGTCAAGAGTTCGGGAAATCGGAACCCGTTTGGCAAAAGCAAGTTCCGCCAAGTGGTTACGACCAGCACCTTTACGCACTTGACAGTGATCACTTTGTTATTCGCGACAAACAAGAGAAGTTTGGTATTTACAAAGTTGCAGATGGGAGAGAGGTCTGGAATCAGGCCGGCGTGAAACGATTCAGCCTGACTAAAAACATAATCGCACTTTGCAAGAGCGATGGGGTCGAAGTTTGGGGAATAGAATAAGCCGTTGTGCTCGGCTTTGTCGCGGCGTTCCAATTCGCGGTAGGACACGCCC
>JBGSJT010000625.1:0-4789 GCA_041741715.1 Pirellulaceae bacterium | reverse complement strand
GACGTTCGGCAATATAATAGACCTTCCCATGAAACATTTCCCTATCGCGCTTTTCGTGTTCCTCAGCTCGTTTTCACAAGGTATCGCGGTGGTCCTTGATTTGAGGAACCTGCCGATAGGTAGTGTTTCGAGCTACTCTTTGACCGTTGATGGCATTACAATTAACCTTGGAGGCGCGGGCGGCGGAGGATTGTTTGTGTCTGATGATTGTTGCTTTGGTATCGATAGTGACGGGACTGGTGATGTTCCAAACTTGCTCGATGGTGGCTCAGGTAGAGCGGAGGTTTTGGGTTTCGTTTTTGATCAAGACGTTTTCGTCGATAGTATTCTGATTTCTTTCTTCGGGCCGAACGACTCTGGCTCGGCATCGATCAAAGGTGCGAGCCCGGCTGTATCCCTACAGAATGGCGTGAATGATCTTGGCGGAATAATCGCTCGACGCAGCAGTGCGAATTTCATCACTTGGACAGGACGCAATATTTCAGATCCTGATCTTGGTTTCAGCATCGATTCCATCACAGTCAGACCGATTCCAGAGCCTTCTTGTCTGCTACTCACGGCTATCGGAGCATCCCTTGTATTGCGCAGAAGACGTGGACTTTATACTCCGCAACATAAATCACCGAATGCAAAACAAGCAACAGAAGCCGAACAAGACGCTAGTGGCAACCGGCGATAACATCCTTCTTTGAATTCGAGCTTCCATTTCGCCGGTGCCACAGCTAGACGTTGTGCAGAGAAACAAGAACACCGATTTCCGAAACGTCCCCACCATAATGAAGAAGTCGATTCGCAGCATCCTTGAGCGTCATCACGAATCCACGCGCCCATCGCGGCGAGTTGATTTCGTAGATCCATCCGTTTTCGTGTTTTCTAATGTCCATAATTATGAAGAAGAGTATTGAGAGAATTGATATTGAAGTAGTCGGTGACAGGATTCATTTGAGTCAGCCGGACGCCATGGGGAACCATGACGACGTGATTTCCATTTCGCCGGATCAGGTCGTCCAGCTGATCGAGTGGCTTCGTGATGCGCGTGACAAGATCATGGCGGCCCGCGAAGAGGAATGAAGAAGCACAACAAGGCGTGAGAGGGCAACGCGGGACAACGTCCTTCTTTGAATTCGAGCCTTCATTTCCCGCGTGCCTCCACATCGACGTTCTCCAAGAAATGAAGACTCAGACCGTCAAGCACACACCAACCACCAAACCACAATGAACTATCCCCATACAACACACAGCGCGCTTCTAGCAACCGCGCTGCTCATCACGTCCTTTGGCGCACAAGCTCAGGACGAAGCCAAACAAGACGCGAAGACACACAATCTCATCGTTAAGGACTACCTCGGTAAGGAGAGAACGCTCTACGATGGCGACGGAGACGGATGGGATGATCTATGGTGCATCCTGCACCCCGATCTTAAACACCGTAACAAATCCATCGATACGGACGGCGACAAGCTGACCGATTACGAAGAGATGATCATGTGGCGTGATCCGTTCGTTGAGGGACCACTACCGCGCGAGATAACACCCGAAGAGATTGCAGAGGCCGAGCGTGATGCTGCCGCAGCTCTCGTTATCGCACAAGAAGCATGGGAGAGGAAGAAGGCGGAAGCCGCTCCGCTTCTTCGCCAGCTTTTGCCACCGGGCCAGAGCGACCCAGATGCGAAGATCGCAGAGGCGGAAGACGGCTCCGCCGCCCTCCGCCGCGACGCTGCCGCATCGAAGTTGCTCACGGCTGCGAAGGAGCGTGCGCTTGATGACATCGCCCGCAAATATGGGGTGGAAAGGGTGTTTCGGGACGAGGATGGTAAGAAGCTGAAGCTATCCGGTGAGTCGCTTGGCCCGATTTTCATACAAGGGAATGACTCCGTTTCAGCGGCAGGTATCAGTGCGGACGAGCTTTGGCCGTTTCAGCCCAATATCGCCTTGCCGGGCTATTGGCCTTACTCCGAGAGCAATACGGGTTTGAATCTGAGCGGGGCTGGCCAGACGCTCGGGATGTGGGAAGTGGATGGTGCAGTGCGCCCAGCTCACATCGAGATGGGCACGGCACGGATATTTCAGAAAGACGCCGCGATTCTCGATCCGACGAGCCATGCGACTAACGTCGCGGGCACGATGGCCGCAAGCGGCGTTGGATCACTGTTTGGCCAGTTTTATGAGAGCCGAGGAGTGGCATATGCTGCCAATGTCTTTGCTTACGAGGCAGATGTAGCATTTAAGATTACCCGCGAAGCTGCTGCTGCGGGCAATGTTACCGATCCACCGGTTCGTGCGGCCAATCATTCATGGGGGTTTACTTGTGGCTGGAGACGCGAGGATATTGATATTACCGCCGCAACGAATTTGCAGTGGGTTTGGTATGGCCCAACAGCATCGAGCTTCCTAGAAGATCACAAGTTTGGTTTCTACATGCCTAACCTACCAGACGAGAGTGGATCGACGCAAGTTGATAGCTTCCTTCAGTCTCAGGCTCCCCAGCATTTAATGGTCTATTCCTGCGGGAATGACCGCACCGAAGGCCCCGGAGTATCGCCGGGAACCTACTATTACAGAACCGGAGCGACTACTTGGACGCCCGTTAACGCCTCCACCTTTCCTCGGGATTGGGATGATGGGGATGCTGGATTCTACGATACCGTCGCTCCTCCGGGAACGTCCAAGAATGTGCTTACAGTTGGTTCGTGTGACGATGTTTTCAATACTGTCGGATCGAGCCTTTTCATTGGTTTTGGTCCTACCTCCGTCGTCAACGCTTCATCATTTAGCGGAGCGGGTCCGACTGACGACGGCCGGATCAAGCCGGATTTGGTAGCCGTTGGCTCGCCTTCGCAGACGATCCGTCAGCCTCTCGGCCTGATGAGCGGTAGCCCACTTTCGCCTGTCATCACGGCTCCCAACTCTGCCACGAACAACAATTATTCGGTCGGCATCCAAGGCACCAGTTTTTCGGCACCTGCGGTGACTGGCGCACTCGGCCTTGTGATGGAGCGCAGAGCGCAACTCTATCCGACATTGCCTGCTTCGCAGGCATGGCGGGGATCGACGCTCAAGGCCATCGCGATCAATACCTGTGATGATGTGGAAGCTGAAGGGCCGGATTATCGTCGCGGTTATGGCGTAATGAACGCTCGCAGGGCGGCACTCGCAGTGGATGCGGATCACGCTGGCGGACGCGGTTCCCTTATCAAGGAGTTCAGCCTTGCCCCCAGCCAATCAGCTTCATGGGTGGTGAAGTGCGATGGCACGCAGCCGCTTTCTGTCACTTTGCCGTGGAGTGATGCTCCCGGCCCCGCGTTGACGACCATTACCGCCCCGGACGCGCAGAACCCTATGCTGGTCAACAATCTCGACCTGAAGGTCGAGTATCTCGGCCCGGATGTGACGACTCTACCTGCTCCGACAACGGTTGTTTCGACTTTCTTGCCGTGGACTCTCAACCCCGATCTGACGACCAAAAGCGCGACGACTCGCGCTTTGCCCGCAGTTCGCGGCGTGGACAACCGCAACAACGTTGAGAAGGTTTCCATCGCGAGTCCTTCGGCTGGCCGCTACCGTATCACCGTCACCCACTCAGGCGGGCTACCCGGCAATCCGGCTCCAAGCACTCAGGTCGTTTCCGCCGCACTCAGCGGCGTGACGCCCGAGTTGCCGACGATTACGTCCTTGGCAGCATCGCCGACGGCGACTGAGTTCATTTTGAGCTTCACTGCTGATCCGGGCGCGTTTTTCACGATCCAGAGTTCGCCGGATTTGGTGACGTGGACGGATGAAGGATCGGTTCTGGCTGAGACCGTGACGAACTCGGTGATCGTCACATCGGGTGTGGGCGATCCCAAGCTGTTCTGGCGCATGAGGAGAGGACAATGAGCCGCAGACTAATCACCGCAGGCATTGTAGCCGCCGTGGCCTTCGGCCCGGCGGCTCATGCCGCTGTAGTCGTCACGGCATTACCAGACCCTCTTTTTCTCAGAGATGAGTTTTTTGGTAGTTATCACCCCGTGGATGTCGATAGTAACGGAACTTCCGATTTTGCTTTTGCATACTCCTTCAGCTTTGTCGGGTTGAGGACGGAAGCATACAATCGAGCGGTGATTCGTTTAATCGGTCCAGTCGGAGGTCGGATTTCGCCTCTACCTAACGGTTTCTCAATCAACTCGACGATTGGCACTGAATTACTAAGTGAATTACAGTGGTCATCTTCCGATTTTATTGATGGATTTGTGGAGCCGGATGAGAATGCGTATATTAGTATTGTTCAAGTTCTCAGCACGGGTTCGGCCAGTGATTTCAGTGGCCGGAGTGCTATTGGCATCGAGTTCCATGCCGCAGATGGGGTTCATTATGGATATTTAGATATTGATGCAGGACCCGGTTATGCGGGCATCACGCTTTACGGCTGGGCTTATGAGTCGCGGCCCGGTGTTCCCATATTCGCAGGTCAGGTTCCCGAGCCTTCTTCTTCGATTTTTATTGGTGTAGGCACGGTTTCCCTTTTGTTACGTCGCCGAAGAAAATGAAGACCGGAGAACAAGACGCAGCAGAGCAACAGATGGGGCGGCCCTGTTCTCGGAGCGTCATGGTAGTTTGTGAGTCTTTCCCGCTATGGACGCTCCCCTCGCCCCATCTGTGCCTGTGCTTTGACGTTCTGCAAAAAATGAAGACCATCAAACCATGAAGACCATAACCCTCATCACCCTATTCCTTTTCTCGCTCCTGTCATTAAAGGCGGAGAACAGCATACAGACAGCCGAAAACCTTACAGAGTGGATGACGGGATCCG
>JBGSJT010000624.1:0-6280 GCA_041741715.1 Pirellulaceae bacterium | reverse complement strand
GGGTAACTCCAGTATCGATTTGGAGGAAATACGAGTTGCAGGTAGCCTCGATTCCTATCGTGATCGCTTCAATTTCCGGATTTACTGTCCTGATCCTGGCCACACTGGCGTCCCCATCGTCGACGATGTACCGAATATGACACGTACACCCAAGCCTCGACTGACTTGTCAGAACCAACTACTGCAATTGCTTGTTGCGGATTGCGCACCCTTCGCATCCGCACGGTAAGCGGACAACGCCCGTTCTTAAAACCAGACTATGCGTTTAAAAGACAATCGCGAGGGTCTGCATCGATGCCGACCCTCACGATTTTCACTATCCATTTCTCCATTTGTGCTACGAGAATGAGAAGCCGTTGTCATTAAAGCCGCTGGAGTCTTGCTTGCGACAAGGTTAAGTAGTCATGAGGGTCTGATTGCGAGTAATTGCTGGCGCTACTTAGACCGCGACAATACTCTCACCTGCACGGCCCTAAGGTCGTTTATGGCAACCTTCAAGCGATCAATTGCCGTTTCGCGATCAACTCCCGAAAGTTCGCGCAGGAGAAAAGAAAACAAAGTGTCGTCGAAGAAAGACTCGCGAATCTGACGTCGCTCACGCGAGACATACTGGTAGAGAGATTCTTTTGGACTTGGTGGCTCAAACTCATACAAGTCCGTCCCTGGGTAGCTCTCGAACAGTTCGATTGCAAGAATTTCATCATTGCGACAGTTGGCTTCTTCGCCCGAAGCTTGCCGGTTGCGTTGCGATTCCACAAAGGAGTTGAACGCTCTTTGCATCCAAGCATCAAGATTCCTTTCATCAAAATCGGAATCCCAGGCTGGACGATGGTCTTGTTCCCACTTGGGACGCGATGTGTTGATGTACTTTCTCCGGGCTAGATTTTTGAACAAACGCCATGAATCTTCCTCTTGTCCAAATTCAATTGCTAATTCTCTGGATCGATCTTCTCCGAAAGTCTCCCAGAACTCATGCTCGTGTCGTTCCCATGCTTCATCAGAAAATTCCTTCCAAGCGTCCTCTTTTTCTTGCTCATATAAAGCTTTTGCTTCCTCTTTCTCACTGCATTTCGGCCATTCCGAATGACAGTTCGCCAAAAAATCCGCGTCTTCTGATTCTTGAATCGTTTGTCGGGCATTCATGTCGTTCTCCTTCGTTCAACCCGGGACGTCTAGAAAACAGCGACCGTCGGGTACCCGCTCGCTGTTCGTTACTGACAGTAAAGCGAGACGACGTTCGACTAGAGGTCATTAGAAAAGGGGATTTTTGCGTATCAAAATAATTGACGAGCTAATGACATCGCATCGCACTCTTGAGCTAAACCAAGCCGAATTTTGCGGCATATTCCTTGATGGGACTGGCATAGCTTTCAGCGGTCGCTTGGGAGCGGCTGCCTATGCCTGTTCTGGCTACATTTCAGGGAGTTTGATGTGTCACACGTGGTTGAGATTCAGACGCAAGTTCGTGATCCAGTTTCGATTCGGTCGGCTTGTTCGCGATTGAAGTTGGCTGAGCCGCACTTTGGTGAGGCCAGGCTATTTTCGGGACCGAAGACCGGCTGGGTCGTTCAGCTCGAGAAGTGGCGGTACCCGGTGGTTTGCGATGTGAACACTGGGAAGGTCGAGTTCGATAACTACGAAGGCCACTGGGGCGATCGGGCTCGGCTCGATCAGTTCTTGCAAGCCTACGCGGTCGAGCGGGCCACGATCGAGGCTCGCCGCAACGGTCATTCGGTGATCGAACAACCGCTTGCTGATGGTTCGATCAAGTTGACTATTAACGTTGGAGGTGCCACATGAAGACGATTGAAGTCATCATTGCACCCGATGGGCAGAGCCGTGTGGAAACCAACGGCTTCGCCGGTAGCGATTGCCGCGAGGCAAGTCGCTTCCTAGAAAGGGCTTTGGGTCAACCGACCCATGAGCAGCTGAAACCCGAGTTTCATCAGGTTGCTACCAAGCAACAGCAACAAGCCAGCGAGTAGTTGCTGGCGTTTTCTTTTTCGTGGCTGCACTCTGCGGCCATGTTTCACCAACAATACCCAAGGAGACAACTATGTCGCTGTCGAAGCGGCTGGAGGAGTACGTACGCGCGTGCTTCTCTGGAATTTGGATCACGTCGCATGAGCATGTCGACGCGATTCAGGAAATTGGCCAACTGTGCCAGCTTGAGGGCTGGCGACTGGCAAATTGGAATATCACGGCCGGTCTGCGATGCGGCGGCCAGGGCGTCCAAACGGACGTCAATGATCCGCTGGCGGCGGTCCGCGCCGCCGGGGCACTGTCCGATGGGAACGAAACCACGATCCTCGTTTTGGAGAACTTCCACCGGTTCCTGCAGTCTGCGGAAATCATGCAGGCGGTGGCCCATCAAGTCATCACTGGCAAGCAGTCTCGGACGATCTTGGTCGTGCTGGCGCCGGTGGTGCAATTGCCGGTTGAGTTAGAAAAGTTGTTCGTGGTGGTCGATCATGAGTTGCCATCACGGGACCAGTTGCGAGAAATCGCTTCTACCGTTGCCACGGAGCCGGGCGAGTTGCCCGAAGGCGACCAGTTTGATCGTGTGCTCGATGCTGCGACGGGTTTGACCCGCTTTGAGGCCGAGAATGCGTTTGCGTTGTCGTTGGTGCGTGATAGCCGCCTCACTGCCGAGACGTTATGGCAGCAAAAGTCACAGATGCTTACCAAGGCCGGAACCTTGCAGCTTTACCAAGGTGATGCGGACTTCGGTTCGCTCGGTGGTCTGGCGTCGTTGAAGGCGTTCACACGGCGTGCCCTGTTACATTCAAACCGCGGCAATAAACTCACGCGCCCCCGCGGCGTGATGCTGCTGTCACCGCCAGGATGTGGCAAGAGTGAGTTCTGCAAAGCACTCGGCAAAGAAGTTGGTCGCCCCGTGTTGCAATTGGACGTCGGTAGCTTGATGGGCTCACTGGTTGGTCAGAGCGAGGAACGAACTCGCCAAGCTCTGCAGATCGTTGATGCGATGGCGCCATGCGTTCTAATGATCGACGAGGTTGAAAAAGCGTTCGCTGGTGTGAGCGGTTCTGGATCAGGCGACAACGGCGTTTCATCGCGAATGTTCGGCACCGTCTTGGGCTGGCTCAACGACCACGAGTCCGATGTGTTTGTGGTCTGCACCAGCAACGACGCTTCACGGTTGCCGCCGGAGTTCAGTCGAAGCGAGCGGTTCGACGGGACATTCTTTGTTGACCTACCCGGTCGCGAACAAAAGGATGCCATTTGGTCGATGTACCTCGCACTCTTTGAACTCGATCCAGCGCAGCGGCGACCATGCGATGACAATTGGACCGGTGCCGAGATACGGGCATGCTGCCGCTTAGCGGCGTTACTGGATGTTCCCGTAGTCCAAGCATCGACCAATGTCGTTCCTGTGGCTGTGACGGCTGCGGAGTCGATTGAGGCGCTGCGTAAATGGGCTTCAGGGCGTTGCCTAGACGCTGATCAGGCTGGAGTCTATCAGTACCGCACCAAAGGCCGTGCGCCACGGCGTAGCGTCGCTCGTGGCGAGCCCTCTGACAACTAAAGGGACAACCATGCTTTCGATTCACGAGGCAGCCACCTTGAGGGCAGCACTGCGGTACTGGACGGATGAGATCGCGGTGCATAACCCCAGTGTCGCCAGGCCGTACATGGATGATCCTGACGCGGTGCCTCTTGGTCTTCCGGAGATCGCAAGTTTGATCGAACGGCTGGACAACGTGAAATTGCGGTACGTGTTAATCGCAAAAGGATCAGACAAGGTGTTTTCCAGTCGGCTGCTCCTCGAACAGGAACTCCCGGCTGTATCCCAACACATGCAGCCATTAACGGTGATCCTGCCCGGCGACGCTACAAGCCCTTCATCAGTTGGCTGAGCGAGATTCCGAGCGTACGAGCGATTAACTCGATGTTTCGCAGACCCACGTTGCGTTCCCCGCGTTCGATCCCGCCGACATAGGTTCGGTCCAGGCCGCATTCCGCGGCAAAATCTTCCTGTGACCAACCCTGACGCGTTCGAAGTTCTCGAACTCGCTCACCAAATCTTAACAGGATGTTGTTGTCGGCCATGATGCCGATAGTCATCATCCGTGGCACAATGTTCCACGGACTATGAGTATCATCGCGTCAAATCACCAATTGGTCGCCGACTCGTGACAGCTGCATCGCGTCCATCCAGTTTCACTTTACCACCGCCTCAAGAACGGGGCGGGTTTAACCAGTTTCCCAAGGAGGATCTCTATGCAAATTCGAAAAACCGGCGACTCTCTCAAGCAGCGACGACAACAGATATACAGAAAACCACGATTCGAGTCCTTGAAACACCGCCTACCATTCGCTGTGTTCATCGTAACGAGCAGTGCGGATGTCATCGACGCCGATGATGGTGTCCTTAGCCTCAGGGAAGCAATCCGTCTGGCAGATGATCAGGTCGGCCCTGACGTAATCGAGTTCGCTGAAGAGTTAGTCAGACAAACGCCACTCAACATCGAGCTTACGGCTGGTCCACTCGTCATAGGTTCTTCTTTGGAGATTCGAGGTCCGGGTATTGATGCGCTTGCTATCGACGCGAAACACCTACATCGCGTTTTTGATTTAGGGGCAGACCGTTTCGATGTTTCGATTTCAAATCTCACGATTCGGCGAGGTGCCACATTTGATAGTGACGAGTATTTTAAATTCGAAAACAACGGTCCCGCCATACGAGCGCTGAACCAAGGCATCATCACTCTAGATTCGGTAGCTGTTGAGGATTGCTACACATTGGGCGAAAACGCCTACGGTGGTGTCTCCGTCCGCTCAGCAGAACTGATTGTCCGAGATAGCCGTTTTCAAGCAAACACGACGAGCGGAAAATTCGCTGGGGGTGGTGCACTTCACAATCACATGGGAAAAACGACTGTCGAACGATCTATCTTTGAGAGGAACACGACCGGTGGACAGCAGAGTTACGGCGGCGCATTGTTTGCTAGAGAAAATACTCTCGAAGTTATCGATAGCGAGTTCTCCGAAAACGGAACAACTGGTCCTTACTCAGTAGGCGGTGCAATTGCGGCACTATTTGCACCCGTCACGATTGCGGGAAGCGTTCTTCGGGCCAACTACACCGAGGGCATCTGGAGCGAAGGCGGTGCCGTGAACGTGTATGAGGAATTAACAATGTTCGACTCAACTGTGGTCGAGAACTACACGCGAAACTTTCAATCGAATGGTGGTGGTGTCGCGAGCAGTAAATCTATTCATCTCGTTCGAACAACCATCAGCAACAACCGAACACTACACGAATTTGCACAGGGGGGTGGCGTCGCGATTTTCGGATATGTCGAAGACCCGATGTTGTTGTTTGAGGAGTCAGATATCACAGAAAACACGAGTATGAAGGGCCAAGATCTTTGGGTATCGACTTACCGGCAGATATACGAACCGATTGAACTTGTTGTTCCAACTCGACTTATTGGTAAACAACGTCTTAACCTCGCAGATGCAGCGGAATGGCGACTGGGACCGCCTGAAATCCACGATGGAAGCTTTCTTCTGACTGTGTCGCACATCGATAACCCCCTCACTCGGCTCTTGATTGAAACTGACTACCCATGGTCCAACCCGCTCGCGCCCAGTGATATCAATAACGACGGAAATGTTTCGCCTCTCGATGCCCTTGTAATCATAAATGAACTCGCTCGCCGAGCTCGCACCATGCAACCTTCGTTCGCAGTATTAAACTCACCAGAATTGGGAACTTGGCGAGGGTTATACTTTGATCAAAACCAAGATGGCAGTGTGTCCCCACTTGATGCCCTTCGGGTGATCAATGAGCTCGGTCGGGCGAATAGAGCCGCGTTAGGTGAACAGATTGCAGCACCCAAACTGGCCCAGATTGCGACACTAAATCAAGAAGACGCAGAGATCGAGCACGAGTACTTTGAAAGATCAGTTCCTCTCGCCGGTCAGCTAGCGTTTCAAGACTCCGTCGCTAGGGACTTGGTCCTCGAAACCTTCGGATTGCCTCCAAGCGATAATCAAGAAATCGAGCTTGCGTTGTTGTCATCAGAACGCGCTAGTTCAAACGCAAATGCGTTGGTGCTCTGACCTGTAGCAACCCGCTCAATCACAAACTACCTTCGAGCCCTTCGCAACTTCGCGTTGGGCTCTTTTCGTTTCACGACAAGAGCCAAAACGTCATGCAGCAAACTTTAGAAGATCCTGCTAGTCTTCAAACCGGTCACGGCGACAAGCTTCGCACCACCATGGCCGCGATGCGGTTGTCGTTCACTTGGTT
>JBGSJT010000623.1:0-13859 GCA_041741715.1 Pirellulaceae bacterium | reverse complement strand
CTCTAGGCCGACAGCGAAGTCGTGACACAAAGAGCTACATGCTGGAAGAGCTACCTGCAGGCAACCGCATCGTGATAGCCGGACGCATTGAGTCCAAAATCAGCAGAGAGCAATTAGCCGTACAGGTCCTGACACCCAGCTTTGCGCTTGTTTCGAATTTGAGCTCGGTCAACCCAGTTGTAGTGTCCACCGACTGCTTGATCGAAACGAACGCTTCAAAGATTGCCGAGTCCCCATTCTCAATTCGATTGCCCGGCAGACGCCTGCACTTCTATCGACACAAGTGCTCTTAAAGTGCAAGGTACACCGAACCTGCAACGTGCATGCCGTCGCTTGCAATCTGGCTTCCCAGCAATGGCAGCGAATTTCTGTCCCACAATACACGGGACAGGTATCTCACCGTGGCGCAATCCTTGGTATGACAATCACCGAGTTACTTCGAGACTTCACTCATTTCTTTCAATTGGTAGAGGAGTTGACATTGAACAAAGTAGTTGGTCTTGATTTTGGCGGTGTCATTGTTCGTCACCAATCCGCGACGCTTGGAGAGGATACTGCGTTACCGGGAGGCGGTGGACTTGAATTGGCAAACGCTGGCGTTTTCGAAGCGGTATCACGGATTGTGGATGCCTTTTCCGGGAAGGTCTGGATCATCTCAAAAGCGGGAATCCACATGCAGGAGAGGTCACTCAAGTGGCTAGATGAGGTCAATTTCTACAATCGGACCAAGTTTCCACCTGACCACATCCGATTTTGCCTAACCCGCGAGGCGAAAAAGGAGATATGCGAAGAGTTACAAGTGAGCTATTTCGTTGATGATCGAATCCACGTAATGCAAATTCTTCGTAACACGGTCGATCGACTGATTTTGTTTGGGAACGAGGAACGGCGACGCCATTGCCCACCATGGGCGCGCTATGCGACTTCCTGGAGCGAAATAGAAATAGAACTCTTTGCTAAATAGCGCTCTGACAATCGATGGACTGAACGAAGAACTTAGAGCTTGCATTGGCGTCCTGTCTAAAACATTCACGCAGCGACTTGGCGATTTTTTGTAATGTCTAAGGCGAGTGCAAAGGGACAGTAGAACTGCATAGACGGAGTTGGCAAATATGTTCATTTTTAACAATTGCATCGATCGAGGCGCCCAAACGCAACAACTGGCGCGTTACAGTAGCTCCAACGCAAAATTATTAATCGAGAATCTGACATAGTTGCGCAACTCGCACCGAAAAAAAGTCCTTTCCACCGTATTCCGTGGTCTTTCGTCCCTCACTTCACGGTTCTCCCTTTACTATTGGACCGTCCCCGTTCCTCCGCCTATTTGCTCCGCTAACTTGTCCGCCTCCGGCGAGACTACAAACGGACTCAGCGCAATGTGGAAGCCAGTGCCGACCGTGCGGGTCGTCGGTTTAAACGCGTCGCGACGAGCCGCCCGGCAGTTCGCAGCAACGCTGCCCCAGCCGCCGCCACGTCGCACGCGGGTCGAGCCTCCAATTTCGTCCCAGCACCACTAACTTATGTTTCCATGCATATCAAAAAGTCCCCACGGATTGCACAACTTCGAACCGCAGGCGGTGGTTTGGGCGGAGTAGAAAGTAGCGTAGTCGTGCAATTGTTGCTAGTCATCACCAATAGAAAATTGTGTCGCGATCGTTGCGCAGCAGGCGTATTCCCATTCATCTTCCGTCGGGAGCCTAAAACCACTCCTCTCGAGCAGAGTTAAATTGTATTTCGGGTAGATCGTTGTGTCTGATAAAAAAGTTTTCGGTAGACTTGAGTGGCTCGATCGTGTAGCACTTAGCATACCAGTTAGCCAGAACATCTCGCCACCAAACGCCATGGCTTCTCCGCTGCGACCTGGACGACGCCCGTCATTTCCAAATGAATGAGACTTTTCCTGTACGTGGGCGGACGACTCTAGGCCGACAGCGAAGTCGTGACACAAAGAGCTACCTGCAGGCAACCGAATCGTGATAGCGGGACGCATTGAGTCCAAAATCAGCAGAGAGCAATTAGCCGTACAGGTCCTGACACCCAGCTTTGCGCTTGTTTCGAATTTGAGCTCAGTCAACCCAGTTGTAGTGTCCACCGACTGCTTGATCGAAACGAACACTTCAGAGATTGTCGAGTCCCCATTCTCAATTCGATTGCCCGGCAGACGCCTGCACTTCTATCGACACAAGTGCTCTTAAAGTGCGAGGTCCACCGAACTTGCAACGTACATACCGCCGTTTGCAATCCGGCTTCCCAACGATGTGCGAGAATTTGTGTCCCACAATTTGCAGGACGGGTATCCCACCATTGTACTCCTTGCCGCTGTGTGGGCACCGATATCAGCCGCATGGCTACATCGTTTTTTGAGAGATGGTTTACATTTTCTTCCCATCTGTTTTGCGGGCCAAGTGCACTGCTGGTGACTTCCTGCGGCATCAAGTCGAAGAAGCTTTGCGAAATTATGTATAAAGAATATGTTTCTTGAACTGCCAACACCGTCGATTGCGAAAGTCCGATGCAAAAGCTATGTTTCGTGAGATATTGGGGGCCAATATTGACGCAATTGAGGTCGCTGCTCGGCAGTACCTAGACTCAGCTCCGACTAGGATCGATCTGCGTGACATCATTGTCCATGTTCGACGCTTTCGCAAGGAAGCGTGGGAGAGACTAGTGGAGCTGGGACCGAGTGGAAACGAATTGTCTCATATTGTCGAACATGTTGAAGATCTTGCTGATGATGCGATTCGCTTGATCGACGGGCTGGTTTTGCCTGATCGAGAACTGGCGATAGTGATTTACAAAAGCCCTCGGCTACGCAAACCGGCTTGGCGAGCCGCGCTACGCAATAGCGCTCTACCATTTGGAGGTTTGACATCAAGAACTTTGCCGAAGAATTGGCCCACGTGCTTTGAACTGTTGGATTTCTTGATCCAGCACGCCGATTTCGTACCAGATGATGATGGGGTTTGTAGGCAGATTTGGAAGGCGTACATCGAACAAGGTGATCCGTGCAGAAACGTCCTTATGAAAATTGTCGAAGGCAACGATCTATTGGCCAGTTCCGCAGCGAGATGGCTACTAGATAACTCTCCCACGTCAGATGAATTGGTTCAGATTATTTTGGATTGTCCTGAATGCCGATCGGAAGCGTGGAGAATCCTCGTCGACTGGATAGGAGACCCTTCCCGGGAGATTGGATTCGAGTTCTACGACAATGTCGGGGCAGCGCTAGAGGAAATTGCAAGGGGAGTAAGCGAATTAGGTCGTTCTGTATTGCAACAATTGCTTGCTGCCAACAATGTAGAACATTCACAAATTGTCTCTACTTTAGTCGCTCTCTTTAACGTAGCGCCGGAATTACGCGAGCAATGCTGGCCCATATTGTCTACCACTTCATGTGCAGTTGACTGGCTAGCGATACTAAAGAACTGTATGGACTTCGAAACACCTGAGTGGATCCACGAAGAGGTCAAGTCTCGAATTCTTCTTCAGCCTCCGGCAGAAACGCTACATCGACTTGAGCAGATTGCCCCCGATTTATGGGAAGCGATGCTGCAAGACTTTCTGAGTAGCGCCACCACAGAAGCCGATTTGCTCGAAGAAGTAAATTGTCTTGGGTGCAACAAGACTGGAAATCGCATCGTGCGAGAATTGCTTTCACGAAAACTCACCGAGAAAACTCTGGAGAAGCTCGCGACAGTTGGAGTATGCTACGATCCATATGATGGCCGGCCAGAAGCTGAGACTGAGCAGCTCAAACATTTGGTGCTTGAAAGACTCACTGAATTGAATCCTGCATCTCCAGTTTTGCTGCAAAACGCCCTGCGCGAGGCTGGACAATCTAGACAACCTGACTATTCTCCGTTCGAAAACTGGGCTTCCAACAGGGTCCTAATTGAAGCAATCAAGAATGCTCCTGACTTAAGGATGAATGCATGGAAGCGGTTGATGCAGCAGCAAGTATCCAATAAGGAGCTTCTGCGGGTTGCGGCGATGGACACAGAGCTAAGGCCAAATGCTTTGGAGATGCTGCTGGAACGTCCACTTAATGAGGGTGAACTAGCCAGCCTGATTAGAGGGTTTTCGAGTGTCCGGCTTAGGGCGGCGCGACGGCTACTGGAACGGAAGCCCCTGTATGGATACATGTTGCTACTGGTGATCGAATATTGTCCAGAGTTGCGTCAACAGGCAGAGCAAATGTTTTCATATCCAACCGATGACGACCTCGTGCGGGGGGACAGGGGGGACTTATTCACAGATGGATTGGTTTTTGTGGACGTGGATGAGAATAGTCAAGGGAAGGAAGCGGTAAATCAAGTTAACGGACTTGGAGTCAGACAAGTTATTTTTGAAGGCAAATTTTCAACGCTTGGCCACAGCAACCACGAGTTCTTTAATCCGTATGTGTGGTCCGATGAAGGCATGTGGTGTTTTTCGGATGACGACAAATCGCTGTTTCCCGATATTAAAGTCTATTTGTGGCCGCCTCGACCGAAGGTCTTTTCAACTACTCATTGGTCCTATTCCTTCAAGTCTGAAGTACCGCTCGACATCACACTAAGGCGCGATTCACGGTTTGTGGGATACGAGGAGTTTCAGTATGAGTTCGAAACGCAGCTGAATCTCTGCTATTTGAATCCCGCCTACCGATCCGTCCAGCTAATCGAGTTCAAATGTGAAGCACTTGCCTTTGTCGAGGTCGAATGCACCGATGGAAGACTTCTCCGCGGCTGGTTAACATGGACCAATTCAGATTGATTGGTTTGCGTCTTGAGTATCCAGAGCGCAAAACACGGCCAAGCACCAGTCCTGCTGATCCTTGCATTGACTACGGTCGCCATAACTGGCCAGATTCCCAGGCAGCAATTCTAGCGGCGGCATGGTAGCCGCCACCTATTAGCTCGTCTTTTAGCCACTCGTTATTTTCACTCGCTTTCTTTTGCCATTCTACGGCACTTGCAAAGTTCTTCTGGGCAGCCAAGGCGCAAGCCTTGGCATTCATCGCATGCGCGTCTGTCGGATCGCGCGCTAAGACCTCTTTAGCTAATCCCAACGCTACTTCTGGCGCTCGCAATTCAGGATCTTCGGTAATCGAAAGTAGAAATGCTTTATCAATTCTTGCACGGATGAGTTGAGGCGAAATCCGGAGAGCCTCGTTGATATCGAGAATTGCTTGACCATAGTCCTTCAAATAGCCCTTCATTCGTCCGCGATTATGGTATGCGGTAGGATTTTCAGAATCGCGGCGGATAGCGGAAGACCATGGTCCCGGAGTAGCAAGCGCAATCGGCACGTTGATAGCATATGGAAATCCGATTTGGCGTTTTTCGTGGGAATCGGAATAAGTGTTTGCTGCCGACGCGGCGGCGCCTAGCGCATCTGGTTTTCGGGTGTCAATTCGAACGTCAATCCGAATTTGTCCAGGTCAGCCAACTGCGCGTTCAAAAACATGCACGTGACCGCTACAAATCATGCAAGTGACTTAGTCGTCAGCTTTGGCCAATTTTCAACGAAAGGCGAATTGATTCGGACTTGCTGGTTTCAATGTGGATAGTGCTTCGCTTGCCAAACTGGAGAGATCAAACGGTCGATAGTTAGCGAATAGCAAAGGGGAACTGGGCGAAATCACTTGGGACTTGCCGAACTTTTCTTGCGTTTGTTCCTCAGGATTCGCGAAGTCGGAACGCGATTTAACGTGGTCCGAAGCGTAGTCGACCGAGGACATCGGCAGAGAGTGTGGGTATTCGAGTTCCGCGGTCGAGGCCAGTGACGTTGGATCGGCACGATTTTGGGCAAGTAATTGATGGCGTTTTGACACGTCATGCCGGCCAATGCGGTACTTTTCCCATTGCGATGGTGTGCACACCCGACGAAGCGAGGTCTCAAACGCTTGAGCATCCAGTCCCTGCTGAAAACTTTCGCGTCTAACCTCAGTTGAATAGCCTACCAATATACCCGACCACCAAGCGATCTCGGCTACCGAATCCTCAAAGACTGGTTTCTTGCGGCTTAACTCCAGACGTTTGAATTGTTGCAGGGTTTGGCGACAATCTGCCAAAGCCGCCGTTAGGCCGCCAGCCTTGGTATGGTTGATCTGAATATGATTCAACAGGCGCAGTGGAAGAACGAATGGAACTTCAAAATCAACAGCATCCGCTAGCGATTTGCGGCACATGCTTACGGCCGTCTCCGTGTCCGCGGAACGATAAGCCCAGAGGGCGATCGCGAAGGACGCGCGCGGGTCGACTGCTTGCCGCGGAAGAGCAAAGGGAAACTGAGCCTCCCTTGAATAAGGCCTGCGTGACAATTCCAACATGGCTTTTTCAATTGCCGAGAATTGCCTGTCAGCCAATTCAATTGACATCGCTCCATTCAACTCGAAAGCTGGACTGCTGGGGAAATAAGTTAGGCCACGCACGTCCGCATAGGGATCGATTGTCTCTGCTTCCAATGTGCCCAACGCATCCCTGGTAGGAACAGGTATGTGAACCAATAGGCTGCTATCTCCATTCAAGACATCGAAACTGAAATCAAACTCCCGACTCGAATCGTCGTCGATGCAGTGTGTTGTGTAGGTCCCTGGCTCGAGTTTCCAATGTGTTGGCAATTCATGTTCTTCAGGGATTCCCTCAACGGAGAGTACGCGTCCGCGTGGTACGACTTGTAGATACACGAGCCGACGCTGTTCGGGCAGATCGAAGCGAAGCGGTTCCCGAACGATTTGATGCGTTTCAACACTTGTTAGTGTTGGTGGTATTTGTTGTTGTGCAACTTCAGCCTTGGCTGTTGTCTCCACCTGAGTGTCGACCTTTCGGTCGGGAAGTCTCGCCGGGAGCGCAGTCAAGCTTTTTCTCGATGGACGGGGTTGGATGTCCGTCGCCTGGTCGATGGTTTGTGCTGGTTGAAACAGAAGAATCGCGATGGATAGTGACATCAGGCAAGAAACGCAAGCGAAAGCAAGATGCGCTCTCCCTTGTGATTCCAAGAGGAGGGTTGGATTCTTCAATACCTGAGTCCAACTTAAGCGACTATGCACTTCGTAGGGCTCATGAAGTGCGGGTGGGATACCCAATATCTCAATACCCTCTTCCGACATTCGATGTTCAACTGGGTCGATTCGTTCGCTGGCCAGCGTAAATCCTTCATTGAGTGCGTTGAGGCATGACCTCGCGTCGGGAAATCGCTCATGTTGCTGCTTGCAAGTCATTCGTTCGATGAGTTTGCTCAAAACGGGCGACAAGTTAGGGACCAGTTCGCGGATTGTCGGCAAGTGATCGGCCGGGGACGAATGCCATTGCAACCAACCGTTGGTGTCTAGCTGGTCTCCAGCCAGCGCCGGGCTTACACGACGCGCGAGCCGGTTGCCACATAGCAGCTCCAGCGCCGCGAATCCGAGCGAGTAGATGTCAATTGCCAAGCTTGGATTACCATACTCTTGGCTCGTAACACCACTCGTGGACATTAAAACTCATGTCGATCGATCCAAAACTATTGCGCATTGAGACGGCTACCGGGTGCAGCCGATTTTCCGAGTTGGATGCAAAACAAGCGTATTCAGATATTTGCTCCTCAGAGCGATCGAAATGGCAACTAGTTGCCGAGTAGCTTCTGCACGCGAATTCCTACTCTGCGACTGTAGGTTGCCTGTAGCCAACCATATCTAGGAACCCTTCCTTACTTTTCATACCAGCCTCAATCGCACCTTGATCATTAGGTTGATAGCATCATTGATCTTCGGGGATCCCTTCTTGCTCGCTAAGCCAATTGCGATATCGCGCCGCTCCGAACCAATTTCCTCCTGAAATCGGCAGATTATTGACGTTGCTGTCTCCTGTACCATACAAGTCAATCGATAACCGCCCCCCCCTCGGCTTTCCAACTTTGGATCAGCAGTCCAAACGCCAGGCACGCTGTCTTCAGGCAACATGCTCTGTGAGCGCCATAGCTTTCTGGCGTGCTACTTCCGATTGTAAACGGGCCTCATTTCCTTCTTATTCCAAAGTCTCCGCGATTTGGCTCTGCTTCTGCGCTTCAAACACTATAACTTCTACTTCTTTCCTCGCCGGCTGCTCCTTTTCCATTTTAAAAACGGTCTTTTTCTGTTGTTCTTCGGCGTCGATTCTTGCGGTGGCTTCAACGTCGCGGGCTAGCACGGCATATCACCCATAACTCCAGCAAATGACGTGATTCATGTCTATATCAACGGTGTTGCAGTAACACCAATCCGATCAATTTGAAAGACTGAGTTGCCTCGGGCGCGACGCTCAAAGCCAGACGTCGGCAATCCGATTAGATTACAATCTTTCTTTCTGCGTTTTGCATATTTCAATTGCTTCGCTTGAAACCCAAGAGAATGAACGAACGAACACTACGACTGGCAGCAGCCGTAAGAATACTGCCTGTTGATGAGCAGCAGGAGTTTTTGGATGCCGAATGTGGCCAGGACGAAGAACTGCGCCGCGCAGTAACGGAATACTTAATGCACCTAGCTCATCCTGAGTCAGAACTAGCGACTGAGAAGATCAACGACCTAGCTGAAATTACCGAAGAATCGGCGACGGGAAGAAATCAGATTGGCCCTTACCGTATTCTCCAGTCGCTTGGTGTTGGCGGCATGGGGCAAGTTTATATGGCCGAGCAACAGACGCCCGTTCGTCGTCGTGTGGCATTGAAGGTCATTAAGACCGACACTCCAACGAAGGAGATCTTGGCCAGGTTTGAAGCCGAACGGCAAGCCTTGGCCATGATGGATCACCAAAACATCGCCAGAGTTTTGGATGCTGGCATCACCAGCGACGGCCGACCCTATTTCGCGATGGAGTTGGTCAAGGGCATGCCCATTACGGAGTACTGTGACAAGCACAAGTTGAATCCCAACGAGCGACTTGGATTATTTGTTCAAGCTTGCCGCGCAATACAACATGCGCACCAAAAGGGCATTGTGCATCGCGACATCAAGCCGTCGAACATGTTGGTTGCCCTGGCCGACGGTAAGCCGATTACCAAGGTCATTGATTTTGGATTAGCCAAAGCGCTGATCGATCAGAATCAACTGACAAATCGAACCCTCTTTACGCAGTTTGGGCAAGTTGTCGGCACGCTCGCCTATATGAGTCCGGAACAGGCCGAGATGAATGCGCTGGATGTCGACACACGCACCGACGTCTATTCTCTGGGAGTCATTCTTTACGAATTGCTGACCGGTTCCACTCCGATCACCAGTGAGCGTATCCGAAGCGAAGCCTTTGACAGAGTACTTGCTCTGATTCGTGAGGAAGAGGCGGCGCGCCCGAGCGCGCGGCTGAGCGAATTTGGCGATGCGGTCAGCAGCATTTCTGCACTGCGTAAGATGGAACCCGGCAAGCTAAACTCAATCTTGAAAGGTGATCTTGATTGGATCGCCATGAAGGCCCTCGAGAAAGATCGTACCCGTCGCTACGACACGCCAGCAGCCCTGGCCGACGACGTAGAGCGATTCCTCGACGATGACACGATTGAGGCAAGGCCGCCAGCTATCGGGTATCGAGTGCTCAAGATATGCCGAAAGCACAAGGTTGCGTTACTTTGGGCGAGTGTTGTGTTGGCAGTTGCGTTTTGTGGACTTGTGGCTACCGGTGTGATGTGGCTGATGAATAAGGGGACTGAGACACGACTTTTGGCTCAAAAAGCCGAAGTCGAAGCTCGAGAAGCCGAAATCGTGCGCCGAAGAAACGAAGAACTAACTCGTGCCGCAGAGCGTGAACGCGAACTTGCTGCTCAAGCAAATCGAAGTGCAAACAATGTCCGCGAACTTTACACGTCGCTGCAAGCGGCCGCATCTGCAGCTAGACAAGAGTTGTACAAACGTTCGATTAGTGATAGTTATGACGCGTACCATAAAGATGGCGGTCTATATAATTCTCGCAAACGTCTACTGGGCGCCCCTGACGAACTGCGAGGATGGGAGTTCGATTATCTTTACGAGCAGCTTTTTCGTTCTCACCTATCATTCGATCATGAGGCGCCCGTTTCGAGCCTAGCACTCAACCGCGACAGTAGCCTCCTTGTTAGCGGTAGCCGAGTTGATAACACCGTCAAAGTTTGGGATCTTCGCTATCGTAAATTGAAGCAAGTTTTCAGTGAAACGCATACCGTTCTTGGATTCTTAGGCAACGGTGACTTTGTGGTTCTAGCCAACGACAAAAAGGTGTTTGTTCAAGGCCTCAAATCCAACGCGACAGAACAGTCTCTGCCGGTAAAGGGCACGCTGCTCACGTTCGCAGAGCCCTCCGGGCGATTGGTCGCAACGCAGGAAAATCGCCTGATCGTGTATGACTTGAAAGTCAAAACAATCGTTGCGAAAACTTCGTTTGATTCGACTATCACGGCGGTAGCTACAGATGCTAACGGTAATCGGGTTTTCGCACAAACTGCCGACGGGCAATGCTGGACGTTCGACGCTATCCGAAACGAGACACTGTCCATCGATTTGCCTGAATCTTCATTCGGATTCTCACTATCAACCGATGGCAAATCGCTTGCCTATATCGATTCTCTCCAACAAGCTCATATACGCGTTATCGACAACGACAAGGATCGGACAATTGGCCTGTCCCCGGCCAGTTGCATCGGTTGGCGATATGAGCCCGACGACTTGGCGGTCGGATTGACAATTGGGGAAACATATGTCCTCCGCGAGCAAGGTCGCGAAAGACGACTGCTCGGAAATGAATTCGCAGTCACGGAGATCGAATTCTCCCCGGGAGGACGCTCTTGTGCAATCGGCGATTGCGCTGGCATCGTGACTTTTTGGGAAGATACCAGACAAGCAGGAAGAAATTCGACGACATTTACCGAAGCGGTTCCGAAGCCGCAAATCGATGACAACCAGAACGACTTCCTCGCAACCAAATTGATCGAATCAAGCTTGCTTTGGGACGGTCAACTTCTCGGGCTTATCAATGAATCAGGAGTTGTACGAGTCTTGGATGCCGAAACCGGGATGGCTCCCCCGTGGATCGACGCCGAAGTTTTGGCTTTCAATAGTCGTGGGCAAATCTCTGGGGCGAAGAACGGTGTTATCAAAACGTGGCTCAATGGTTCTAAACAACCTCAGATTGCCCCTCTCTTACCTGCAATAGAAGGTAGAATCGTAGCCCTAGTATTGGCAGAGAATAGCGATGGTCCTCCACTTGCTTTTGCGACCCAGAATGGTGAGATCTTCATTAATGCGATGAAAACCAATACCACCCACAGGATTGAACCCGTGCAGCTGCGAGGCAAGTCGGGGCTGATCAAACGATTCGAATTGTCGCCAGCTGATAGCCGATTGGCGGTACAGTACGAATTTTCGACTACTGATAGTGGAAGTTCAACGAAATTAGTTCAAATCATCTCTCTTGCCGATGGTACTTCCAAGTGGACCAACGGAAACACATTGATCGGTTTCCTATCCGATGACCTCCTGCTGCTTGGAAGCGACGGTTTCTCAACTGTCTATAATTGCAACGACGATGTCGTGCAGCAGCTGATACCAGGTAGAGTTCTTGGCTGGGATTCCATTGCAGGAATGGCGATTATCGAAGATTTGGAAAGGGGGGAACAGTTTCTTTTTAAGTTTGAAAATGGCGAGTTTTCCCGTAATCGCGCACTTTCGCAACCGATCCCAGATTCGATCTTGGCATTCACTTCCGATGGTACTAGGGCTTTTTCTTACAGTAATGGCGTGTCCGGAAACGGCTTTGTTTCAGTATTTGATGCAACTACTGGAGAACATCTGCTCCACTTGCACGCTGAAGCATTAGCACATCTTCACGTAGGTGCCAACGATGATAGCTTGGTACTCGTCCTGACCAACGGAACCGTTAGCCGATTGCGATCGAGGCGTTCCAGTTCGATTAACTGGACGCTAGTTCCACAAACTGGAACTGCTGAGAATATCAAGCTCAACCCTTCAGAGGTGAAAAGTATAAATGGGCACGATTTCGCTTTTGTTTCTACAACCAAAGCTGAATCTAGGACTATCGGACCCTACCGAAATGTATTTGCGAATCCGATTGCGACAATTGTCACGACGACGAAGTATGACCTTGCTTCTGTTGAAGTAAACAGAAGAACCAACTTTGGAAAATCCACATTTCTGTCGAACTATCCGATCCCACGTGAGCTCCGTCAGAATCTACGAATCCAAGTAGATCATTCACTTGAAGCGCAACAATTAGAGATCGATCCGAATGCCTACATCCGCCTTGGATCGTCTGTGACAGACGGTGCACTGTTTTTCGGAGAAATCCGCGGCTTCGACAGTAACGTGGACACTTACACTGTTGAAGTACCGATGACGGTCACTTCCGAGAAGGTCATTTCACTCTTGGAAGTCCAGGGAAAGACTGAGGGTTTGATCGAAAAGGTAGAACTGAATCAACGGAAGAGTCGCACTAAACAATCGGCCACTAGATCCGTTTCAGAAACGCGTAGTAGGACAGTAACTTTGCCTTCTAAACGCGGTGTCGGTTCGGTTGCATTTGAACTGCTGAACGGCACGAGGATCGACAGCCCGCATCAGCCGGATCTGATCACTGTGTCCTATTTCGGTGAGCCTTCGACATGGACTCGCCGTATATTCAAATCGTCGATGCCTCGTGTTGTCCCAGCCCCGCCTCCGATGTCAGCAATACCAATCCGCCCGTAGGAAAACCAAACTTCGCGGATCGCGTTTGACAGGCATTCGCTAGTTAGAACGTGTGATCGGGGCCTAAAATCGGCGGCAATTCTGTACTCATCACTTGGTTGTGTCCGCCAGTCTTGTGCGAGTACATATAGATGTTAGTCGAAAAGGGGAGGCACGGTTGCTACATGTCGTTGAGTGCATCGAGTGCGACCTTTTCCGATTGTTGTCTGCCCCTTCGTATCAGCAGCTGAATGCCACGCTATGCGTGCGATCGGAGCGTCAATTGCAGCGACAAGTTCGCTCGCTGTATTTGTTTCAAAGGATTCTGAAGGGATTTCTGTCATTCGCAACTAAGAACCCGCCACTATCGCAGAGTGGCTGGTGCTGAAAAAGAAGTAAGAACGAAAGGCACCGTTGACGAATCAACAGGTGCCAGTCGTCTTTTTTGGAACCAGTAGTAGAACGTATGTCGTTGAGTAAAAAGGACTTTGGGAATAACAGCCAAAGCTGCGATCGGGTTGCCGCGCGGCAATCGAAGATGCTCCTTGCCAAATCATTGTACAATGGCCGATAAGGTTGGGAAAGTGACTGATTCTTATTTGCGTTTGACGTTACGAGCCAAATTTACGCAGAATGCCCAATTGAAACGAATGTTAGTTGAAACCAATGACGCTGAGTTGATACATGAGTCGAGCAATGATCATTTTTGGGGCCGTTCTACTGATGGGACCGGCGAGAATCGCTTAGGACAACTCTTGATGGAATTGCGAACCGAATTGGGATAGCAAGTTTCTATTGACGTGGCCCCAGTTTTGGGACCACTTGCCTGGAATAGTCCAAGTTGCTAGTCGACTAAACCACAACGCTACCACCCCGCAGTCCGCTCAGGACATACTGGCCATCCGCCCAACGGCGGGCCGTCGCGATATCAAGCCAGAATATATGTCTCGCTAAGAGTTCACATGTCATTGTGAAATAGAGACTAAAGAGCTGGACGATCTCCTAGCATGTGGGTCAGTATACGGCGGTTGAGCGCGAGTTCTAAGTCCGTATGTTGCCCAAGGAGTGGCACCCAACGCTGTGAAGCATTTTTATTTGGGAAAATTGGGGTTTCGCTAGAATTGAGAGTATGAAAAAAGGCCAGATTCCTACACCCACCAACTGAAACGTATCAGTCAGAAAGGAATCTGGCCATGAGTCGCAAGAAGCGCGC
>JBGSJT010000622.1:0-52011 GCA_041741715.1 Pirellulaceae bacterium | reverse complement strand
AAACGCCCATGCGACTGATCGGCGGAACGATCAGCGACTTGCGGTTTCAGGATTTGGGAGTTTGTGCAATGGATCGAGAGACATTGGTCGAAGCCATCAAGAACGGCCCGGTGCGTATCTTCATGAATGATGGCAGGCAATTCGACATTCCATCATCTGAGTTCGCGGTCGTAAGCAGTTTGACCGCCTATGTGCTGACGAAAACTGACGATGGGAAGTATCGGGGAAATATTCTGTCGCTGGTTTGCATGACCGGCGTGGAAGAGCTAGAAACGGCCTAAATGAGCCGAGGTAAGATGCTGTGCATTACGCAAGTGGCCAGGGCCGGGAATGATCCGGCGACACACGGATTTTCAATCCGTTGCTCTACCAACTGAGCTACCTGGCCGCCCCTTAGTTGCGATTAACTCGCCCCCAAAGAAAAACTGTGTAGAGAATGCTATTTATGTGAGCCACCTGTGTCAACGGGATACCAGCCCTGACCTGGCTTAAAAACAGGCATTTGAGTTATTACAATCTAGTGGATCAGCTCCCGTTAAGGTACGAAATGGTTTAAAACCATGCTCGACGTGACTTTTCACAATTTAAGGCGTGCGACCCAAAGAGGTGCGGCAAAAAGATGGATATCCTCCGAGGAAGCATCGAACCAACCAAGTTAGAGGCTGAAGTGTATTGATGCCGAGTGTAATTAACCTTCATCGCCAAGAGGCTCAGACCGCCCGTTCGGGACCACCCGCATGGCGTTGTCGGTGTCTAACTGTAGGGGCGCGCCATTTTTTTCTATGGTGGGTCTTGCCCAACTTGCTCTGTGGCACCCTACTCTTGCCGAGTTTTGTTTCGGCGGAAGATTTTTATCCGGACCATCCCAAGGTCAAGACGCTCGTCGATCGTGGGACCGCTTATTTGTCCAAGCTCCCCGCCGCGCAAGATTCCTATGACGGCGGGACGGAACTGCTGATCGCCTACACGCTCTACAAGACTGGCGGCAATGCCGAGCAGCCCAAGGTCAAGGCGGGAACGGAGAGGGCCGTGCGACTCGCCCAAAGCTTGGCAGGGTATTCCAACCAGGGAGAATCGAAAATCGTCTACGCGGCCAGTGTGGCTGCCATCCTGTTGGCCGATGTCGACGCCGTCAAGTACCGGCCCGAGCTGGAGATGATTCTCGATTGGTTTCTCACCGTGCAAAAGCGACATGGTGGCTTTGGCTATCTCGGCAATCCCAACGGCGATACATCGCAAGTCCAGTACGCAATGCTGGCCTTTTGGACCATGCATCAAGTGGGCTTGGATGTGCCCGTCGAGGCGGTGGAAAACACGCTGAAGTATCTGAAATCGACCATCGATCCCTCGGGAGGTTGGGGTTACGAAGGGATCATTTCCAACGGTGCCCCGGTGCGGCAAGATCGACTATCCAAATCGTTGGCGACGGCTGGGGCCGGGAGTGTGCTGATCGCTGGGGATCTCTTGGGGTTCTTTCGCGGTGTGCGTCGCACGGACGACGCCGATGGCGTACCGGAAGCCTTCGTGCGCATCGATCAATTAATTCAAGCCCGCGCGGATCGACGAAATCGGACGATGAGTCGCAGTGATCTTGAGCCGTTGGTCGACGCAGCCAAGCGTTACCAAGAGGCCAATAATTTTAGTGGTGGCTTCTTCTATTACTACTGGCGTTACTCCCAGGAGCGTTATGAGAGTTTCCTCGAGATCATGCAAGGGAAGCAGAGCAAAAGTCCCACTTGGTACAATCAAGGCGTTAGCGAGTTGGCTTCGCTTCAGGAAGCGGACGGACACTGGGCCCAGTCGAAGAAAGCGGACTACACGTCGGATGATATCTGTACCTGCTTTGCCCTACTCTTTCTGATTCGTTCGACGCAAAAGACGATTGGTAAGCTAGACGAAGGGGTAGCCTTTGGTGGCTATGGTCTCCCCAGCGATGTGACGACTGTGAAAATGGTCGGGGATCGCATCGTCGGCGATGCTGAAACGAGCGTCGAAAATTTATTGTCGATGATGGAGCACGACGAGGCAGACGACGTGCACATCGGATTGCTGCCGAACGACTTACAACTCTCGCCAGATCTAGCTCAGCGCAAAGAACAAGTGGCTCGGCTCGCCCGCCTGTTGGTCACCGGTGATTATCCAGCGCGCCGCGTGGCTGCAAAGCTACTCGGTCGCAGCGAAGATTTAAATCAAGTGCCGGACCTCATCTATGCTTTGACTGACCAAGATCCGTACGTCCCGAAAATTGCCGAAGAGAGCCTCCGCCTGCTCAGTCGTAAATTGAAGTCTGGCAAGTTGACTGTCGATTCCGATAAATCTGAGAAACAAACCGCCGTTGACTTCTGGAAGGCGTGGTACTTGGGCTTGCGGCCAGATTATATTTTCCTTGATCGATAAGCAACACATGAGTTCATCTAGCTCTAAGCAAATCCAGGCCGCTGCGCGGGCGACCGGTGCAACCGGTATGCGGACTCAAAAAGTCGATCAGGTGGCCAGTCTGTTGATGGCCGCGTTGGTGGTGGTGGGACTATTAGTCGTGCTGCTGTTTGTGATCTGGTTGACGCAAACGTTCACCTTCACCGCTGGCGACATCAAGATCGACGAGAGTGTGGCTGGCCGCGGGGATCATGCGGAGGGGTTCGAACGCGATATCGAGCCGCCGGGTGCCGAAGAGGTCGAGCAGTTGGCCGACCCCTCCTTGGCCGAAACGCTCGACTCAGTCACAGATGCTGTGACCAGCGTGGCCGCTTCGCTCGCTTCGCTCGATACCAACGCCGACATTTCGATCGATGGATCCGGTCGCGGAGACAGCCGACCGCCGGGTCCGCTAGGTGAAGGGGACGATATTGTTCCCCGATACGAACGCTGGGAACTAAAATTCCAAGCCAAAGGAGTGCAGGCCTACGCGGTGCAGCTCGACTTCTACCAGATCGAATTGGCTTGCATCGGCGGTGGGGTTGCCACGGTGGATTATGCCACAGCGCTGTCGACCGCTCCCCAAAAACGTTCTGGGACAAGTGCGGAGGAGAACAAGTTGACGCGGCTGTACTTTATGTGGCGACAGGGTGGCCCGCTGCAGCAGTTCGATCAACAATTGCTCGAACAGGCCGGGATCGGGACCAGCGGAAGAGAATTGCTCAAGTTCATCCCCAAGGAACTCGAAGAGCGATTGGAGCAAACCGAAATGAAGTATGCCATCTCTAAAGGGCACGCGACCGTCAAGGAAATTGCCAAGACCATCTTTGAGTCGCGGGCTGACAATTCCGGTGGCTACGAGTTCGTGGTGATTGAACAGCGCTACCGCCCCCTGCCCAAACAATAAATAGTTAACCGACGACTCGTCAGCAAGTTAAAAAAGTAGCGACACAAGTTTCCTCGCACTTCGAAATTGGTGGTTTTCCTGAAAAGATTAAGGGATAAGCGTTCCAGTTCGATCCCAACGCGGCAGCCCTGGGTTATGATCAAAGGATTAGCACTTTCCCGCTGACTGGTCTCTTTGGAATCGCCGCAAATGCCGCAAACAATCTACGATTGGATTGGACTCGCCGACTACTGTGCCCTAGCTGCCGTGGCCATGTTTGGTGCCTACTGCTGCGTCTTGGTTTGGAACCGAGTGGGACAAAAATGGTTCAAAACGGAAGAGGAACAAGACGCGTTCCTGGATACTATCGAGCCCGATTTGCTGAGCGGTAACTTCGAGGCGGTGGAAGCGGCCTGCGAGAACGATCAACGGGCGGTCCCCATGATGGTCCACTTGGGTGTGATGAATCGTCACTTGGGATACGCCAAGGTCAAGCATTTGTTGACCGAGCGTTTTCAGCGCGACGTGCTCGCCGATCTCGACAAAAACATTAGCTGGGTCACCACGGTCGTCAAAACCGCTCCCATGTTGGGACTGTTTGGAACGGTCACCGGTATGATCGGTGCCTTCGCCACGCTTGCCTCCGCACAGAGTGTCGAGCCAACCAAGTTGGCCAAGGACATCAACGTGGCGTTGTATACCACGGCCATCGGGCTAAGCATTGCCATCCCACTGGTGATGGCGCTCAACGCGGTCAACAATCGCATTCGCCACATGGAGTCCTTGGTCGGTTCGGGAGTCACCCGATTCCTGGAAGCTTATCGAGTCGGGTTGACTCGCAAGGGGAAACGCTCCGCGTGAGGCAGTAGTGGAGGACGTAGTAGAGTGATAGAGTAGTAGAGTGATGAAACCGTGGATTTAGGGCTGAAAGCCCGGTCGATTGTCTAGCCCAGGCTGCAGGCCTGGGGGACGTTGGGGGACGTAGCATTTCGGAACGGGAATAGGGCTGAAAGCCCGGCCGATTGTCTAGCCCAGGCTGCAGGCCTGGGGGACGTATGCCTGGGGGACGTAGCATTTCGGAATGGGAATAGGGCTGAAGGCCCGGCCGATTCACGCATTCGGTTTTCGGCGAAACGAATCGGGGTTGAAATCGATGGGAATCTGCCGGGCCGTGGGCCCTATCGACTGTCGACTCCCGTCTATCTCCCAGGCCTGCAGCCTGGGCTAGACAATCGGCCGGGCCTTTGGCCCTAATTCATTTGAAACTTGGAACTTAAGACTTGGAACTTGATTTAAATCCGATCGAATTGGATGACGACGACTTGGAGGTCGAGGAGGATTTCCTGCGCCCACGTCCGCCGAGCAACGATGATGAATTGGACATCACGCCCATGATCGACATCACCTTTCTACTGCTAATTTTTTTCTTAGTCTCATCGCGGATGACGGCTGAGCAGGCTGTCGATCTACCCAAGGCGCGACATGGTGGTTTGGTAGCTGGCAAAGAGTCGGTGATCATTATCATGAAACGTGGTACTGGGGATCAAGCGGAAGTAAAGAAAGGGGATGGCACTCCATTCTCAACGAATACTGAACAGCAAAATGCAGAGATCGCGGACTACGTTCAACAAGGACTGGATGCAGGAAAGAAGCATGTCATCATCCGCGCCGAGGGGTCGGTGCGACAAGGAGAAGTGGGTCGCGTGAGTGGTGCTATTTCCGAAGGAATGGAAGAGGGGGCACTTATCAATATTGCGGTGATGGAACAAACTTAGGACCGACGACTGATGGCAATTCGATTCCAATGTCCCAACTGCCAAGCGGTGCGCAGCGTCAATCCGCGGCTGTTGGGTCGCGAAGTAAAGTGCCCCGAGTGCGGCGAGCCGGTGCAGATCCCCTCAGCGGAGCAAGTCGAAGAGGCACGACGGGAGAAATTGCGACGAGCCGAGGAGGTGCGGGAACAACAACTGGCTCCGACTCGAGTCTTGGCTCAGCCGCGAATGGTCAGCGATGCGTGGGGGGACGCTGATGAAGATGAAGATGAAGATGAAGATGATGTCGAGGAAGCCCAAGCACGCCTATCGTCCGAAGAACGTAGATTGGCCGCCGCCACCACCAGCTTCGCGCGCCCCAAACCTCCGGCGGGCGAAGATATGGATATGACTCCGATGGTCGACGTGACCTTTTTGTTGCTGATCTTTTTCATGATTACCGCTTCCTTCAGCGTTCAAAAAAGTATTCAACGTCCGGCGCAAAAGCAAGAAGACCCAAGTACCCGCGCTGTGGAAACACCTCCCGACGAAAATCCAGATATCGTGACAGTGCAAGTCGACGAGTTTAATGCGTACAACATCATCACCAGCAATTGGGATCGCGCGGCGGGGAGCAAGCAAGATTTGATAATTGCCCTCAGTGATGCTCACGCTGGCAACGCTGCGGGGCTCAAACCATCGAAGCTGGTGGTGCAAGCCCATGAGGACTGCATTCACGCTTCGGTCATTGCCGCGCTGGATGCCGGTCGCGAAGCTCAATTTGAAAATTTCGAAGTCAGTACCGTCGAACAATTCGACTAGGCTCTGTTTGAAAAGGGGTCTGACCCTTTGGAGGCAAGTCGATTTCATTATTTTTTTGCCTTGCCGGAAAGGGTCAGACCCCTTTCCAAACAGCGCCCAGAAGAAGTTTTAATTTTATGCAGCAACAGGCAAAACAGTTTATCAACTTGCTGGAGTCCCAACAGTTATTGTCGCCGGACGTCTTGGACGAACTGCGGCGACAGGTCGCTGAAAGCAAATCGCGATTGACCACGGAGTTGCTCGCTAAATTGCTGGTCGACAATGGACACTTGACCAAATTCCAAGCCACCAAGTTGATCGGCGAATTAAAGGATGCAACTTCATCCTCCAGCGTTGTCTCCACGGCTGAGACTGACGACGGTGATGAATTGGGCTTTGCCGACGAAGAGGGACTGGGGGGGCAAACCAAATCGAAGTCCAAGAAACCGGCTGGACCCAAGGTGGCGCAGGTATTGATCGATGATGACGATGACGCATTCGATGACGACGACATTGCCGAAGTGGTTGAGGTTATTGACGCTGACGTCGTCGAGGTAGTTCCGGTCGAAACGGTGGAAGTTGTCCAAGTTGTGGAGAGTTCGGACAGTCGACGGAAGCGGCGTGCGGCGCGCGGCCTTCCAGCGGACGCGTCGACCGAAGCTTCCCTGGTGGACCTCTCTGCGGGGGCGAAACGTGTCTTGCCTAAGAAGAAGTCGACCGCCAATCCCTACGATTCGTTTCGCATCTTGGGTGTTGGTCTGCTGCTGTCGCTCTTTTTGATCGCTGGCTTCTTTCTCGTCAACTATTTTTTGCGGGGCAATGCGGAAGATCGACTCAAGCGAGCCGATGAAGCCTATGAGCAACGCAGCTACGAGACCGCCTCGGTGATGTACCAAGGCTTTGCGCAAGACTTTCCGACTAATGAACAAGCCTCGTATGCCAAGGTCCGTTCGACGCTGGCTGCCATCCGCAAAGATGCCGAAGGGGCCCCCGATCCACAGCTCGGTCTGGATACCGCGCTCCGCCTCCTCCCGAGCTTGACCGGTGAAGCGGCCCTGACGTTGCAACAATCCGACTTGGCGGGTGCCCTGATCGCGCTGGCGGGTAAATTTAACGAACGCGCCGACCGGACCTCGGTTACTGCCGAACGCAAATCGCTCATGGAGAATATGGACAAACTACTGGGGCTGATCAATGACCCACAATATGTCGGTGCCAACCAACGCAATCAGCAGGCCCCCACACTCAACCGCATTCAGGAAGATCGACAACGCATCCTGCGTGAAATCAACCGCGATGAGGAACTGGCTGCGGCGCTGACGGAGATCGATAAACGGCTTGCCGCCAAGGATACACTTGGTGCCTATGAAGTTCGCAAGGAACTGATCAATCGCTATCCGCTTCTGGAAGCTGACGGTGCGCTGGCTGAGCGAGTACAACAAGCGTCCGTCATTCAGCAATCACTGGTCACAACCGGTAGTTTAGACGTCAAGCTTTCAAAACAGCCTCCCACTGAAATTATCGGGCGCAGTTTTGTTCTCGCAAACCGGTCGGGCAAACCTGCTCCGGGACTGAGTGGCCAAGTGGTGTTCGTCAAGGCCAAGGGGTCGGTGTTGGGGATCGACGCAACTAGTGGCGATATTTTGTGGCGCCAGTTCGTGGGGCGCGAGTTCAATAGCGAACCGCTTCGACTGACTGCTGGCTCCACAGCGGATGCCATCATTTGTCAGCCCGAACAAGGGGAGATTGCGCGCGTAGCTGGCAAGACTGGCGAACCGCTGTGGTGGGCGGGGCTGGGGAAACCTACGCACAATCCAGTCCTTGAAAGCGGTGATTTGTTTGTCGCCACTTTCGATGGCACCGTGGGCAGTCTCGATAGTGGCGGCGGGCAGTTAAAGTGGGCCACGCAGCTACCACAAGCAACTGCTTCCGCACCAGGGGCTGCGTTCGGCAAGCCTAATCTCTATCAACCCGCCGAGCATAGCAGCCTGTATGTGCTATCGCGCGCCGATGGGGCTTGCCAAGAAGTCTTTTATCTCGGACATCGCACCGGGGCGATTGTGGTCCCTCCCGTGTTAGTGCTCGGGCAATTGTTTGTATTCGAAAACGTAACGGCCCAAGCATGCAAGATTCGCATCCTGGCTACCTCAGATGCGGGACTCGAACTGCGCGAAGCGCAAAACCCGATCACCATGGAGGGGAACATCGTCGCTCCGCCTCAGGTCGATGGTCGCCGCTTAATTGTCCAAACCGATTTGGGTCAGATCAAAGTGCTCGACATCGAACCGACCGTGAATACGCAAAAGGTGAGCGAACTGGTCGCGGTTCCCAAGAATGTTTTTTCTCCCAAACAATCTTGGCTCATCGTGGACAACAATCGGGTGTGGGTAGTCGACAGTCAATTGACGCGATTCGATGTGCAACTGGCCACGATGAGCATGTCGCGGGCCTGGATCGAGAACCCTGGCGACGCTTTTGTTGGGCCGCCGCAACGATTTGGAAACACGCTGATCCATGCGCGGGTCCTCCGTGGCAATCAGGGGATTCGCGTTTCAGCCATCGAAGCTGATACGCGGAATCTACTGTGGGAAACCGACGTCGGCATGCCTGTCACCTACCTCGCTGCGGCGGGCTCCGGCTACAGTGCACTTAACACTAGTGGCATGGTTTTTGCGCTGGGTAACAAGCCGATACGAACCGAAGCGGATAGCAATCCCGCCAACGGAAAGTCAGCCATGTTGTTCACCAATCCGACACCACTGCAAGATGGTCGAGTGGTACTGCTCAATCGCTCGCGTGGCAATCAGTTGGGGATCTACAACCCGACAGCAAATAAAATGAGTCTGCTCACGGCCGATTGGGGCTCAGCCAAAGCAACCTGCGATTTAGTTGCGATCGACGACAAAGTCGCGGTGGGTCTCGACAGTGGACAGCTCGTGTTGCTCAATTTGACCAATGGTTCCCAGGCGGGTGCTCCCTACCAACCCGCCATGCAAGCCGGGCAAAAAGTTCGCTGGAATACTCCCGTCTATCTCGCTGCCTCTCAGACGATGATCGCCGCCAGTGATTTGCAAAAGCTGGTTCGTTTAAGTGTCGCTGCCGACCTGCGAAGCCTCAATGAAGTTACGCTCGAGAATCCGCTGGTTGGTCCAATTGTGGCCGTTGGCAAACAAGTCTGCGCAGTGGAGTCGACGCGTGGTGGAGATGCGTTGCAGTTCTTCGATCCCACCAGTCTCAAAGCTGGGGCAAATGTGCCACTTGCCGGTCGCCTGATCGCTGGCCCCTTCACCGTCTCGAACTCGACATCCGCCGGTTGCGTAGTTCAGACCGATTCGCAGCTGATGATGATTTCTGAGGATGGGCAACTCAAATGGTCGATCGACTTTCCAAAGTCGAATTTAGTGGGGCCGCCGTTACCCAGTGGTCAAAATCTAATTTTTGTTACGCGCGCCGGTGGTGTTTGGAGCATCGCGACCGGCAGCGGACAAGTGGTCGGGAATCTCGACGCAGGGCAAGCTCTCAGTTCACCGCCCCTCGTCGTCTCCACCAATCTGTTAATCGGTAGCGATGAAGGAGCAGTGCTGGCACTACCACTCCCTACGCAGCCAGCGGAGACCAAGTAGTGATTGCTCCGCCTCACAGTCATTCACTTCCTAGACGCGCGCTAATCTCTGGTTCCCAGGCTCTGCCTGGGAACCCACTGCCTTGCAGGCTCCGCCTGTTAAACCTTGCCAGACGAGGCGGAGCCTCCGGTGCAGTGCGTTCCCAGGCAGAGCCTGGGAACGAGGGCTTTCAACTTAGGGTTGCTAGCGCTAGGGCCAGATTGGGCCCACGGCTAGCACCTGAGGTTCACAGCGGTGCGGTACATAGGAGCGCCATCACGGCTAGGCTTGTAGCATTCGGGCTAATGGGACTATTGACGATGCTAACTTGTCCTCAGGCGATAGGCTTCGGGCAAGAAATCGTGCGCGTCGAAAGTCCACTCATCGATCAGCAACCGTTTGACTTGATCACACTCAATCAAGCCACGGGTGGGGCGAGTGTGAAAGTTTTTCCACTCCCCTTCCCCAGTCGGCAGGTCCCAGCCAGTCCCAACCCGCAAAACAAGCTGCGCGTCGTTCTGGTTCGTTTCCCCGAGCGCGAGTATGAAGTGCTATGGAAAGACATTGAACGGGTTGAGTTGTACGAGCAGCGGATCTACCAAGAAGCGCTCACTAAACTGGCAGCCAAAGATTTTATCGGTGCCTTTCAGAACTTGAGTTACTTGCTCAAACACTATCCAGACATGCCAAGTTTGGAAGCGTTGCGACAAGATTTTTTGTTGAAGAGTGCGGCGGATCGTTATCAGGCGGGCGAGTATCGACAAACCTTGTCCGCGTTGGAGGAGTTGCGTGCTACCGCCCCCGGTTTTCAAGCGGCAACGGTCATCCGAGTCCTATCGCAAGTAGCCGATGGTTTGATCACTGCCTATGAGAAAGAAGGTGATCTGGGTAGCGCTAAACAACTGTTGACACGGCTCCGAGCGGCCTATGGAACGTCACTACCCGTGATAGCTACGTGGGAGAAAAAGCTGGAAGCCATGGCGCTCACCAAACGGAGCGAAGCGGTGGAGTTATTGCAGCGTCACGAATATCGTCGCGCGCGACAAGCCGCCACGGACATGCTCAGCATTCTCCCCGACGTCGCGCAAGCCGAGCAGATAATTGAACAAATCAATCGCGAATATCCCATGGTCCGCGTGGGTGTCATGCAAAAAACTCATGAGCTCGATCCGACCAGTCTCATCAATTGGTCCGCGCGACGAGGTGGTTTGTTGGTGCAACAGCCGCTCTTTCAATTTTTGGAGACGGGGGCCGAAGGGGGGCGTTATGGATTTGCCTTGGGGACCTACCGCTTGAGCGATGATCGTCAACAACTCATGCTCGCGCTCGATCCGACACTTGGTGAGCGACTCGATCCCTTCAGTTTGGCTCAACTGCTGCTGAGTCGTTCCACACCTGGCAATCCAGACTACGATGCCGCGTGGGCAGCGATTTTCCAAACCGTATCGCTCCCAGCGGCCAATCAAGTGCTCATACAACTCAAGCGTCCCAACGTCCTTCCACAGGCCCTACTGCAATGGACACTCCCAGGGAGCCCGACCACGCAAGGGAGTGTGGACACCGACACGCCTGTCGACGTGAGCCACACAACCTATGAAAACGATGGACAACTGCTAGCCGGACCATATCAATTGGCAGCCAGTGAAGAGACGGAAGTCTCATTTGTACTTCGCGATTCGAGCGCGACACATGGTCAGCCGCTGGAAGTGGTAGAAGTGTTTTACGAAGATCCGAAGTTGGCAGTCAATGAGCTGTTGCGAGGTGAGATCGATGTGCTCGATCAACTTTATCCAGCAGATGCCAAGCGACTGGCCAGCGATCCGCGAATCCGCGTCGGTGCCTATGCGCTCCCCACCACGCACATGCTGATCCCACTTTCAGAACATGCCTACTTGGCCAATACCAAATTCAAACGGGCGCTGTTGTATGCCACTCAGCGCCAACGCATGTTGACTGGGGAGCTACTAAATAGCGACGATCCAAACGATGGTCGGTTGGTCAGTGGCCCATTTCCGCTGGGAGGAGGAGTCAACGACCCACTCTCGTATGCGTACAACAAAAGCGTCCAACCGGTGGAATACAATCCCCAGTTGGCGAGGTTGTTGCTGGTCATGACCGGGCAAGAATTGCGTGAGTCGGCTAAACGCAGGGGCCAGCCCGAACCCAAGTTGGAGAAGTTAATCATCGGCTGCCCCGACTATGAATTCGCGCGAGTGGCTGTGCAAGCCATGATTCAGCAGTGGGCCAATGTGGGCATTGAGGCCGAGATGTTGGTGCAAAGCATGGAAGAGACATTCGTGCAAAACTGCGATTTGATCTACGTGACTACCACCATGTGGGAACCAGCCACCGATATCCAACGTCTGCTAGGTGGCAATGGCCTCGCCGCGACCGACAATCCATTCATCGTGCAGGCCCTGGAAGCTTTGCGCGCGGCCCGCAATTGGCGCGAGGTCCGCAACGCCCTGCAAGATCTGCATCAATTGATCGACTACCATTTACCGGTGCTGCCGTTGTGGCAAATCACGGATCGTTTTGCCATGCGTCGCTCCGTTGAAGGCTTGGAGGATCACCCCTTGTCGCTCTACCAGAACCTTTCCAATTGGCGCATCGACTTGGGGCAACTCCAGGCTGTTGCAAAATGAACACACGATCCGCTCACTCCCCCTGCCCGCGTGTCGGGCCGGAGCCCAAGTTTTTTCAGTTAGCATCGTGCCGAAAATAAACATGCGAACTTACCAACAAACTCATTTTTCGCATGTCTGCGATTCTCGTCGCTGGGCTATTCGTCTACTCATATTTTTTTTATTCGTACGACCTTTCGCATCTGTTACCGCCCAAGAGCCGGTAAAAATCTGGGAGTTCTCTCCCTACGAAGTTGAAGTCTGGTACACCTTTGACCCAAGTATCAATGCCTCGAAAACTGCTCAACAAGCGTGGCTAGCCGAAGTGCAAGCCGACCTTGAGCGGACATTTCGCGCCGCGTGGACCGTGCGCATGAAACCCCTCACAGCCGATCTAAGTAGGACGGTGCTTCGCGATTTCGACGGCTTTACTATCGATGACTTGCGCGCAGGTGAATTGGTATTGGTGGTAGCCAGCGAGCATTCCGCTACTCAAACCCTGCGGACCTTTGAGGCCGCGATCGAAGGGCTGACGGAGATTGCCTGTACGGCGGATGTCAAACAACAACTGGAAACAGCGGTTGCAGCGCAACCATCGAGCACGGATACTGTTGCCGCCGCGCCGCTGAGCAAACTGATCGACAAGTGTTTGGTCGATGCAGGTGGTGCGGCTAGCATCGAACAAAAACTGAAGGATGCTTCGATCGCTGCGGCATTAGTTCCACGCTGGAGCTTACCACGTTTGGCCGAGTCGACACGTCCGCTGATGACTCCCCTACCCTGGCAGACCGATGCCCTGTTTCGGGAGATCGATAAACTGTTCTTGTTAACGATCAGCGCCGACGGAGACGATACCCACGTGCAAGCTCGGGAGCTCGATTGCCCGATGCAGTATCTGGGGCCAGCCATGAGCGACCGGGTAGCCAACTGGTCCTATGCTTCGCGTTTGGCGACTACCACCATCGTGCGCGCTTTTGCACCTGTGGCACGAGTCGAAGAGGCCGAAAGTAGAACAGCCGAACTGCGTTTGCGGGCTGGCGGTCTGATACTGGACGAACTCAATCCCGCCGCAGTGACCACCGGCGATGTGATGCAACCCATTGTGCGCCGCGACGACCGCAATGGTATCCCAACTTTGTTGGAACCGTTGGCGTGGACCTTTGCGGCCATCACCTCCAGCGATGGCGTGAAAATGCAAGCCAACGTTTACACCTACTCCGGTGGCCCTGGACTGCAAGGACGACAGAATCGTCGCACGCAACGCATGCTATTAAAAGTGCGCCCTGTCACTGAACAGACCGATATTGAATTATTGGTTCGCGGCGATGGACGACCGCAGGGGGGCTGTTTTGTTTACAGTCGCGATCTAGTCACCGACGAGTATGAATTGCTCGGACGAACCGATTGGCGTGGGCGTTTTACGGTGCGCGTACCGTATGAGATGGGTGGCCTGTTGCCCGAAGCGATTCGCTACGAACGGCTACTCGCCAAACGGGCCGCTGAGGCCGACGCCGCCAAGCAAGCCGGTGAGGCTGATGCGGGTGCGAGAATCGATGCAGCGAGCGATGCAGCGAGCGATGTGGCGAACAACGCAGCGAAGAATGAGCCCAATCGAACCGACGCAATTGCTGAGCTCGACACCTTCGAGCCACAGGGCCCGGACCCAGCCGTAATTCCGCTGCGAGCTCCGCTGACGCAGATCTACATCAAGAATGGCGACACTGTATTAGCCAAACTCCCCATGGTCCCAGGCTTGATGGAAATTGAGACGGCCGAGTTGCCCGATGACTCGCGACGGTTGAAGGCCGAAGCTTTTGTACGCGGCTTCCAAGGTGAAATACTCGATTTGATCGGCTTGCGGAATCTGTTGGCCGCGCGCATCAAACAGCATGTGAAGAATGGTAGGATCGAAGCCGCCAAAGCGAATGTGGAGGAGCTGCGGCAATTGCGGAACTACAATCAAATGGCTGACGAGTTGGAAGGAATCCAGCGGCGAATGCTCGATGAGAATGCAGGTCCCATCTCGATTGCTTCCAAGAATCAAATTGACCGCATGTTTCAAACCACTCGTGATATGTTGCGAAAATACATGCAAGATGACTTGCTGAGTCAAAGTGAGCAAGCGATTTCCGCGAAGTAGGAATCGTCCTTGGCGGTTGCGTAAAGTCGCCGAACCTCGGCCATCGGCATTCCTTCGACAATGGTCGAAGATATCGGATCGTATTCTGCGTTGGGGCGTCTTTTGCACCGGCCACGTATACTGGATAATGATATATTGTGTACTGCCGCAACCATCGCGGGCAAACGCACCCATTCACGAGGCACGATCGGTTGTCAGAGTCCAGCAAGTCGTCGTTAACGGGGAACATTTCCCCGTCCCCACGCGGCATTGTGGGTTCCAACGATGTGGATTCGAACGATGTCACGTCAAGCGACCTGGCACCACCCATTGTCTCCTCTAAGCCGGTCGCAATACCTCCTCCTCCACGGCGCTCATCACCACCTGCTGCTCCACCGGCACCACCAGCTCCCCCTGCGCGGAGAGTAAGCGATGTATCCGTCTCATCGACGCCTCCTCCTGTTCCTCACGCTCCGCCGCGTCCAACGTCGGAACCCAAGCGACGCCGAAGATGGTTCGGTCGACGCGCGCAGAATGGTTCAACTGTCACAGCGGGCGAATACCAAGCCCAACAGTCCGAACAACGACGCCAAGTTCCGGCATGGTTGGTCAGTTTTATCGTGCACTTGCTGCTAGTGTTGATCTTGGCGGCGATCCCTTTGGCGCAGCTTGCCCGAGGTCCGCTGACGATCATGATGGGCTTCTCGTCGACACACGGAATCGCCGCATTTGAATTATCCTCGATCGATTCATCCATCGACGCCAAACCGATCGATGCGGAGCGTGACGTCCCCGACCCGATTCAAGATCCGGGTGAATTGTTGCAACTCGATTTGCCAGATTTGGTAGATGTCAAACCTCCCACTACGCCAGGGAGCGATCCGCTAGTGGCGCTGGCCAATATCCCCTTTGGAATCACCAGTGGATTGACCGGCCGCAGTGGAGAGCTCAAGTCGGCGCTCCTCTCGAAGTTCGGTGGGAATAGTGAAACGGAAGAGGCTGTCGACTTAGGCCTAAAGTGGTTGGCCCAGCAACAAAAGAGCAACGGTTCGTGGAGTTTGGTTGGCCCCTACAGCGACGGAGGCGTTTCAGAAAACACCACTGCTGCCACGGCACTTGCACTCAATGCATTCTTAGGTGCTGGCTCAACTCATAAAGAGGGAAAGTACCGCGACAACGTCAAACTGGGCCTAAGCTATTTAGTCCGCAAACAGAACGCGGATGGCTACTTTCCCGATCAGCGCGAGCCATCGCGACAGCAGATGTACGCGCAGGCCATCGCGTCAATCACGGTGGCCGAAGCCTACGGTATGTCGGGGGATTCGGATCTGGCCATGGCAGCGCAGAGAGCCATGAAATTTGCGGCTTGGTCGCAAAGTGATCTACGTGGCTGGAGGTATCAACCACGTGACGATGCGGATCTATCGGTTACGGGCTGGTTTGTGATGGCGCTGATCACCGGAAAAATGGCTGGCCTGACGATCGATGAAGAGAAGCTGCAGCAAGTCACCGAGTTTCTCAATAGCGTTAGTTACGAAGAACAAACCCGCTATGCCTACGATGGTTTTGAGCCACCCAGCTTGAGCATGACTGCTGAAGGCCTGCTATGCCGTATTTACTTGGGGTGGCCGCGCACGCATCCCGCATTGCTGCGCGCGGTAGAAGATGATTTGCTGACCAGCCCACCGAGCATGAATGATGCAGCCTATAGCGTTTACTATTGGTACTACGCGACTCAAGTCCTGCATCATGTTGGTGGTAGTCAATGGGAACGCTGGAATCGATCTATGAAGCAGGTGCTCCCCGCATTGCAGGAGCGGGAGGGGCGTGAACTGGGGAGTTGGTCCCCATCCAACGATGCCTTTGGTGCCTCCGGTGGCAGGCTGTACACCACTTGCCTGAACCTCTACTGTTTAGAGGTCTACTACCGTCACCTGAGTATCTACGATATCCCATAGCTCCCCATGTCCCACCGTAGCACGCGTCAGTTGGTCGATGATCTTCGTCTTCACCAACGCCTATTGGTCATCGATGATCCGGTCGACCCACTTCTGGAGTTGGCAGAAATCCATCGACGCGTCTATCGCAATCAGGGGCCCGCACTCTTGTTTACCAATGTCATTGGGACACATTTCCCAGTGGCCTCCAATCTGTTTGGGACGCTAGAGCGGGCGCGGTTTATTTTTCGTCACACTTTCGACTCGGTCCAGTTGGCGGTGCGGTGGAAAGCCGATCCCACAACAGCTTTGCAACGACCTTGGCAACTGTGCCGCGCGCCTGCCATTGCTTGGCACATGCGAGCTCGTCGCACGCGCCGCGCGGCGGTCATGCACAACACTTGTAAACTTTCCGACTTACCCTCGGTAGTCTGTTGGCCCGACGACGGAGGACCTTTTGTCACGCTCCCACAAGTGCTGAGCCAAGCGCCCCGTGACGCGGCTGAAATTGCGAGGGGGAAACTGCCTCCCCTGGCCACGATCAATCTGGGGATGTACCGCGTGCAGTTGGCCGGGAATCAATATGTCGCTGACCAAGAATGCGGCTTGCACTATCAGATCCACCGAGGCATCGGCGTCCACCACGCGCGAGCCATCGAGTTGGGGAGAGCCTTTCCAGTGAACGTCAGCGTCGGCGGAACTCCCGCCATGACGGTGGGAGCGGTGATGCCTCTCCCCGAAGGGATGAGTGAATTGATGTTCGCGGGTGCCCTGGCCGGGCATCGCATTCCAGTGTTAAGCGGCCCCAATCATGCGCCAATTTATGCCGATGCCGATTTTTGTATTGTGGGCGAAGTGCTGCCAGATAAATTGAAACCCGAAGGTCCGTTTGGCGATCACTTGGGCTACTACGCACGTGTGCATGATTTCCCCGTGTTGCGAGTCAAGCAGGTCTATCACCGCACCGATGCCATCTGGCCAATGACCGTAGTTGGTCGGCCTCCCCAGGAAGATACAACCTTCGGTCAATTGATTCACGAATTGACCGAGCCGATGATTCCAGCGGTGCTGCCAGGGGTACGCAAAGTACACGCGGTGGATGCTGCAGGAGTTCACCCGTTGTTGTTGGCTGTCGGGAGTGAACGCTATACGCCCTATGCAAAATCCAATCGACCACAGGAATTGCTCACACAAGCGCATGCCATCTTGGGACAAGGACAATTGTCGCTGGCCAAATATCTTTGGATCATTGACGGAGGGGACACAGCATCCGCCAGGGGAGATGATGTGGCGGCCTTCTTTCAATACCTACTCGCGCGGGTCGATTGGCGGCGCGATCTACATTTCATTACCCACACCACAATTGATACGCTCGACTATTCCGGCAGTGGATGGAATCAAGGGTCGAAGCTGATTGTAGCTGTCTCCCCAAGACCCCTCAGGCAATTAGCGCATGAAATTGATAGCAGCCTCAAGCTCCCCGAGCACTGGAGTTCGCCGCATGTGGCCCTGCCAGGCGTGCTGGTCGTTCGCGCCGCAGCGCACACAGGAAGTACAAGTCGGCTACAATTAGAACAAAGTTGCGATCAGCTCCCAACATCAGCCTGGATCGAAAAATTTCCGTTGGTAGTCGTGTGTGACGACAGCGAGTTCGCCTCACGAACGATTGACAATTTTGTGTGGACAACTTTCACGCGCAGCAACCCGGCCATTGATGTATATGGTATCGGTGCGACTCACCGCGACAAACATTTCGGTTGCACGGGGAGTCTGGTGGTCGATGCGCGGACCAAGCCCCATCACGCTCCAGGACTGCATGAAGACGACAAAACGCTGAAGAAGGTTGACGCTCGCGCCACGCGCGGCGGGGAATTGGCAAAATATTTGTAGGGCGGAGTAAGTTCCAGGTTCCAGGTTCCAGGTTTGATGTTTGATGTTTGATGTTTGATGTTTGATGTTTGATGTTTGATGTTTCGAATGAATTAGGGCCAAAGGCCCGGCAGATTGTCTAGCCCAGGCTGCAGGCCTGGGGGATCGACAGGAGTCGACAGTCGATAGGGCCAACGGCCCGGCAGATTCCCATCGATTTCAACCCCGATACGTTTCGCCGAAAACCGATTGCGTGAAACGGCCGGGCCTTCAGCCCTATTCCCATTCCGAGATGCTACGTCCCCCAGGCCTGCAGCCTGGGCTAGACAATCGGCCGGGCTTTCAGCCCTAAATCAACGGTTCCATCACTCCACTACTCCACCACACCACTACTCCACTACTCCACTACTCCGTCACTCCACTCTCCAGGGATACGTGCCTTGACATCGACCAACGACACGGGGACGAGCCGCGAGCGCGGCTGGCTGACGGACATGAAGCACGATATCCCGGCATCGATCGCGGTGTCCTTGGTAGCTTTGCCACTCTGTTTGGGAATTGCGATCGCGTCGGAAGCACCTCCCATTTCGGGGCTAATTGCTGGAATTATTGGGGGCATTATCGTGGGGGCGATCAGTGGCTCCCATACCAGCGTGAGTGGCCCGGCGGCGGGGTTAACGGCCGTCGTGGTGGGAGCGCTGGCTAGTTTCGAAGGGGACTTTAGAATATTTCTGATCGCGCTGGTCTTCGCTGGCTTTATCCAAATTGGACTTGGCGTGGCGCGTGCCGGATTCATCGCTGCCTACTTTCCCACCGCTGTGATTCGTGGCTTGCTGGCTGCGATTGGATTAATTTTGATTTTCAAACAGATCCCCCACGCGTTTGGGATCGACACCGATCCTGAAGGTGACTTTTCCTTTTTTCAAAGGGACAAGGAAAACACCTTCTCGGAACTGTTGCACATGGTTTCGCAAATCAATCCTGGGGCGTTGATTATTTCCAGCGTTTGTTTGACGCTGATTATCGTGTGGGACAAGACGCCTCTCAAGAGACTGTTGTTACCATCGTCACTGATCGCGGTCGCGCTCGGAATCGGAATCAACTTGGCCCTTGCCCGCTTCCATCCAAGTTGGAGCCTGAGCGCGTCGCACTTGGTGCAATTGCCGAAATTCAATGGCGTGGGGGAATTGGGAAGTCTATTGATCTTTCCCGATTGGTCTCAGTTGTTCTCGCATCACTTTGGTCACATTATGTTTGTGGCGGTCGAGTTGGCGATTGTAGCTTCGCTGGAGACACTTCTCAATCTCGAAGCGATCGACAAACTCGATCCACTCAAGCGGCATTCTCCGCCGGACCGCGAATTGATTGCTCAAGGGATCGGCAATGTCACCGCGGGACTGGTGGGTGGTTTGCCGGTGACCAGTGTGGTTGTCCGCAGTTCGATGAATGTCAACAGCGGTGGCGCCTCGAAAAAGTCAGCGATCTTGCACGGACTGATTTTGATTGCGTCCGTAGCCCTGGTCCCGTGGGTCCTCAATCAGATCCCCTTGGCTGCGCTGGCCGCGATCCTGCTGTACACCGGTTATAAGCTGGCAAGCGTTAAAGTCGTCAAGGAATTCTTTAATCGAGGTTGGAATCAATTCCTCCCCTTTATCGCGACCGTGGTGGCGATTATGTTTTCCGACTTGTTGATCGGTATTGCGATTGGGATGGCAGTCGGCTTTTTCTTCATCTTGCGCAGCAGCAGTCTATCGCCGATGCGGATGGAAGAGGAGAAGCATCCGGTGGCCGATGTGCTCCGTTTGAAGTTTGCGCAGCAAGTCACCTTTCTCAATCGTGCTCCACTGTTGGCCACATTGAAGGCGATCCCGGATGATTCTCAGATTATTCTCGACGCATCGGAAACCGACTATCTCGATCAAGACATTGCCCAGGTCTTACGCACGTTCCGCGAAGAAGAAGCACCACTGCGCAATATCCAAGTCAACATTATCGGCGTGCGCGATAAGTACTATTTGCAAGATCACATGGAGTACATTAACGTACTGACCGAGGAGACGCAAAAGCAATTGACTCCCGATAGCGTCCTGCAATTTTTGAAAGAAGGGAATGAACGCTTTACGCGTGGCAAGCGAACCAACGTCGATTTGCTGCGCCAAGTTAGTTTGACGAGCCGCACGCAGCATCCGATGGCAGCTGTCTTAAGCTGTATCGATTCACGAACCACCAGCGAATTGATCTTCGATTTAGGATTGGGAGATATCTTCAGCGTCCGCGTGGCAGGGAACGTGATCAATGCCGACGTGCTGGGGAGCCTCGAATACGCAACCAAAGTCGCCGGTGCCAAGTTGATCGTCGTTAAGGGGCATACCAATTGCGGAGCCATCAATGCAGCCTGTGATCACGTCAAGTTGGGGAATGTGACGGAACTACTGGGGAAGATCCAGAAGGCCATCGACCGCGAGACACAGACGCGCAGTGACCGCAGTTCGCGCAATCCGCAATTTGTCGCCAACGTGACTCATCTGAATATTGTGCAGTCGATAAATTCGATTTTGGAACTGAGTCCCACCATTCGCGAGATGACCCAAGAGGGGAGCGTGGGCCTCGTGGGAGCCATCTACGACATTAGCACAGGCAAAGTTGAGTTTTTTGAGCCGCAGGGTCGTACGCTTGAGATAAGCCAAGCCTAGCTTAGAACTGATCTCTGCTTGATTGAGATGCCTTATCCGCGAAGTCACCCCGCATTATCTTTTTGTCCCCCGCGTTCCCGTCGTGCCAATTCCAAGCCGGCTTGGGGGCTAGCTTTTCATTCCCAACTGTACCAGACTATTGATTTGGTAAATTGTAGCGATTGGTAAGGAAACGGCATGTCCCACTCGAATGGAAATTCAGCCCTGTCGGCTGATGCTATAGACAAGCTTCAGGCGGCCCGCGATAAAATCCGCGCCCAGCTCAGCAAAGTAATCGTTGGGCAACTCGATGTCATCGACGAATTGTTGATCAGCATCTTTAGCCGTGGACATTGCTTGCTGGAGGGGGTTCCCGGCCTAGCTAAGACGTTGATGATTAGCACCTTGGCCCAGACGTTGAGCCTCTCTTTTAGCCGCATCCAGTTCACCCCCGATTTGATGCCAGCCGACATTACTGGGACAGAAGTGATCGAAGAGCAGCCTGGAGGTGGTTTGCAGCGACGCTTCATGGAGGGACCACTCTTTGCCAATGTCATTTTGGCGGACGAAATCAATCGTACTCCGCCAAAAACACAAGCCGCTTTGTTGGAGGCAATGCAAGAGCGACAAGTTACTGTGGGTCGAGTGCGGCACCAACTGAGCGATCCGTTTTTCGTACTTGCCACACAAAATCCGATCGAGCAAGAAGGGACCTATCCCCTCCCCGAGGCGCAACAAGACCGCTTCATGTTCAAGGTCTTGGTCGACTATCCCAGCTTCGATGAAGAATTGGAAGTGGCTCGACGGACCACTTCTCGTTTGCACGCGAGCGTCGAACCGGTTCTGAGCGGTGAAGAGATTCTGCAGTTGCAAGACTTGGTGCGAAGTGTTCCCATTGCGGACCACATCATTCGCTATGCGCTCGCCCTGGTTCGGCAAACTCGCGTGGGGTGTGCTGGCGTCCCAGATTTTGTGTCGGATCAAATCGGTTGGGGGGCCGGACCGCGCGCGGTACAATTCTTAGTATTGGGTGGCAAGGCGCGGGCCTTGCTCAACGGACGCGCGCATGTGACCGTGGAAGATATTCAAGCGCTGTGCCGGCCAGTGCTGCGCCATCGCATGGTAGTGACCTTTGCGGCTGAAAGCGATGGTATCTCGACCGACGACGTAGTCCAGCGATTGATTAAGGAAACACCTACCGCCGAGGATGAACTGACACGCGATGCCCGCTTCCAAAAGATTTTTGCCTCCTGAAGCGGTCAAGCGGGTACAGCGACTCGAGTTGCAGGCCCGTCACATCGTCGAAGGTTTTTTGTCAGGTGCTCACCGCAGTCCGTATTTTGGACAATCGGTCGAGTTCGTGCAGCATCGTCAATATGTCCCCGGCGATGATGTGCGGCACGTCGATTGGAAGGTTTGGGCGCGGCAGGACCGCTTGGTCATCAAGCAGTACGAGGAAGACACCAATCTGCGATGCACACTGCTGGTCGATAGCTCGGCTAGCATGAACTATGGTCGCACTGAGAGAACCAAGTTCGAATTGGCGTCGATTTTATCTGCCTGCATTTCGCTGTTGGTGCTGAAACAACAGGACGCAGTCGGGAGCGTCATGTTCGACAATAAAATTCGCACTCGCGTACCGCTACGGACCAGCCAAAGACACTTGATCGATATCCTCACTTCACTCGAAAACACCCAGCCCCGTGACAAGACCAACCTCGATTCGCTCTTCCGCGATGTCGTGCAAGCGTTTCCTAAGCGAGGACTGATGATCCTGCTCAGCGATCTGCTGGGGGCCGAGGAGAGTTCGTTGCGTGGTATCGATACACTGCGTCGCGCAGGGCACGATGTGATGGTGCTCCATATTTTAGACGACGATGAACTCGATTTTCCGTTTGCCGATCCGACCCGTTTTGAAGGACTCGAGAGCGACGATCATGTGACATGCAACCCGCGAGCCTTGCGCGAGGGATACTTGGCAGCGTTGGAACGTTTTTTGGATCGCGTGCGCCGCGCCTGTGCCGCGTCCCGCAGCGATTATTTGTTGATTCGCACCAGCGACGCGCCCGACGCCGTACTCTCCAAGATCCTGAGTGATCGCATGCATTCGGTGCGGAGATAAGCGACCCATGCAATTTCTTTTCCAACCGTTGACATGGGGCTTCCTGCTGGTCGGGGTTCCGCTCCTGATCCATCTGATCAACATGCTGCGGCATCGCAAAGTCAAGTGGGCGGCGATGGATTTTCTACTCGAGAGCCATCGTCGCAATCGCCGCTGGGTCATGCTCAAGCAATGGTTGCTGCTAGTGGCTCGGATGCTGGCCATGGTCTTGCTCGTCGCCATGTTGGCCAAATGGGTCAGTAGTTCACAACTATTGGGAATGCTGGGTGGGCAGACCACCCATCACTATCTGTTGCTCGATGATAGTTATTCCATGTCAGAAATAGATCAATCGGAGACTGCCTACACTCGCGGGCTGCGGGCTATGAGTGGCCTGGTGCGGTCGATAGCTGAGAGACCTGGGCAACATCAACTGACGCTGTTGCGTCTCAGTCGTGCGACACTGGCTGCGCAAGCCAGTGCCGAGCAAGCACGCATCGATGCGGCCGCCGACTTGATGGCCCAGTCGGTACCACGCGATCCGACCAAACTGCTCGATCGACTGTCGGCCACGCAACCCACCGCTCTGCAACTCTCTCCCGAAGCGGCCCTCGATTTGATTACGCCCCTGATCGTTGACAACAATGCCGAGAATGCTCACGTCTATCTGCTCAGCGATCTGCGACGCAATGAATATGGCGAACCTGAGACGCTGCGCAATAAACTGCAAACTTTAGCCGATGGTTCGGCTACGATCCATTTAATTGACTGCGGCGGAGACGTTTCCAACAATCTGTCGGTGGCCAGTGTTGAACCGGAACAGGAAGTGTGGGCCGCAGGTGTGCCGCTGATGGTCCGCTTCCAGATTCGCAATCAGTCGAATCAAGTAGCCCGCAACGTCGTCGCCAAAGTGCGTTCGATCAGCTATGCCGAAGGGACGACCGATCCACACCCCGAACGCCCCTACTCGGGTGAAGTCCTCGAGCTCCCACCTGTGTTGATTGAACAAATTCAAGCTGGCGAGACTGTCACGCGACAAGTTCAAGTGATCTTCGGTCTCCCCGGTCAACATGTAGTGGAAGTGGTCCTTCCCGACGATAGCCTAGCGACAGACAATCGTCGCTGGAGTGTCATTGGCATTCGCGATTCCCAACGTGTATTGTTGGTTGACGGCGAAGTTGATCAGTCTAACGCTTTTTATTTTCAAACCGTGCTTGCTCCCGATGCACGATTGCGAACTGGCATGACTGCCCAGCGCGTCGACGCGACCTACCTCCGCGATGTGCCTGCCGAGACTCTGGGCCAGTTCGATGTGGTGGCTCTGTTAGATGTTCCACGACTGGAGCCCCAGGCAGTGAACAAGCTGGAAGATTTTTGTCGCTCCGGTGGAGGACTGTTTGTGGTTTGCGGACGCAATACCAATCTGCAATTTGTCAACGAAAGCCTGTATCGTGACGGAGTAGGTTTCTTTCCTGTCAAGTTGAATGAGATTCGCGAGGCAGGGCAAACAAGTGGTGAAGTCGAGCCACAAGTTGCCGCTACGGAGCATTCAATCCTAGCCCCCCTGCGACAACTTTCCGTCAGTCCCTTTTCTCAGTTGACCATTCGGCAGCACATCGTTCCCGATGTCGACAGCGTTGACACCACTGGCATCGAAGTGGTCGCTACAGGACCAGCGGGAACTCCCTTGTTGATCGACAAGGCTCTCGGTGAAGGACAGGTAGTGGTACTACTGACCGGATTAACCAGCGATTGGAGCAACTGGGCGCAAGACCCAACCTTTGTCGTCGTCGCGCTGCGAACCTTCGGATACTTGGGGAGCTTCCGCCGTGCGCCGACCAGTGAACCGATTGGTAGCTCCGTTGAGATGGTGGTCAGTGGAACAGCGGTGCTACCCGAGGCCGAGATCCTGCTCCCTTCCAGTGGTGACGGAGGGCAGCGTTTGCGACTGCTTCGCCAAGTGGCCAGTGATGCACAGAATGCTGCGGTGTCGCGAATCAAACTGACTATCGATTTAACCGACACCGATCGCGACGTGATGGACGGCATGTTGCGACCGGGAGTTATTGAGACGTGGATGATCGACAGTCAAGGTAGGAAAATCTTTCAGAACTTCGCTCACAATGTCGCCGCCGCCGAAGGTGATCTAGAAAAAGTCAGCCATAGTGAACTGGAAAAGAAATTCGCCGGGATTCCTTTGGACATTCGCACCGCGCAAGCGGTCAGTGGCACTGGCCTAAATTCACCTGAAGCAGCTCATAGTACCCTGTTGATGGGGCTGTTGGCCGCGCTGTTGTTGGGAGAACAATTGCTGGCCTACTCTGCTAGCTATCACGCTCCGCGGATGGCGGTCGGAGGAGGCCGATGATCGCTGAAACACGAGTTATCTATCAATGGCTGCGGCTCGAGCAACTCGATCAGTGGTGGCATTGGTTACTGTTGGCTGTAGTGATCGTATTGGGACTGTTGTTTGTAGTGATCTGGTATCGACGCGATACCTTAGAACACCATCGCGGCGTGGGTTGGGCGTTGATGTTGTTGCGTGTGGCCGCCTTAACAGGCTTGCTGTTGTACTTCTTTCAATTCGACAAACGTACCGAGCAGCGAGTGGTGAGAAATTCACGCGTGGCAGTACTAGTCGACACGTCGATGAGTATGTCGCAGCCTGGGACACCTTCAGCGATTGGCGTCACCAACATTCAAACGCGAACTGCGGAAGTGGCGAGCCTACTTTCACAGAGCGACTTTTTAAAACGCTTATCCGATCGGCATCAACTATCGGTCTATCGCTTTGATCAACAGCCGCGACCACCATTGTTGGGCGCGTTTGAGAAACGGGGTGCGGCGACCGGTGATAGTGCAGCGGAGGCTGCAGGGACGGAACCGACCCAATTGGCTGATGCTCGGCACAGGCTGCTGGTGGCTTGCATCGTGGGGGGGATCGCGTTGTTGTTATTGAGCGTGGCCCTGGGAGCACAGCTGGCTGGCGCTCGGACCTGGGCCATGGGTGGCTGGCTACTTTTGGCTGGTGCGGGGCTGGCGTTAGTTTCGTTGGGACTCTCGGCTTGGGCCATCGTTCCCGCTTCAAGCTACTCCATTGCCGCAATCTTCGGCGCGGATCGTCCACCGCTCAATAGAAATGCGGAGCAGCCAGCGGACGTGGATCAGACGGAATTGGTTTCCGCCCCTGACGATTGGGCCGCAGCCTTGCAACCCTCCGGCGCGGAGACGCACTTGGGAGATGCCATTAAGTCCGTACTGGATCGGGAGACCGGCAACCCACTAGCTGGCCTAGTTATCTTCACCGATGGTCGCAACAACGCTGGGATCGATCCACGTCAAGTTGTTACGACGGCGCAAAACATGCGAGTGCCGCTGCATATCGTGGGCCTTGGATCGGAGCAGAGCCCATCCAATTTACAACTAATGGAAGTCGATCTCCCCAAACGTCTTTATCCCGGTGATCGCTTCTCGCTCTCTGCTTTGGTGAGCTCCAGTGGCTTTGCGGGTCGCACAGTGACAGTCCAAATTACGGCGGGACCCGAAGGTGCCGCTGTCGATAGTTTGGGGATCGAAGCGGAACAGCAAATCACGATTCCACAAGACGGTTCGATCGCATCGGCGCAGTTTGAATTGGAACCCAGGGCGGTCGGAACTTGGCAATACGCCGCCAAAGTTTTGCCTCTCCCCGGTGACACCGATCAACGGGACAATTTGCGAGTGGCGGTGGTTGAAGTCATTGAGCGCAAGAATCGAGTGCTCATCTTGGCGGGTGGACCAACGCGAGAATATCAATTCGTACGGAATTTGCTATATCGTGATCGAGACGTGGAGTCCCATGTGCTGTTGCAATCTGGGAGCGATCAATCGTCGCAAGAGGCTCAACAGTTACTTCGCGATTTTCCGACGGATCGCACGGCGCTGTCGCAATATGACGCGATCTTGGCATTCGACGCCGACTGGACTCAGATCCCCGATCGCAGTGTCGAAGCACTTGAAAAGTGGGTGGCTGAGCAGGCAGGTGGTTTCTTGATGGTTGCCGGGACTGTTGAAATGCCCAAGTGGATCGCGCGCTCCGCGTCGGGCTCGCGGACGCTCGCGCTCAGATCGCTCTCCCCCGTGGTGCTCGAACAGCGCGGCAGCAGTTTGCTCGCCGCCGGGCGTATCGAAGCCACTTCGCCCTGGCCACTGAGCGTTACACCCGACGGTACGCAGACCGATTTCATGTGGCTCAGTGATGACGCGCAAACTAGCGGCCAATTGTGGAGCGACTTCGACGGCGTGTATAGTTTTTATGCGGCCTACGAACTTAAACCTGGAGCCAAGGGGTTGGCTCTATTCTCTGATCCCACCGCCGCCGTTGATGGGCAACAACCGATTTACATCGCCAGCCAATTTTATGGCGCTGGTCGCTCAGTCTTTCTCGGCGGTGGGGAATTGTGGCGTCTGCGAAAACAGGGGGATCAGTATTTTGATCGCTTCTACACAAAACTCGTGCGCTGGATTTCGCAAGGGCGTTTGCTGATGGACTCCGATCGCGGTGTGTTGCTGGTCGATCGTGAACAGGTGACACTGGGAGAACAAGTAGTCGTGCGGGCGGTGCTCAAAGATAAACGCTACGAACCGCTGCTGCAAAGCGAAGTGGTCGCTAGGCTGATCGATTCGCAAGGTCGCAATCTACCACTGGTACTGCGACCATTGGCCGACGGCTCGCAACCGGGCGTGTACACTGGTCAGTTTCCCGTGCAGGTGGCGGGTGAGTACTCCATTCAATTGCAACTGGGTGGACTCGCCTCAGATGAAGTGTTAACAACCACCGTCGATTCTAAAGTCCCAGCCCGTGAGATGCAGCAGAGTGAGCGCAACGATAACTTGCTCCGACAGTTGGCAGTCGAGACTGGCGGGAACTACTGGACGGGTGTCGCCGCCGCCATGCAACCGGGCGCAGACGATAAACTAGATCTGGTGGGACGTATCCAGCCACAGGATCAAGTCGCCTATCTGCCGGGCTCACCCGATAGCGTGTTTCAGATTCGTTGGCTAGGTTGGCTAATGGCTTGGATCGCTGGAGCTCTATCGCTCGAATGGCTGTCGAGGAGATTGCATCGCTTGGCTTAAATTTTTTGGCTCTTAGGAAGAATTAGTGGGTAGTCAATCGACTTAAGAAGAAGTTTGATAGGTTTTTAAAGGCAAGGAAGGGAGTCAACGTCACCTCTTCCTGGCTGACGCGGCGGGTTATGATTGTGGTGGTGACCAACTACACTTTCTTCCAACACGTTCCTAAATAATCTCGAACTCAACAACCACTGCTCGCGATCAACGCTGTTTCCATTTATGTCGCAAACACCTCCGCCACTTCAACTCTCGACCGCCATCGCGCGAACATTCGAACAGCTTCGTCGACTGTTGACGCGATATATCACCGCGCACGGATTGCTACTGATTGCGTTGTGGTTGCTGTTGGTGTTTTGGCTGGGAGGTCTGATCGACTATCTACCTGTCACCATGGGCTCCAGTGAAACCCCCACCTGGTTGCGTGGCTGTTTGTTGGCTCTGATGCTGATCGGTAGTGGATTCATTTTCGTGCGCTGGATCGTGGCACCATTGCTGGTACGACTGGAAGATAAATCATTGGCGCTGTTGATTGAGCGCAACTACCCCGAATTAAATAACGAACTGATCACCGCCGTGGAACTGAGTCATCACGCCACGGAGGAAGTCTCGAACTTCAACGCGCATCGCGCAATGTTAGAGCGCGTCCACCAATCGGCCACGCAGCGGATGTCGGTCGTTCGTCCTAGTGAATTGTTTAATTGGCAACCGCTGTGGGGTGTCGGGATGGCCACGGCGCTGGGGCTGACGGTCACCTTGATCGCAGCGCTCGGGATGTCGGATTGGACGGGACGTTGGGCGCGACGGCTATTCATGTTAGACAATGAGCCGTGGCCGCGCAAGGCTGCTTTGCGCGCGGATGGGTTATTGTTACAGATCCCCAGTTTTTCTACCCAGTTGTCTGCTCAGCGGGTGTTGTTGCCGTTCGTCGATAATGTTGTAAGAGTGCCACAAGGTGCCGCCCCTCAGTTGCAAATTTCAGCCGATGCCGGTGCCCCGCAAGTCCCTGAGGTTTGCACGCTTTTTTATCGGTCGACGGATGGCGCTCGTGGCCGCGCGAATTTACGACGTATCGGCAGTCCACGCGACGCTTGGCAAACTTTTACGCTCGACGGACCACCGCTGGATGGACTGACGCACGACATGCGAATCGACGTAGTAGGACTCGACGCCCGCCTGCGAGAACTAAGGATCGAGATCGTACAACCAGCCGTCGTGGCGGACATGAAGCTCGACTGTACGTATCCCAGCTACTTGCTCGATTCACTATCGGTCCGCGCCGCGCAGGAGACGCTCAACTATCGTAGCGGCATCTCCATCCCTGAAGGGACAGAGGTGACGCTCATAGGGACCGCCTCGCATCCCCTCAAACGTGTCGAGTATTTGATCCAGTCCCCAGGTCAGGATGAAAACCCTGCGGGAGGCCAGGTCTTGACCAGTTCCCCCACCGGAAATCAATTCCGTTTGCACTTGGGACGCTTGACAACTAGCCAAGTGGTCGAAGTACGATTAGTCGACCAGTTTGGATTGTCTGCCGAGCAGATACCACGCTATGTAATCACGATGCGCGAAGACACTCTGCCAGAAGTCAATTCGCAATTGTCAGGGATCGGACTGGCAGTTACTTCGATCGCGCAGTTGCCGATCGTGGGGACAGTCGTCGATGACCATGGCATTGCACGCGTCGACGCGGAAGTGACGCTGAATGAGTCACCACCACTGGCTAAACCTTTGACCTTGGAAGAGACGCAACTAAAGTCGACGATTGATTTGGAAAAACTGCAAGCCGAAGAACAGACTTCAATCGAGCCTGGCATGACCTTGGGGATCGTGGTGACAGCACGCGATTTTTACGATCTCGGTGAACCGCAGCATATCGGACGCGGTCAGTCGGTGCAGTTGTCGGTGGTGACTCCCGATCAATTGATCGTCATCCTTGATCGCCAAGAGTTGGAACTTCGCCAGCGACTGGAGTTAATCGTAGCGGAGCTGGAACAACTGCGACAAGTGTTGCAAACGATGAAGACCGATCTACCATCTACGGGTGCTATGCGCCCAGATCATGGAAAGCGAGCCCCAGTGGATGGCCTTGTCGCGCAGCCTCCGGAAGCCAAACGCGAAACTCCGGCCGAACTTGCCGGACGTTTGGCGGGGCTGTGGTCGCAGCAAAGCGTGTTGCAGGCTGACAAATCGCAACAAGAGCTGTCGAGCATGGCCGCGCGAGTGGACAATTTACGCTTGCAATTGGTCAATAACCGCATTGATAGCGTCGATCGACAGCAGCGTTTGCAGGATAAGATCAGTGTGCCACTGCGGGGCTTGTTGGCCAACGAATACGAAACTCTACGGCGATCTTTGGCCACATTGCAGACCGCTGCTCTGGCGGGTGCTGGACGTGAAGCGGCGGAAATAGCCGCTGGAGCATTGGAAACTGTCTTGTTGCAATTGGAAGCTATTAAGGCCAATATGCAAGACATTGAAGATTACAACGAGATCGTTGACTTGGTCAGGAATTTGTTGGAAGACCAAGAAAAGGTGTTGAAAGAAACCGAAGAGCAGCAACGTCAACGTATACTGGATATGCTGCGTTAGCCATAATCGACTGGAGAGACTTATCAGTGTTCATGTGTGTTTATCTGTGGTTACTTTCTAGTGTTTCGTTCTGAGGCGTGAAGGCCTACAAAAAAAGGTAACTGTTCACGGTCAACGTGGCACTTGATTCATAGTAGAACCATTGTCTCAATGGTTTTCCGCTTCGGACTGCTTACCCCCGTTAAAACCCTGAACAATTGGGGACATTTGTTCTACTCTCAATCAAGCGTGAACGGCTACAAAAAAAGAACGTTGGCATTTCGAAATCAATAAATCATGAACAGGCTCACGATTACTTGTCTCGTATGGTTATCCTTAATTGGGGGTTCACTTACTCAGCACACGGCGGCTCAAACCTCTCCTTTACCCCGCCCCGGCGAACCCGCGCCCGCTGAAAAAACTATTGAGAAAGCTACTGACACAATTTCTGAGAAGCCTTCAGAGAGCACCCCGCCAGCCCTGGCCACCGAGCAGAAAAGTGTCTCTGAGCGTTTTGGTCGCCTGGAAAATCTGCTGCTCCGCTCCGCCGATTTGGAAGCCGGTGAGAATCCAGCTCGCGCAGCACTATTACAACAAGCGGTACAGCTCAGCAAACAAACTGAATTGAGGGAACTCTTAGCCGATGCGGCCTCGCGGCTAGAACGCGGGCAATATAGCGAGGCGATTGAGAAACAAAAGGCTAGCCGCGAAAATCTGAAACGTTTGCTGGAATTGCTTCAGAGCGAAAATCGCGCCGAACGAATTCGTGAAGAACGCGATGAAGTTCGGCGGTGGATCGAGGAGACCGATCGACTACTGCGTCTACAGAGCTCGCTGCGAGGACGTACCGAAGGTGGGCAAGAGACGGAGCAATCGGCCAAGGATCAAAAAAAACTGACGGATAAGGCCGAGGAGATCGCCTCGGAGTTGAAAGGAGAGCAGAGCCCAACCAGCAAGGACTCAGAAACTAAGAATTCGGAACTGAATTCAGAACAGAGCTCGAAAACTTCCGATACGAAACCATCTGAATCGAACGATAAACCGAAATCTGCTGCGCAGCCGTCTGACGCATCAGAAAAGTCACCTCCCGATGGTGAAGAAACGAAGGAGCAGAAATCCGACGGTGAAAAATCTGGTGACCAACCAGCCTCTGACAAGGATGGCCAATCACGCCCCAAACAGGATTCGCCACAGTCGGAATCAAACGGCGGGAAGGACGAGCAACAGCTCAAGCCCAATAGCTCCGAACCATCAACTGAGAAACCCTCCGACACGGACTCGTCACCCGACTCTCAACAGCCTAAGTCGTCCGAGCAATCTGACGAACAGTCGTCTGACAAACAACAGGGTCAGCCACAGAGCCAACAGCCCAGCGATAGCGGTCAAGGAAAGTCTGGCGAGTCGCCGCCAGATCAGCAGCCTCAACCGCCGCAATCCCCCACCCAGCGAGCCAAGCAGAAAATAGAGCAGGCCCAAAAAAATATGCAGCAGGCTCAAAAGCAGTTGGAACAAGCTGAGCGCGAGGGGGCTGTTGAGCAACAACGCGAGGCAGAAGAGCGACTGCGCGAGGCTATCGAAGAACTGGAAGAAATCTTGCGGCAATTGCGAGAGGAAGAGGTTGAACGTTCTCTAGCATCGCTCGAAACACGTCTGCGGCGGATGCTGGAGATGCAGAATAAAGTTCTCGAAGAGACTACTCGCTTGCAAGAGATCACCGGCGAAGGGGCCAACCGACAAGTGCAGATTTCGGCTGGCAAACTCTCGTTGGACGAGCGGAAGATTTTGGCGGAAGGAGAGCGCGCCTTTCTGCTGCTGCGCGAAGAAGGTTCGAGCGCCGCCTTCCCCGAAGCGATCGAGCAATTGAATACGGATATCGACGCCGTCGCCGAGCGATTGAATGCGGGGGACGTGGGGAAACTGACCGTCAATATTGAACAAGAGATAGTCAAGTCGCTGGAGGAAATGGCGGAAGCACTCGCCCAAGGTCAGAAAGACAATCGCACACAACAGCAACAGCAACAACAGGGGCAAGCCCCTCCCCCAGGCGACCCAGGGGACCAACCCTTGGTCGACAAACTGGCCGAACTACGACTCATTCGGACACTGCAATTGCGAATCAACAATCGTACGGACACACTGTCAAAGCTGCTGGCCGATCCCGCCGATGCAATTGGCCAAGCGGCCGAGCAAGACATCCAGGAACAACTCCAGGGACTCGCCCAGCGTCAGTCGAGCATCCAACATGTCACTCGCGACATCGTCGTCGGCAAGGGTGAGTAACCGCACGTCAGGCTTTCTTGCCTGACTAACCCCCGTTTTCCCAAGAGGTCGAATCCAGTCCGCCTTCGGAGTGTAGTTCGTCAATTTTGCGGATCTCTTCCAGCCAAATGTAAAGATCGTGGCCGTATTCGCTGGCCAAATCTCCGAAGACCAACTGCCGATGGAATTGGGCGGCACCGTCCTCTAGCAACTCAGCCGCTTCGGCGCTGGGGAAGCGACGCACAGGATCGGTAGCGATGAAGCGCTTGCAAAGATTGACCAGCAGATTATTGCAGGCCACTTCGGGAGGTAGAATCTCGTGCAAGCGTTGCGGCAAACGGCGCTTCATCTCCAGCAGTTCGCGAAAATTACTCTCCGGCGGAAAACAAGGACGTCCCGAGAGCATTTCGATCAGCACATAACCCAGGCTAGCTAGGTCACTGCGCGGCGTGCAACTGGAGCCCTCCAACACTTCGGGTGCAGCGTAGGCGGGGGTGCACGCGCGATTGGGAGGTAGGTCATCGAGCTCAAACGCCGAACCCATGTCGATCAACTTCGCCTTACCTGTCCGCTTGAGCATGATATTGGCTGGCTTGATATCGCCATGCACGATCCGCTCGCGATGCAGGGCGGCCAGTCCAGCCAGACAATCGCGGACCAACGCCACCGCTACGCCAGCTTTAAAACGTGTCTGCTCCGGGCCAAATGTAGCGATCACACTATTGATGTGCTCCCAACGTTCGGGACCTGCCAATTCGCTAACCAGCGTCAGTCGATCGGGATTCATCAATTGTCGCAAATCGTAACCATCGATCCATTCCATGACCATAATGCGAATACGATCGCGGTCGACGAAGTCTTGCACATCGAGAATATTGTCGTGTTGGATGGTCGCAATCCGTGAAGCGACTCGGGCGATGCGCTCCATCGCTTTTTTGTAAGCGATATTGGAGGGAAAGCGTTCGGGGGAAAAAACTTTCATGGCCACAGGCTGGTTAAAGCCATCGGCTCCCTTGCGTTCGCTCAAGTAGACAATGCCCTGACCGCCGCTCCCCAGTTCGCGCACAAAACGATGGTAGGTGGTCCACTGCACGCGGCGGCTATCCAGCAGCGACTTGTAGCGCTGGATAAGTGTATCGGAAGAAATCAGCACTTCGCCTTCGACCAGGGCGCGTGTCTTTTCTTCATCGGACATGGTAGTGGTGTGCATGAGGTATCTGGTCAAGCGAAATTGGTAAGTATCAGTACTTAATGATAGTCACCAGCTTACTGATTTACGGCCATTGCGTCAGGGTGTGGAAACCCGAGAGCCTTATCAACTATATTCAGTAAGGGTTCGTGGCGGAAAAATCTTGACAAATTCTCGATGGCAAGTTGCGTGGAGTCATCGACACGACTGGCCGCCTGGGCCCCCACGTGAGGTGTGATGATGACGTTAGGCAACTCCCATAGCGGGCTCTCTTGCGGGAGCGGTTCGTCGTAAGTCACGTCAACTCCGGCCCCCTTCAGGTGACCATCTTGCAGGGCCCGCACCAAAGCCGCTTCATCCACCACTTGTCCACGCGCGACATTGATCAAATAGCCTCCGGGGGGAAGGGTCCTGATGACTTCATCCGAAATCAACTGATGTGTCGTAGGATTGAGTGGCAATGAAAGGATCAGGATGTCGCTGAGCTTAGCCAATTCCAGTAAGCGCTCTGGGCCCCACAGCTCGTGCACCTCGGGAGGGCGGCGCACTGGATAGTAGTCGGTGGCTCGAATCGTAACTTGGAATGGTGCTAGCAATTGGGTCAAACGACGACCATTGCCACCCAAGCCGACGATACCGATGCGTTTTCCGCGCAAATCATCGGTGGGGCGACGAACAAACTCCTTGGCTAATGTTTGCCGAAAGAAAACCGGCAGACCGCGCAGCAAGCCTAACAGCAGGGCCAGCGTCTGCTCACCGACTTGATTGGCGAACAGACCGGAAGCACTGCAGACCGGAATGTCCGAAGCAATCACGGCGGGGACAAGGCAATGATCGAGCCCTGCCGCCGAACTTTGGATCAGCTTTAACCGGCCTTGCTGTACAACGCTTGGCCAATCGACGGGGACCTTAGCATGTCCTACAAAAATATCGGCTTCGAAGATATCGCTTCCGATCCGCTCTTGTCCAGCATTTATGAAAGTGGCATCGGGGAACGCGGCGGCAAAGCGTTGGAGATGGCACGCTTCGACTGGGTAACACAAGACAATGTTCGTGGACACCGAATAACGATCCTGATCTTGAGTTGAGAAGTGATTATTGAGCAGGGAGATATGTTAATATTTGCCACTTAAGTTGGACAGCGCCAGTTTCGAAGCGAAACGGTTTTTAAAGCCAGCCCCTTTTTCAGTTCAGCGCAGGTCATCAGTGACTCTTTCGAAACCAGCGGACAAAACAGAGTTGAGCTTTCGCCAGTGGTGGAGCTCCGACTGGGGGCCTGGTCCGCTGATTCGCTTGGCTTTGCCCTTGATGATTTCGGCGGGCTTTGTGTCGGTCACATTGTTCACCGATCGCACTCTGCTGTATTGGCAATCGGAAGGAGCAGCGTCGGCAGCCATGGGGGCGGGAACCGTCTATTGGTCGCTGATCTGTTTGCCGATGGGATTGCTGGGATACGTTAGCACCTTCGTGTCGCAGTATCGCGGTGCCCGACAATTGAACAGGATCGGTGTGGTCTATCAACACGCGCTCGCGTTAGCCTGGGCCCTCGTGCCGGTGCTGATTGTGGCGATTCTATTTGCATACCAATTGTTTGCCTGGGCCGAGCATGCACCGAGACTGGCTGAGCAAGAAGCTACCTACCTGCGCGTCTTGCTGGTCGGTGGCATCGGAGTGTTGTTCTACAGCGTGCAGAGTGGATTGTTGACTGGCCAAGGAAGGACCGCAACAGTCTTGGCCATTGATGGCGTCGCTACGCTAGTGAATTTAATTCTCGACGCGGTTTTGATTTTTGGACTGGGACCCATTCCAGCTTTGGGGATCTTGGGAGCAGGTCTCGCGACCACGCTGTCGTTTTGGTTGAAGATACCGCTGGCCAGTTGGATCATCGCTCGCGATCGCCAGTTGGTGGCCGACTATCGAGTCGGCCAACCTGCGCCGTGGGAGTTCGATATGTTTCGGCGGTTGATTGTCTTTGGCACCCCGGCTGGTTTACAACTCTTGGCAGAAGCTGGCTGCTTCTCGCTGATCATGCTTCAAGTTGGGCGGATGGGAGAACAAGCGATGGCCGCCACCACTTTAGCTCTCGGCTTGAATGTTCTGGTCTTCGTACCGATGATTGGATTGGGGATCGGTGTGGGAGTGTTGGTAGGTCAACATTTAACCGAGGGACGCGTTGATCTGGCGCGGCGCACCGTCACTTGCGCCTTGGGAGTTACGGCGCTGTACTCTGGCACCTTTGCACTTTGTCTGGGCTTGGCCCCCAACGCGATGATCTCCATCTACGCCTGGGGAACACCCTACGAACGCTTCGAAACGATGCGTCCGCTGCTGTTACCGCTATTGAAGATCATTGCCTTTTACTGCGTGGTCGATGGCATACAAGTCGTCTTTGTGGGGGCGATCAAGGGTGCGGGAGACACTTGGTTTGTGCTACTAGCGACGATTTCGGTCTCCGCCAGCGCCGTGTTTATCGGGATTTTGTGTCAGCACAGTTTGGGAGCTAGTTTAATGCTGTGGTGGTACGTCATCGCCGGTTGGGTCACTGCCATGGGGATCGTCTTTGCCATCCGTTACTTCAGTGGAAGCTGGGAAACGAAACGCGTGATTGAATCGCATACTTGACCGTTCAGGCGAAAGTCGCTGATCGCTCCGCCGCTCAGTGGCTTTGGTGCTATGCTAATGGGTGACAGTTACCAACTTTTTCCCACGGAGCCTTCCATGTTTGAAACATCACCACACCCGATCGATCGTCGGCAATTGCTGGCAGGTTCCGCTGCCACTCTGGCCACCGCACTACTGGCCCAGGCGTCGCTGCGCGCCGCTCCGCAAGCCAGCCCAGGGATGCGTCTGGGCTTGGTGACTTATCTATGGGGGAAGGACATGAGTCTCGAGGAAGTCATCTCAGCCTGCGAGAAATCGGGAGTGTTGGGAGTTGAACTACGAACCGAGCACAAGCACGCCGTGGAACCGTCGCTCTCCAAAGCGGCGCGGGCCGAGGTCATGAAACGCTTCGCCGATAGCCCCGTTGAATTGGTAGGCTACGGCTCCAACTGCGAATACCACTCGGATGACCCAGCCAAGGTAAAGAAGAACATCGAGCAGACCAAGGCCTATATCGAGCTGATGCATGATTGCGGCGGCAGTGGCGTGAAAGTCAAGCCCAATGGATTCTCTGCGGGACTGTCGCATGAAAAGACGATCGAGCAGATCGGCAAGTCGCTAAACGAAGTGGCCGAGTATGGTCAGAAATATGGTCAGAAGATTCGGGTCGAAGTACATGGCAAAGGGACCTGTGAATTACCGAACATGCGCGATATTTTCAAGGTGGCCGACCATCCCAATGTCTACGTCTGCTGGAACAGCAACGATGAAGATCTGCAGGGGGAAGGATTGGCAGCCAACTTTCGCATGGTGCAAGATCGCTTTGGCGACACAGTGCATGTGCGCGAGTTAAATGAAGGGGACTACCCCTACGCGAAACTGATGAAACTCTTTCAGCAGATGAACTACGCAGGCTGGATCCTGCTCGAAGCCCGCACCGATCCCGCCGACAAAATGCAGGCCATGCTTCAGCAGCGGCAGGTATTTGAGAAGCTGCTGCAGGGCTAAGCCAACACTGCTCAAAAAAATAGTAGAACGGTTGTCCCCAACCGTTCACCGTTCCTGTTCAGAATCACGCGCGCTGGCCGAGAAAAAGCGGTGAGGACGACTGGTTGAGGACAATCGTTCTACAATGGGTAAATGCGGTCGCGTGCTGATCGGTTACGAAACAAACGCTTGTTTCACGGAGCGAAGGGTCGTTGCCAATTGCTCCATCGTGGCAATGCGGGCTTGTGGAATGGACTGGATGCACTGCATGATGGCATCGCCGAGCGTCCTATCGAGGTCGGGACGGTAATCGTAAATACTTTTGGGATTGGACGTATCGTGATTGAGCGCGGCCAGCGCGCTGGCATCCCCGGCAGGCCAAGGAAGTTCGAATGTCAGCAGTTGATAGATAGATACGCCAAACGAAAAAATGTCTAGTCGTTTATCGGTGGCGCGACGCCGTACGATTTCGGGAGCCATGTAGAGCGGCGTGCCGGTCCGATTACCAGGCTTCATGAACGGCTCGGTAGCAGGGACGGTCAACCCAAAGTCGATCAGCTTAATCGTATTGATGTCGCTGGTGCAGATAAAGTTGCGGGGGCAAATATCGCGGTGAATAAAGCCTTGCTGATGCACATACCTCAGCGCCTCCGCCATTTGCTGAATGAGCGATAGGCGTTTATCACCCAAGCGTTCCGTATCGCGATTTTGAATCAGCACGTTTAATCCGGGGCCGTCGACAAACTCCATCACCAAGTAGGGTTCGTTCTTGATCGACAACCCGTATTCAAGGGTGGTAATGATGTTGGGGTGAACCATCTTGGCGGAGATCTCACCCTCGGACGGTTTGTTCAACCCCTTGAAGCGGCTCTCAAAAAAACTGTGCTTTTCCAAATCGCACAATTTAAGTCCGACAATCTGGTCACTCTCTCGATCACGGGCCGCATAAAACTTGCTCATGGTCCCACTAACGGCGGTTCGAAGTTTTTCGAAACGCTCGTCAATATCGATCCGCCGCGTCGACTTGAGCGACTTTTTGGTAGCGGATTCCCCAGGGGCATGCGTGGATTTAGAGCCGAACCCGAACTTTTCAAGGAACCCCATAGTGACTCTCTATTTTCCGCAGTAGTCGATGGCGCGGGCAATTTCATTCTTTAGTCGGCTGCGGTCGACAATGCGATCGATGTAGCCATGCTCGAGCAAGAATTCGCTCGTCTGAAAGCCAACCGGCAGTTCTATTTTAATCGTGGCTTTGATGGTACGCGGTCCAGCGAAACCAATCAGGGCTTTGGGTTCAGCGAACACCAAGTCTCCCAGGGAAGCGAAACTGGCTGCTACGCCACCCATGGTCGGGTTGGTCAGCACGGAGATGTACAGACCTCCTGCCGCGTGATAACGTGACAACGCAGCCGAGACTTTAGCCATTTGCATCAAAGACAGAATCCCTTCATGCATCCGTGCTCCACCACCAGAACCACTGATGATGATCAGCGGTAGCGACTGGGCTGTCGCGCGCTCGGCCAGACGCGTCAAACGCTCACCCACGACCGAGCCCATGCTCCCCATGATGAATGCCGAGTCTGTAACACCAATGGCGACGCGTCGGGCACGGATCATGCCGCAGCCGGTGAGTGCTGCATCACTTAATCCGGTGCGCGCCTGCTCTTCCACCAAGCGCTCCGCGTATCGCTTCTTGTCGGAAAACTGCAGTGGGTCGGTGGGCCGCAGTTGTTCGTCCCACTCCTCGAAGGTCCCCTCATCGAGCACTTGGCCAATGCGCTCTGACGCCGAGACGTAAAAATGATACTGGCACTTGGGACAGACATTTTGTAAGCGAACCGCTTCCTGGCGATAGATAGTCGCCGCGCAGCCTGGACACTTGACCCACACGCCGTCGGGAACTGGCCGTTTGCGGGAGACCGCCGCTGTCACGCTAGTCGTCTCAGTGGATACTTCGATGCTTGCCATTAAATCTCCCACTGTGAGCCGACGGCGTGCTTTCCTGGGGACTCGTAACCTCGTCCACTAAGATGGACCCTAATTCTTTGCTTTGACAATGCGCTAGGCGGTTGCAAACATCGACAAACTCGATAACGCAGTTTTCGACTCGACCTGCAAGACTTCGAACGTGCCAAAGTCGAGTTCCGATTTCCACAAGTCACCGAGACTCCCGCCAATCAAGGCGAGTCGCACGATGGAGGCCATCGGGGCGGGGACCAGCAATCCGATCCGACCTGCATTATGGCGCTTTTTGAGTTTTTCAACCAGTGGTTTTACGCGATCATAGGCGGCTTGGACCGTTTCACCTTGCGGAGGACAGACGTCCGCCGGATGCTCTTGGAACTGTCGATAGACTTTGGGTTGCAGTCGTCGCACTTCCGAGACCAACTTCCCCTGCCACAGTCCGTGGTTCAAGTTGCGGAGGCAGTCGAGCGTTTTTTGCTTGCAAAAGTTGCGATCGCCGATTCGCTCAGCCGATTTCAACGCCGATTCGCATGGGGCCACATACAAGCAATCCAACTTGATTTCTGCCAAACTGCGCGACAACACCTCCGCTTGAACTTCCCCTTCGGGACTAAGCGGAATGTCGAGCGATCCCTTGATCCGTCCTTCGCGATCGAAGGTGGTGGAACCAGGCCGTATCAGCAATACTTCAATCATCCAATCTCATCACAAAAAAGAAAAGAATCACCGCACCAGGGGGGCGGCGAGCCCTTCGAGGGCCGCGCGATAAGAACTCTGTCCAAAAATCGCCGAGCCCACCACAAAGAGGCTCGCGCCAGCCTGTTGACAACTAGCAATCGTCGTCAAATTGACACCACCGTCGACCTCAAGTATCAGATCCGGGTAGCTCGCTTTTACCGCGCTGAGTTTCTCCAGAGCAACAGGATTAAATGCCTGCCCTCCAAAGCCAGCATTAACACTCATAATTAGCAACAAGTCACAAAGGGGCAAGTGCTGTTCGACTGCGGTTAGCGCGGTGTCAGGATTCAGGGCCAGTCCCACACCTACCTGGAGCGAGCGGATTTGCTCAAGCGTGCTCGACACATCTTCCGCAATCTCCGCGTGAATCGTTAGACAATCGGCCCCCGCTTCGGCAAACTGTCGTATGTACTTCGAGGGCTCGGAGATCATTAAGTGTACGTCGATGGGCAAATTGGTCAACTTGCGAATACCAGCCACAATGGGCATGCCATACGTCAGATTGGGGACGAAATGCCCATCCATAACGTCCAAATGCAATGCCTTTACGCCAGCTTCTTCCAATTGCCCAATCTCGCGCTTCAAATCGCCGAAATCGCACAGCAGGAGGCTAGGCAAAATTACGTGTTTCTCTTGACGCAAGTGTTGCATTGCGCGCAGGGATCGAGAGGTTTCCATCACGCCAATCTTGATCGGCCTAGCCGGAAACGCAAGTGCCCACATCCAAGATTGACCGGGGGGCTGGAAGATTTTCGACAACTGTGCCACGGTAGCGACGCTCAGGCTGTCTTTAACATCGACTTTGCGGCATGATCCTTGCCTTATAATTTTGACTTGTCTATCGGGGGGGACTACTGTTTTAATGAGCTTCCCCCCCGCTGCAAGAGGTGAGAAGTGGTCTATTCCAGGGGGCCGAAGAAGAATGCGGTCGTTGCCGCGATTACCAGTTGGCTGGATGCGTGAAAACAGTAAACTGCCCCCCTGGCCAGCGACGATAGTTGGTTCCAAACCGTTAGTAATCAGTAGCTACAATATCTACAGTTCAACATTGCCACCCTGGGAGCAAAGAGATGACCGAACGCAGCCACACCAAGCATCAACAAAAAATTATCAAGCGCTATTACGACAATTCAGATTCCATTGGCCTGCAGCGAGCGCAAGAATTGGTGACGGAATTGTATTTGTCCGAAGGTAAGAAGCGAGCCAAAGTCTGGGAGTCTCTCGCCAAGAACTTAGAAAAAGCAGGTGTGCCAGCCGCACAAATCGAACACCTGCGACAACAGGACAACCCGGAACTGGTGGCCAAGCTACTGACCGAAAAACTGTAGCGAAAAAAATCTTTCTCGCAGACAGCAATGCTACTACGCTTCAACCACACTGCGCCAGCGCTTGGGCAAGGCATCGAAGGCGCGTCCATAGGTGCTTGCCAGTGGTACCAGAACGTATCCGTCTGGTTCCAGATAGAGCGGCATATCGATCAACACGTCACCTATCGCCATTGGTTGCACGAATGCCCGGATGGTTAGTGCCGATTCGTATCCCACCAATGTTAACGGTCGATCCGTTGGGGCAACCCAGGCACCCTCAATCTCTTCCCAAATCGCTCCGTGAATTCCTTGTGGATCAAAGCTTCCCGGTTGATGGAGATCCAGAATGAGCAAATGAATTCGCTGATCGAGAAGCTGTGCTGTCTTTTCCACGAACGAACGGAGCGCCGCGCGACTCGATTTGTTCCCCGGCGAAACGACCTCAACCAACGCAACGACGCGAACATCGCTAACATGCCGCACCGCTACGACGTTTTGCTTGCGTCGATAAAACTCCATGTCCGTTTCGGCGGTTAAAGCGACCTGCGGCTTCGCCACTAACAAGCCACCATGGCTGCGGTCATTTGGCCCAGCCTGATTGTCGTCGTCACCGGAGTCAGTCTGTAAGGCTAGCACATCTGGTCCATAACCAGCCGTTCGTTGTTCAGCCAACGCATAGTAGTCGCTCGGCAATAAACCTGCGTTGAGCGCTCGCTTGATCTCTTCGATCCACGCATGGTGAAAATCGTGAAAAATTCCAGCCGCGACACGGCTCCAATCATGAACGGGCATTGCTGATGGCCTCACTCTTGGGCAATTGGAGTTGTGGGTAAATCCTTCCAGCGGCGGATGGCAAATTGGCTAGTTATATTCTAGCAAGAGACAGGACGAAGTTGAGCTGCAAAGTTATCAAAAAACCACGCTAGTGCTTCGTCCAGATTGAAAAGTGGGGTTGGCAGCGCTCAGAGTCGAACGATTGTCCCAATCGTTTCTCAAGCGATTGGGACAATCGCTCTACTCTCCCAACCCCAAAATTAAAGTTAGACAAAGCACTAGTTCGAAGTAGGCATGGTCATTGCCTGTTGTAATATGCAGCCCAAAACTATTGAGTCCCCAAACGACTATAATAGAGATAGTGAACCAAAAGCCACTTACCAGGAGCATGCAATGTCAACGCGACGATTGTCACGAGACGAGATTGGTGAACGTGGTACGGAAATATGTGAATCGAGCCTGCGATCAAAACTTGAGGAACGCTATTTCGATCAGTTTGTTGCCATTGATGTCGAGACCACAGAATACGAAGTAGTAGAGGAAGCGCATTTAGCCAGCAATCAACTGCGAAAGCGGTTGACGGACCCTCAGGTGTTCGTCGTGCGAGTTGGTCATCGAGCTGCATTCTTTGTATGAGAATTGTTATGCCGTGAATGCGCCAACGGCCTAATCCTCAACGCCCAAGTACCGCCGAGCGTCCTGGCTCAACCGCGATTCCAATTCATTAATCTCGGCGTCCAGTTCTCGTCGCTTTTGTTCCAGCGCCAAATGCTCTTTTTGGCGCATGGCTAATGACTGTCGCAGTTCTCTCGCATCGACAGCCGCTGGCAATTGCTCACCGCACTCAAGATCCGCCAAACCACCTTCGTAAACGGCTTTCTCGTGACTGGTTAGTATATCGCCGCGAGCTGTACGAAGATGTAACTGCCACCAGTCTTGATAAATCGCATTGTCCATAGTGAACTCCGACAATGTGCAGTATTAACCGGCTTTCATTGTAACCTCCTGCGATCACCGTAACTACGGTCGACAACGTTACCATCCGTTGATTCGGACAGGAATATTCACGGGGACGTACGTCGCACCCCACGGGAGTGACCCACTAGAAAAATTGCGACCTATTGGTGGTGCAGGTTTCGAGAGCCAAAGTCCACTTCCCCCAAAACAGGACATTGACATCCTGTTTTGTTTTGCTTAGTCTAATCCCTGCTGCTGGCGGTCGCTCGCTGGCCCAACTTCCACTTCTTGCAGGAGATTCATTTTGAAAATTTCACTTTCACGTTGGTCGATGCTCATTATGTCAGTACTGGCGCTAGGACTGGGTGGACTGTCGCTCGTTGCCCAGGACTCAAGCAAAAAACCAGACGCCGCCGCAGTCGAGCGCACTCGCGATTCAATCAGAATGCTCGACGATGTCTACAAAACCGCCGTGGTGTTGATCACTGACAAGTACGTCCACAGCGAAGATGACTTCCCGGCGGGTTCTGCCGCAGTGGCCCTGTTCGCCGCCGTCAGTGAGAAAGGCTGGCACACTGCCGAACTACTGGACGTTACCGGTCAACCCTACGATGACAAGAACGTAGCCAACGATGAATTCGAAAAGCAAGCCGTCAAAAAGATCAAAGCTGGCGATAAGTTTGTCGAAGCGGTCGAGTCGAACAAGGATGGGAAATTCGTGCTGCGGGCCATGACACCTGTCCCCGTGGTGCTCGAAAAATGCATCATGTGCCACGAACACTACCGTCGGGTGCCAGCCGGTCAGGCCATCGGCGCGATTAGCTATTCCGTCCCGATCCGCTAGTAAGCATCGTTTGGTAAACAACTGTCGTAGCTAAGTTCGTAAATGTAACTCAGCCTAGCGACCATCCGCCGCGCGGCGTGCGAGAAATGAACCGCGCCGCCGCTGGGTTGTTCGTAGCCCGCATATTGGCTGCATCCCACTGAATCAAGCCACCAGCGCGGAAGGCAACATTCCCCAAGTGATTGGCTTCTGTCAATGGACCTGCGTAGCTGAAGGGACTACCGGTGGGAGAACCGCTGCGACAAGCGGCCAACCAATCCTCATGATGCCCGGCCACATCCGGAACGAACGGCTGGGGTGGCTTGAAATCGACGAACTTTTCTTCCGGCAGCAACACATGTTGCTTGTAGTCAGACAACAACATGCCATCATCACCGATAAATAGCACCCCGGAATCGTACTGCGGAATCTGACCATCAAGCCACAATTGCGGTTTGTATTTGCCCTGATGCCAAGTCAATTTGCAAGCTGGTAAATTGCCGCGTGGCCCATATTCATAGACCGCCTGCATCGACGCCGGTGCCAATTCCGGATGTGGCTCGGCCCCGCTAGCTTCGATGCTCAGAGGTGCGTCCAACTTCAGTGCCCAGTAGGGAAGATCGTTCCAATGGCTTCCCAAATCGGACATCGTACCATTTCCAAAGTCCCACCAACGATACCAGGCTGGCCCTGGGAAGTAGACTTCATGGAAGGGCCGCGCCGGTGCGGGGCCCAACCATAAGTCCCAGTTCAAGTAATCGGGGACCGGCATGGCTTCCTGCGGTCGCTCAGTAACGAAGACACGATCCTTGTGTTCCTCTGCTTCCTCTTGACTCTGCAGCCCCCAAGCTCGACTAACCCACACATGTGCTTCGCGAACGGGACCGATGGCACCACTTTGAATCAGTTCGACCACGCGATGGTAATTGTCAGTGGCATGAATTTGCGTCCCCATTTGCGTAGCCACCTGAGCTTCAGCGGCCGCAGCAGTTATCTGTCGGGCTTCGTCGATGTTGTAGGTCAATGGTTTTTCACAGTACACATGCTTTCCCATTCGCAGCGCAGGCATCGTGGCATAGGCGTGCGTGTGCTCCGCCACGCTTATCACCACCGCATCAATCTCATCGGCTTGCTTGTACAGTTCGCGAAAGTCGGCATAGGTGCGGGCATCGGCGTATTGCTTGTGAGCTGTTTCCAAATTGCGTCGGTTCACATCGCACAGCGCGACCACTTCGACGTCGACATCCTTGCCAATCGCACTCAGATTCGCGCCACCACGACCTCCCACTCCAATGAAGGCGGTGCGCAATTTAGTTGACGCGTTGGCTCGCACTGAACTATGAACCATCAGCGAAGATGCAGCGACCAGAGTGGAAGATCGAACCAGAAAGTTGCGGCGATCAAGGGTCAAGTGCGGACGGGACGCGTGTGGAAGAGACATGGCGGGGGCTCCGTTAGCTGCGTGGGGGAGGTAGGAACTTCGCAAAGTTTTGTGACTACTCGACCGAGAGCAGTGCGATCTCCGCGACCAGCCCGGGGCCAAACCCTAATAATACACAATGCTCCCGACCTACATTTGATTTGGTAGCTCGCATCTGACGAAATTCGTTGAGAATAAATAACACCGTGGGCGACGACATATTGCCGTGACGACGCAGAATCTCGCGCGAGACGGCCAACGAATCTGCGTGAAGCGAAAGACTGCTTTGCACAGCGGTTAAAATCCGCGGCCCGCCCGGATGCACTCCCCAGTAGTTCACCTCTCCCAGCGTGAGATCCTGCTGGGCCAGCCAAGCGGTTAGCCAACCCGCCAGCTCTCCTTCGATCTTGTCTCCCACATCGCTGGTCAGCCGCATATCGAACCCATGGTCTCCGATACTCCAGCTCATCGTTTGCCGCGAATCGCTAATCACCACTGAACCAGTATCGTGAACTTGCCAGCGCTGATTCGACGGCGGCACCGATGGTTGTGACGCGCTGCCGCTCTGCTCATCGACAGCTACCACCATAGCCCCCGCGCCGTCGGCGAAAAGTGCGTTGCCAATGATTCCTTCGGTATCCCAAGTGAATCGATAGTGCAGGCTACACAATTCGATGGCGCACATCAGCACCCGCGCTTTCGGATTGGAACCGGCGATGGCCAAGGCAGTGCGGATGCCATTGATCGCGCCATGGCAACCCATGAAACCAACTTGGACGCGCTGCGTGGTGTTGGGCAACCCCAGTCGCTCGATCAACTCCAGATCGACCCCTGGGGCATCGAAGCCAGTGCAAGTGACGATAACTAAGTGAGTGATTTTCTCCGCCGTCGTCTCCGCATCGAGCAGCGCTCGCTGCGAGGCCTCAACGGCCAGGTCCGATGCGAAGCGCGCGTACAACTCCATCCGTTCACGAGTCGTCGGACCATGGCTTTGACCCGGCACGACTCGTGGAGTCACTTCACTGGGAACAGCGTGATCGGCCACTGTGGCCCCACCATCCTCCGGCGATTGCGAAATATCCCGACACCAGTTGTAGGCCACTTTGTGCGGCAGCACCGTATGGCGTGAGTCGACTTCCGCCTTGCGAAACAGGACGTTTGCCAACCGTGCCTGCCGTTCATCTTCGCAGACGATTTCCGTGAACATCTTCAAGGACTCGTCTTGCGTCATTTGATGGTGGGGAGTGGCAACTCCCAACCCACGTAGACTTACCGGCATACGAATTATTTTCAGTGAGAATTGAGATGGGCAATAATGGGAGCGGCCAAGTTGGGACGCCAACGCAGTGCGCGATCGGCCAGCCAACGAGCGGTTGTCGACTTCAATGCGGTGGAGATCCTGCGGCACATGCGTTGTCGACGGCCAATTTGCGTGCCATACCAATGCTCCCACTGGATGATGAAATGATCGTCCCAAGCCGCTACAGCGCGAACGACCAAGGGGGCCACCCCTATTCCCGACTGGAGCGCCCAGCGAATCCCCTCGCCAGTAAAGGGCTCGACGTACCCTGCCGCATCGCCAACCACAAACACACGTCGATCAGCCACACGTTTGGCCCGCGAGGTGAGTGGTGGCGTGCCGCGCCAGGCGATCGATTGATCAGTATACAACTTGGGTGCGCCAGCTTCGACCAATAAGCGTTGCACCAACTCGCCCGGGCCAAATTGTTGAAGGGGAGTCCGATCGACGGCCGCCGCCACATGCAATCGCCCCTGGCTGATCTGGGTTAGTCCCACATAGCCGCAGCCCGCGACGACCATGTGAATGGTCCCCGCCGCATACTGTTTAGGAAATTTTTCGAAGATCGCTTCTACCCCGACGCGCGAAGTGCGAGCAACAGTGTGCTGCAATTCCTGATTGTCACCCGCCGCGCGATTGCCCAAACCGCAGGCCAGTACGACCACCTGCGCTGTTACCACGCGTGAACCACTGGCGGTACTCAGTTCGACGGCCCTCCCTTGCCCGCCGGCTGGTGACAGCTTGGCCACTGTGGAATCGGCGAACATCACACCTAGCTCCACCGCGCGGGCTACTAGACTCTGATCGAGCAATGCGCGATCGACGGCGAAGCCTGGCGGCATTTCCAATCGCGTGGCCCGCCCCGCATGAGATAACTCGAAATGATCGAGCGACACCGATGACTGCCACAGCGGATGTTCTGCGCCCAACAGTTGTCGCACGAGCTGCGTTGAGACCTGATTCAAACAACCGCCACACACCTTGCGTCGCGGAAATGGTTTCGCATCCACTAGCAGCACTCGTAGTCCATCGGCAGCGATCGAGCAAGCCGCCGCCGCTCCTGCCGGACCGGCTCCCACGATTACGACGTCCCAATTTGAGTCCAAATTGGAAACACCTGAATTCAGTTCGGCACTATCCAGCATGCGAACCTCGTTCACTGGCGGCATGCGCGGTGACTGTACGTTTGGTGTTTTCCCATGTGATCACAAACCGTTCAGGCCAGTGGCACGAGATTCGCGCTTCGCGCAATCCCGCCCGATCCAGCAATTCTCTAGCTTCGCTGAGCGAGAAAGCCGCTTTCACAGACAGTGGACCATCGACGTGCACCACTCGACAGCGAGTTAACATATGCACTCCCAACCAACACAGGGCATATCCCAGCCGACTCCGCTGTAAATCCTCGATCAGTAGCAGACGTCCCGCTTGGGCCGCAAGCTGTTCAAGGATGCTCACAACGTCTTCATCAGCGAAATGATGTAGAAATAACGAATTGATCACGACATCCGCTGGACCCGGCAAAGCGTGCTGCAGCACGTCCACTTGATGCAGCTCGATAGGTACGTCCGCCTGTGTGAAAGCTGCACCGCAGAGCTCGAGTGCTCGCGCACTAAAGTCGCAACCTACCAAGTGCAACTTATATCCACGCTGGCGAGCGCAATCCCCAAGCTGTCGCAGCATCCAACCATCGCCGCACCCCACGTCCATGACAGACAACTCCTTGAGCCCTTCGGTCTTCAACAAGTGTTCGATCGGACGCCACAATCGCCCCACCGTCCCCGTGATCCGATGGACGCGTTGCAAGCCGCGCAGGGCTGCAGCGTGCTCCGCCGCACCGAGCGCCGGGTCGTCCATGAGCTCAGGTTCTAGTATGCGAGTATGCAATGTTCTTTGATGATCGTTAGACTGGGTGCATCCAGGACAGATCCGACGGGCGAGCGTCGGGCCACGTTTTTACTTTGTACTAATCACCGTGTTCCTCAGGCGCCAGCCGTGGGCCTGGACCAGTTAGGTGTGCCCCAAGCCCACGGCTAGCACCAGAGGTTCACCAGCCAACCGGGTAATTGTATACGCATTGACCAGAATGGGGATGGCGTCTGCCACGCCCTTGCCAATTGTGCTACTTTATCAGGAACGCTGGTCCTAGCTGTATGGGCCAATTGCCGACACGAAGACCAGAAAGGCACCCTCATAAGATGGGTAAGGCTACAGATATCAATTTGAAATCGGTCGCGAACAGTACGCGGTCGTTCAATTATCGCCAACCAATGAAATTTGGTGGACGCGTTGTGGAGGACGTCTGCGTCCTTAGGACCGAGGTGACAATCACTCAAGTCGGAGGCCGCAAAAAGGTCACTGGCGTCGGCGAGATGACGATGGGGAACGCCTGGGCCTGGCCCAGCAAGATTCCTGGCAAAGTCACCCTGAAGGTCCTGCTGGAATTGGCTAACCGCCTAGCCATGCGCGCGCAAGAGGCTTCGCTCAGTGGCGATCCACTACAGATCGCCCATCGTCTGGGGAAGCTCCGTGATGCCGTGACGGCCGAATTGGTTCAAGAGTTCAAGATCACCGAACCAATCCCCAAGCTGGCCTCCATGCTCGCCGCCAGTCCACTTGACGCAGCCATTCACGATGCCTTTGGACAATTGCACGGTCGCAATAGTTTCGATCTGATGACCAGCGAATTTCTCAACGAAGATCTGAGCGCGTATTTGAACGAAGAGTTCGCTGGAAAGTATCCAGTCGATTATCTATCCGCCAAGCCCAAACCGACGATGCCACTGTATCACTTGGTCGGCGCGCTCGATCCGCTCAGCAGTCAAGATATCAAGACGCGTTTGAACGATGGCTATCCAGAAACGCTCGATGAGTGGTTGCAGTCCGACGGCATTTCGCATCTGAAGATCAAACTGGCGGGTAACAACATCGATTGGGATGTAGGTCGTATCGTTGAGGTCACGCGCATTTGCGAAGCGGTGGCACCTGAGCGGAATTGGAAGCTATCGTTTGATTTTAATGAGCAGTGCCCGAACGAGGACTACGTGATTGATTTGCTGGAGCGGATCGAACGCTTGAGCAAATTATCTTTTGATCGTTTGCAGTACATCGAACAGCCCACGCCACGCGACTTGACGACGCGCACCGAAATGACTGTGCACCGTATTTCACGTATTCGTCCAGTCGTGATTGACGAATCGTTGACGGACTTTGCCAGTCTGAAAATGGCGCGGCAGCGTGGCTATACGGGAGTGGCACTGAAGGCGTGCAAGGGTCAGTCGGAATGCTTGTTGATGGGGGCCGCTGCGGCTCACTACAATATGTTCACCTGTGTTCAAGATTTGACTTGCATCGGTGGCTCTTTCTTGCATTCAGCCGCTATTGCCAGTCGCCTACCGAAGGTGGCTGCTATCGAAGGGAATGGCCGACAGTATTGTCCCATCGGCAACCAAGCCTACATGGCCGAGTACGCGCCGATGTTCCGCGTCCGTTACGGCACGATTCCCACGGAACTGCTCAGCGCGGAAGGGTTGGGCTTTCATTGGCAACCGCTGGGCAGCGACTGATGTCCACCACAGGCACGATATTAATTGTCGATGACGAGCGGAGCATGTGCGAGTTGCTCGAAACCGACTTGCGTCTCCGCGGCTACGACACCCAGTGGTGCCAGTCTGCTCAAGGTGCGTTGGAGATCGTGCGCAATAGCGACGTGGACGTGGTGCTAACCGATGTCCGTATGCCCGGCACGAGTGGATTGCAGTTGTGCGATGAACTGCATCGCACTCGCCCAGATATTCCAGTCGTGGTCATGACCGCTTTCGGCAGTTTAGAGACAGCCGTCTCCGCCATGCGGGCAGGCGCTTATGACTTCATCACTAAACCAGTCGAACTGGATGTGCTGGGACTGACAATTCAACGCGCCGTGGAGCGACGACAGTTGGGATTGCAAGTCAAATTGCTCTCCGAGAAGCAGACTCCCCAACAGCCCTTCGCGGAGTTGCTCGGCGATAGCCCAGCCATGCATCGCATCTATGAGCAGCTCCCCCGCCTGGCCGCCTCGGATGCGTCGGTATTGATCACAGGCGAAAGTGGAACTGGTAAAGAGTTGGTCGCACGCTCCATTCATCAACTCAGCCCACGAGCCAACCATCCGTTTGTCGCAATCAACTGTGGTGCGATCTCCGAGACGCTGCTCGAGAGTGAATTGTTCGGACACACGCGAGGTGCCTTTACCGATGCGCGGAGTGATCGCAAGGGATTATTTCTGGAAGCCGAGGGTGGCACGCTGTTGCTGGACGAGATGGGGGACATGCCCGCTGCAATGCAAGTCAAATTGTTGCGGGCGTTGGAGGAAAACCGCTTGCGCCCCGTCGGCAGCGATCGCGAAATAGCTTTCGACGTCCGCTTGCTCTCAGCCACGCATCGCGATTTAGAAACAGCCGTAGAGGAAGAACGTTTTCGCCAAGATCTGTTCTATCGCATTAACGTCATCCAGCTTCATCTCCCTCCCCTGCGAGCTCGCGGGACCGACGTATTGATGCTGGCCAAACACTTCCTCCATAAATATGCTGCCAAGTCACAACGTCCAATCGAAGGGATCGATCAGGCGGTGGCTGAACGCCTGCTGGCTTACACCTGGCCGGGCAATATCCGCGAACTGCGGAATGTAATTGAACGAGCCGTGACCCTCACGCGGCATAACCTATTGACCGTTGAGGACCTTCCAGAGAAGATCCGCGAACATCGCGCGGGGACGATTTTCATCGGAGGCGACGATCCGACGGAGCTTGTAACGATGGAAGAAATTGAACGACGTTACATTGCCCACGTTCTCAAGGCCGCCGGTAACAATCAATCCCAAGCCGCGAAGATCCTAGGTGTCGACCGCAAAACGCTCTATCGCAAATTGAAGGCCGACGGGTAGACTGCCTTAGGGCTGTGCGACAAATAGCAGTTTGGCAATTTTGTGTTGATGTGCGTTTTGTTCTGGAATTGGGGCCTCAGTAGCAGCGAAGAGCGATTTACAAATTTATGAGTTGAGCCAGAGCCCGTACTCTTCGGGCCGAAGGCCCAGCAGATTACCTAGCCCAGGTCAAGTCAACGCGAGTGGAGCGAGCGTTGACGCCGCCCTGGGGCAGGGGTTTGCGCAGCACGTGTCCCCAACGCCTTGATGGCGGAGTACTACACACAGCGTGCGTCGGCCCTACGATGAACGGCAACGGCATGAGCGATAC